>JBGTMU010000108.1:0-32129 GCA_041743405.1 Longimicrobiales bacterium | reverse complement strand
CCGGGGCCCACGCCACGCCCCGAAGCCCCGCCGTCTCGGCGACGAGCACGGGACTCCCGCCGTCCACGCTCACCCGGTAGAGCGACTGGCCACCCCGCCCGAACGCCACTTCGCGGCCGTCCGGCGAGAACACCGCACTTCCCGCGGCGCCGGTCAGCAATCGCGGTGACAGTTCATCGAAGCGTCGCAGGTAGAGGCGCGCCACGCCGTCGGAGGTCATGTACCGGAGGACAAGGCTCCTGCCATCCGGGGAGATGGCTACGCCCGCGATGGTGGCGCTCGCGGATCCGTCGGCCAATACGCTGGGCAATTCGAACCGGATCGTTCCCGCCGCAGCGCCCCGCAGCCGGGAGTCCAGTCCTGCCCGTCCCTGCAGCGCCAGGAACCCTGCGGCGCCGAGGGCTGCCAGTATCACAACCGTCCGTAGCAACGGAGCGCGGAGCAGGTGCTGCCAGCCCCGCACCTCCGTTGCAGTGCCAGCCATTATCGGCGCGGGGCCTGTCGGAGTCACGGTCGTGCGGCCCGTCAGCACATCCGTGAATTCCTGGGCAGAGGCGAAACGGTCCGCAGGCAGCTTCTCCAGCGACCGGTCCACGGCGGCCTCCACGTGGGCGGGCACGGCCGGCCGAGTGGCCCGCACGCTCCGCGGCTTCTCGGTCAGCAGTCGCGCGATGATGGCCTGCGACGTATTGCCGTTGTGGGGCGCCTCGCCGGTCAGCATCTCGTAGAGGACGGCGCCCAGCGAGTAGATGTCGCTGCGGGCGTCGATCACCCGGTCCCCGGTGGCCTGTTCCGGGCTCATGTACTGCGGCGTCCCCAGACTCAGTCCCGTCTGTGTGACGCGGCCGCCCCCCGCATTGCTCACGGCCAGGGCGATGCCGAAGTCCGCCACCAGCGGCTGGCCGTCGTGGAGCAGGATGTTCTCGGGCTTGAGGTCCCGGTGGATGACGCCATGGCGGTGGGCGTAGTCGAGGGCGCTGGCGACGGCGCTCGCGATGCGCACCGCGTCCTCCACCGGCAACTGCCGCTCACGGTCCAGCCGTGCCCGCAGCGACTCGCCCTCCACGAAGGGCATCACGTAGAACAGCAGCCCGTCCGCCTCGCCGCTGTCGAAAAGGGGCAGCAGATGAGGATGCTGCAGGTTTGCCGTGACGTTGATCTCGGCCAGGAAACGGTCCGTGCCGAGGACGGCGCCCAGCTCGGGCCGCAGCACTTTCACCGCAACCCGCCGCCGATGTTTCAGGTCCTCGGCGAGGTAGACGGTGGCCATGCCGCCGGCGCCGATCTCTCGATCGATGCGGTAGCGCTCGACAAGCGCTGCGCCCAGCCGAGTGGCGTCGTCAGCCATGTGGGGTCTGTGTGGGAGTGGGTGTGGACTACCGGTCCACGATACCGCCGGCTGGGGGGGTCCGGCAATGTTGTTGCGTGCGCGGCGAGGAGCGCGGTGAAGACGGCGAGCGCATTGCTCAATACGGCGGTCCTGGCTGCCGAACAGCTTCTCCACCATCTGGATCGCGCCCTCGTGGTGCTCGATCCCACTGGTCATCTTTGAAACCGGCGACAGTAACTCTCGGACAAGCGATAAACCCCCCGTTGCTCACCCCGAGTGCTAAGGCCACGCTGAGCCCGGACCCCCTACCTCCGTTCGTCGATCCTCGCCAGAAGCCGCTCGACCGCCATATCCAGTTGGGAATCCCTCCCCGTGTACCACTCCCCGCTCGGACGCTCGACCTCGACATCCACTGGGCGCGGCACGAGCTCCATGTTCTCGCCCTGCGAATCCCGGATTCCGATGAAGGGAAGCCGGATCCCGGTGCCGTCGAAGAGTGACATGTTGGCTGTGTAGATGATCCACCCGGCCGTCGGCTCCCCGACCACTTCGCCGATTCCGAGTGCGCGCCACCCCTCGGTGAAGTCTTCCCCGTCGGACAGCGTGTTCTGGTTCGTGACCAGGATGACCGGGTCGAGGTAGGCCCGCTGCCCGAGCTGGTGCCGAGATGAGACGGCCTCGCCCCCCCGCGGCTGCATCGTCATGAAGGAGCGTCGGGTGAATACGTCGAGGGCGTAGTTGTTCACGAACCCGCCATTGTTGTGACGCACATCCACGACGATCCCTTCGCGGAGGCGGTTTTCCTGGTCGAGATCGAGGTAGAGCTGCTGGAGGGTGCCTGCACCCATGTCGGGGATGTGGACGTACCCGAGCCTTCCTCCCGAGACTTCGGCCACATAGCTGCGCCGGCTCTCGACCCAGGCGCGATAGAGAAGGTTCTTCTCGGCCCCGAGGGAGACGGGGGCCAGTGCCACCGTCCTCTCGTTTGCGCCGGAACCATCCGCCACCACGACCTCCAGGCGAGTTCCGACCGAGCCTCTGAGCACACGGTTCAGGTTGACCCCTCCATCGATGACGACTCCCGCCACCGAGACGATCCGATCCCCGACCGAGATCTCCCCGCTCACGTGTGCGGGGCCGAGATCGATCACCTCGCTTACGATGAGCTCGCCGCGATCCTCGTAGCTGATGCGGTCGAAGCGCACGCCGAGTCGACCCACCTGCGGGGTGCTCGGCGCCTCCGAACCGCTCACTCCGAGGTGTGACGCATTCAGCTCTCCCGTCATGAGGAGGAGTGCCCGGCGCATCTCCTGCCGGTTCGCACTCCCCGCGATCACGGGCGTCCATGCTTCGCGTACTCCGGCCCAGTCGACCCCATGGTGATCCGGGTCGTAGAACCCCGCATCGAGTGTGGACCAGTTGGCGATGAAGACGTCGTCCTTCTCGGCGTGGAAGTCGACCTCCATTTCCGCGGTGAGGTCGACGCTGCGGGCCCCGTTTCCGTCCAGGCCGACCGAGCGAACCCGGCCTCCCTGGATGTACCAGATCCGGTTGGGGGCCCGCGCAAACTCGATTCCTCCCTTGAAGCCGGGACCGCTGGTGACGGGCTGAACTCCCCCCGGTCCGGTGGCGAGCGGGTTCAGGTTCAGGGCGTAGAGGTTCTGCTGCCCCGCCGCCGAGCCCGAGAGGATGAGTTTCTCCCCATCGGGGCTCACAGCGATCTCGTTGGCGCTGAACGGGATCGGCATCACTTCATAGCGACGCCGGATCCCCTCGAAGTCGATCCGGACGGGCTCGATCTCGGACCCGGCTTCCCCCGCGTCACCTTCCCCGCCCTGACCGCCCGCGCCCGTGGGCTCTTCCTCGACCCGGAACAGCGCCGTGAGCGCGTCTTCCCTGAATGTGGGCGTGCGGGGCACGATATCGACCCGCACCACCTGCGTGTCTTCCGTTCGCTGATTGGTCGTGTAGAAGAGGGAGCGCCCGTCCGGGTGCCACGCCAGCGCCCCCCCGAAGGTATTCGGGAGGAAGGAGACCGGGCGCGGCTCGGCACTTCCGTCGACGGGCACCAGGTGAACGTTCCAGAACTCACCGGTAGGGCTTGCCATGTAGGCGATCCAGCGCCCATCCGGCGACCACGCGGGGACGCCCACTGGGCGGGTGCTTCCGAACCCGATCAACCCTGTTGCGAGCAGGCGATCCTCCCCGGTTTCGATGTCCAGGACCCGGAGCTGTGCGCCGTCGCGGATGTAGGCGATCCGGAGCTCGGAGGGGGCCCACGCAGGGGCGCCATCCCGACCGTCACCCCGGGTAAGCTGCCGCTCCGTCCTCGTTGCGAAGTCGTAGAGATAGAGGTCGGACGAGCCGTCGCGCGCGGAGGTATACGCGATGTGGCGCGAGTCATGGGCCCACTTCACGGAGCCCTCCGGGGCCGGTGTGTTCGTGACGCGGGCCGTGAGGGTGCCTGCATCGCCCTCGGTCGCCGCCCCGGCGAAGAGCTCTCCGCGTGCGACCACTACGAGCTTCTCCCCATCGGGCGACACGGTGAACTCGCTGAAGGAGCTCGTGTTCGACGCCTCGACGCGAGGTCCTTGCACCGCCCCCACGGCTCGGATCTCGACCGGAGCCGTCGTCCCCGAAGCCGGATTGTGGGTCCAGATCTGGAAGTCCCGCTCGAAGGCAATCACACCGCTGGCCGAGATCGTCGGCCAGAGCACCCGCCCCGCGGAGAAGTCGGTCAAGCGGACAGGCGCGTCCCCCGACTCCTCCACCCGCCAGAGGTTCTCACTCCCCGAGCGGTCCGAAACGAAGGCCAGGTCTCCCTCCGGCGTCCACATCGGCCACTGATTCTTTCCGCCGGTGGTGACTGGGGCATAGGCGGGAGTCGCCCCCCGCGGATCCCCGATCCAGATTTCCGCCTCGTCCATGTGGGAGTGGCCGTTTCGCCACCACTGACTCCAGGCGGTGCGTCCGCGAGTCGAGAGCGCCACCCGTCCGTCCGGGTGAGGAGCCGCCCAGAACTCGGCCGCGAACCGGTCCGCAAATACCGGCATCGGAGTTCCTCCGGAAACCCGGACGCGGAGTACATCCGTGGCACCGGCGACATCGTGCGACACCGAGGAGAACCAGATCCACTCCGAATCCGCCGACCACCCATCGAGCCCGCCCGAGGTCGACATGAAGGTGAGCTGTCGGGTCTCGCCGGTCTGGAAGTCGTAGACGTAGATGTGGCTCGTGCCATCCCGGTCCGACTCGAAGGCCAGCCACCGCCCGTCGGGAGAGTACATCGGGCGGGATTCCTCGGCAGCGTGCGCGATCAGGAGGCGGGCATCGCCGCCCGCGGCAGGCACCGTCCAGATGTCACCCCCATGCACGAAGGCGATCTCCCGGCCGTCCGGCGAGATCCCCGGCTCATAGAAGGAAGGGCGGGCATCCTGAGCCGAAAGCCCGCTCGCGATCGAGAGCACGCACAGCGCAGTTCGCGCCACCCTCAGGACTCCGCGCCTCATCATGGCTTCTCCTCCTCGGTCGATCCTCATTCACCCGCGGTCGGTCGGTGCGGACGCAACCGGGTATGCCGAGCCTCGGGCCCGGGGCTGGGCCCGCAACATGGATTCGCGACCAAACTGCAGCAAGCAGCCGCGGGCTCCCCAGGGGAGAACTCGGTCCGGTTGTCGACTTGCAAGTGGTCTGAATGTCGCCTATCTTGTGGTCCTACTGTCGACTAATGGGTTCGCGGGGAGGGGACCGTGGCATACAAACGCAGGATCGTGGATGACGAGCTGGACGAACTCCTGAACGGCGTGTCAGCTGTGGCGATCGAAGGGCCCAAGGCAGTGGGCAAGACCGCCACGGCCCTTCAGCGTGCGCGAACCGTGCATGAACTGGATGATCCCGCCCAGCGGGAAATTGCCGCGGCCGACCCCGCCCGCCTCCTGGCTGGCCAGGGCCCCGTCCTGATTGATGAATGGCAGCGCCTGCCAGCATCCTGGGATCTTGTTCGTCGCGCCGTCGATCGTGATCCGGGACCCAACCGATTCCTTCTCACGGGCTCGGCGAGTCCCGACACCCCCGCCACGCACTCGGGTGCCGGTCGGATCATCCGGGTTCGGATGCGACCGCTGAGTCTCGCCGAACGAGGCCTTGCGCGTCCCACCCTCAGCCTGGGTGCCATGCTGCGGGGCGAGCGGCCCGACGTGACCGGTCAGTCGTCCCTCACGCTCGGCGACTACACCCGGGAAATCGTTGCTTCCGGCTTCCCCGCCGTCCGCCACCTGAGCGGGCGCGCGCTGCGAGCCCATCTCGAGAGCTACATCAACCGGGTGGTGGACAAAGACTTTCAGGAACTCGGTTACTCCGTCCGGGATCCGGACCTCCTGCTCCGCTGGATGAGGGCCTATGCGGCCGCCTCCTCCACCACCGCGACGCTGGAAACCGTCAGAGATGCGGCCACATCGGGTGAGGGCGCGAAGCCCAGTCGAGACAGTGTCCTGGCCTACCGGTCTGCGCTGGAGCGGTTGTGGCTCCTGGACCCTGTGCGTGCATGGCTGCCTTCACGCAACCAGATCGCGCGTCTCACGCGGCCCGACAAGCATCAGCTCGCCGATCCCGCCCTGGCCGCATCGCTGCTCGGCGTCACCGCAGAGGCACTCCTCGAAGGTGACGATGCCGGCATGGAGATCCCCAGGGACGGCACCCTGCTCGGCCACCTGTTCGAGTCGCTGGTCACGCAGAGCATCCGGGTCTATGCGCAGGCGCGGGAGGCGGAGGTTCGTCACCTGCGAACGAAGAACGGGCGTCACGAGGTCGATCTGATCGTCGTGCGTCCAGATCAACGGGTGGTCGCCCTCGAGGTGAAGCTCGCCCGGACCGTCAGCGACGACGACGTACGGCACCTTCGCTGGTTGCGGGGCGAGATCGGCGATGACCTGCTGGATGCTGCGGTAATCACGACCGGTGCGCATGCCTACCGCCGGGAGGATGGCATCGCCGTCGTTCCGGCGGCGCTCATGGGTGCCTGAGCCGTCATCCCCCACTTCTGGCTTCCCCCCCGCACCTTCTCCGGGCCGCCGGTATGGGGCATATTGCCGTCGGTTGAGACGACGAAGCAGCCTGGCCCCCGACTCGATGGAGGAGTCCTGGACATGATGGCCCGAGGACGATCGCATGAGCGCGTGGGCGCTCCCATACCGGAACGAGCCGTCGCACGCCGCCCCGGGGCGGTCGAGTGAGTCCAGCGCGGGTTCCAGAGGGTGGAGAGCGTGGCTGGATCGTCGCCATCGGAGGAGGGGAGGAGAAGAAGGAGGACCCCATCATCCTGGATCGGTTCGCCCGTCTCTGCGGGGGAGGTGATGCCAGGATCGTGGTCATCCCCACGGCCTCCCGGCTCGAAGACACCGGAGAACGCTATGCTCAGGTTTTCCGGGATCTCGGCGTCCTCAACGTCGAGGTCATGGATTTCGGGACACGCCACGAGGCCGACGAGCGCGGCCGCCTCCCCGCGCTCACCGAGGCCGACGGCGTTTTCCTCACGGGGGGAAATCAGATGCGTCTCGCAACCGGTCTCGGGGGCACCAATGTGGCCCGAGCTCTCCGCGAACTGAACGCCCACGGGGGCCACATCGCCGGAACCAGCGCGGGCGCGAGCTTCCTCAGTGAGCACATGATCGCCTTCGGCGAAGACAACCGGACCCCTCACGCGGGCTCGGTGACGCTGGCGCCGGGACTCGGCCTCACCAATCGCGTGGTCATCGACCAGCTCTTCACCCCGCGCGGGCGCCTGGGGCGGCTTCTCACCGCCCTCGCCTTCAACCCCTTCCTCATCGGGATGGGGCTGGATGAGGACACCGCCGCCTTCATCGCCCCGGACGAGACGGTGGAAGTGGAGGGGAGCGGCACCCTCACGATTGTGGACGCGGCCCGTCTCAAGTACTCCTCCATGGACCGGGCGGGCGCCGACGACCCCGTGTCGCTTCTGGGGGTCACCCTGCACGTCCTGATCCGGGGGGCCACCTTCAACCTGCACACCCGCGAGGCCTCGGCCGAGGCGCTCGTGGAAAGCAAGAGATAGCCGTCCGCCGGAGGCTGCCGCGGATCGCAAGCAAGGGGGACAAAGCCAGATGCGGATTCTTGAACGGTCTGTCTATGTGGGTCCGTCGCTCTACGCCCATTTCCCCGTGATCCGCCTCACCCTCGACCTGGGACCGCTGGAGGAATGGCCCACCGGTCGCCTGGGGCGGCCCTTTGTGGACGGACTTCTCGCAGCCCTTCCGGGGCTCGCGGAGCACGGCTGTTCCTACGGGGAACCGGGCGGCTTCATCCGCCGCATGACGGAAGATGAGGGAACCTGGCTCGGCCACGTCCTGGAGCACGTCGCGATCGAGCTCCAGAACGCCGCTGGAATTCCCGTCACCTTCGGAAAGACCCGGAGCACCGGTGAAGCCGGTGTCTACCACGTGGTCTACGAGTACGAGCAGCGGGATGAGGGGCTGGAAGCCGGGGAGTTCGCCCTGAGGCTCATCGGATCCCTTCTTCCCGATGAATGCCGGCCCCGGGGCATCGTCCCCGATGCCTGGAGCTTCGATGAGGAGCGGGACGCCTTCATCCGTTTTGCCCAGCGGCGCGCGCTCGGACCGAGCACGGCGGCGCTCGTGCAGGCTGCCGAGGCCCGGAACATCCCCTGGATGCGGCTCAACAACCACTCACTGGTGCAGTTCGGGCACGGGCGCTACCAGCAGAGGATCCAGGCGACGGTCACGGGGAAGACCCCCCATATCGCGGTGGAGCTGGCCGGTGACAAGGAAGAAACGAACCTGATTCTGAGCCGACTGGGCCTCCCGGTGCCCCGTCAGGAGCTGGTTCAGAGCGAAGCGGATGCCGTTCGCGCCGCCCAGCGCATCGGGTATCCGGTGGTCGTGAAGCCCTACAACGGAAATCACGGCCGCGCAGTGGCGATCCACCTCACCGATGACGAGGCGGTGAGCGCTGCCTTCGCGGCCGCCCAGGCAGTATCCCGCTCCGTGATCGTGGAGAGCTATGTGGCCGGGGAAGACCACCGCCTCCTCGTCGTGAACGGGGAGCTCGTGGCGGCCACAAGGCGCACCCCGGGGCACGTCGTGGGCGACGGCTCCCACACGGTAACCGAGCTCATCGACATCGTGAACGCCGATCCCCGGCGGGGGGTGGGGCATGAGAAGGTCCTCACCCGGCTGGCGCTGGATTCCCAGGCCGAGCGTCTGCTCGCGTTCCGCGGCTACGCCCCCGAGACCGTTCCGCCCGAGGGCGACGTGGTCTACCTCCGATCCACCGGAAACCTCTCCACAGGAGGAACCGCGACGGACGTCACCGATGTCGTTCACCCCGACAACGTCGACATGGCGGTGCGCGCCATCCGCGCCATCGGGCTGGACGTGGGAGGAGTCGACTTTCTCACACCCGACATCACCGAGTCGTACAAGGAACACGGCGGAGCCATCTGCGAAGTGAACGCTGCACCGGGCTTCCGCATGCACAGCGCCCCGAGCGAAGGGCGCGCGCGCGATGTGGCCGGCCCCGTGCTCGACATGCTCTTCCCGCAGGGAACTCCTGCGACCGTTCCCATCGCCGCGGTGACCGGAACCAATGGGAAAACCACCACCGCCCGCATGCTGGCGCACATCTGCAAGATGGGGGGAATGACTCCGGGGCTCACGACCACCGACGGCGTCTACATCGACGGGCAGCGCACCGTTGAGGGCGACATGACGGGCCCGGTGGCCACGCGTATCGTGCTGAGCGATCCCGGTATCGACGTCGCGGTCCTCGAGATCGCCCGGGGCGGGCTCCTCCGCGCGGGAATGGGCACGCGCTACGTGGATGTCGGTGCAGTCCTGAACGTCCACTCCGATCACCTGGGACTCCGCGGGATCGACTCGCTCGAGGAGCTGGCGGAGGTGAAGCGGGTCATCGTCGAGGTGGCCAGGGACACGGCAGTCCTGAACGCCGATGATCCCCTTGTGCTCAGGATGGCCTCCCACACCGAAGCGCGGAACATCTGCTATGTCACGATGACCCCGGATCATGCCCTCGTGCGGGAGCACGTTCGCGCAGAGGGAAGGGCCGTGTCGCTGGAGCGCGGGGTGAACGGGGAAATGATCACGATCTACGACCGGGGTGCCCACATCCCTCTCGTCTGGACCCACCTCATCCCCGCGACGATGGAGGGGCGCGCCCGGCACAATGTAAGCAACGCAATGTTTGCCGCCGCCCTCGCCTTCTCGATGGGGATCAAGCTGGACATCATCCGGCAGGGGCTCCGCACCTTCGACACCACCTTCTTCCAGGCTCCGGGTCGGGCGAACGTCTACGACGAACACCCCTTCAAGGTGATCCTGGACTACGGTCACAACGCAAATGCGGTGGCGGCCATGTGCACCCTCGCGAGCGGACTGGACGTGTCGGGGCGGCGCCTCGTGGTTCTGGCCGGTCCCGGGGACCGCCGCGATGAGGACCTCGTCGAACTCGCCCGGGTCAGCGCAGGTCACTTCGATCACTACATCTGCCGGCGGGACGACGGGTTGCGTGGGCGAGGGTCGGACGAGGTGCCCATTCTGATGGCTGCGGCACTGCGGGAGGCCGGGGTCTCTGACGAACAGATCACCGTCATCCCCGAGGAAGAGGCTGCGGTGGATGCCGCGCTCCGCATGGCCGGGGCCGGGGACCTCCTCCTGGTCTTCGCCGACAAGATCACGCGGAGCTGGAAGCAGATCATCCACTTTCGTCCGGAGGAGGGTGGCAAGGAAAGGGGTGGCAGGAAGGGGGATGGCATGGTTGGGGGTGGCGAGGACGTGGGTGGAATGGAAGGCAGTCCGCGAAGTGGGGCGGCCGCCGCCCCCGCGTCCACCGACACCGTTGCCCCCGCGGTGACCGATGTTTCTGCCGGGGTCGAAGGTGCCGACACCCCTCAGCTTCGCCAGCCACCCGCTCCTCCGACTGATCCCTCCGGGACCGAGTCACTTTCCCTCATCCGGGATGAGCGTGGCGTGCGCCTGGCCCCTGAGAACGACGACTGACCGTGAGCCATTCCGGGGCGCAGGAGCTTCCTCCTCTCTGCACCGATTCCCGTCGACTTTTCGGGCCGAGCCTCTGGCTGGAAGGTCCGGGCGTGGTGCTGGACATCCCCCTCCCTCACGGTAGCTCTCCCGCCCTTCTCGACGGGTGGAAGGCGCGGGTGGAGTGGATGATGCAGGCCATGGGCTGGGAGGAAACCATTCCGGATCCGCACGGCCACGCGAAGGGGACGATCGTGGGATTCACCGCCCCGGTGCGCGCGCTCATGGCTGCCACGCACCTGAACGAGTGGGCCCTCCACTCGGCCGCGACCGACCTGGATCTCGCCTTCGACCCGACCTCACTGGATGACGATCGGCTCCCCCTGGAGCGGGCAGGCGCGCTCGACCTGCTTCGAGCCCGCGTTACGGAGGAAGCCTCCCTTCCCCCGGACGAGTTGATCTTCTCCACGCCTCCGTACCTTCCAATCGCGCTCGTGACCGGGTCGAACGGGAAGACCACCACCACCCGGATCCTGGCGGCCATCCTGACCGGTGCAGGACACACGGTCGGGTCCACCTCAACCGATGGTGTGCAGATCGGAGGGTCCCTCGTGGAGAAGGGCGATTGGAGCGGCCCCCTCGGCGCGGCCCGCGTTCTCGCGAACCCCACCGTCACCGCCGCCGTGCTCGAAACCGCTCGCGGGGGGCTTCTCCGTCGCGGCCTGGTTGTGGGCAGGGCCAGCGTGGCCATCGTGACTAATGTGGCCGAGGATCACTTCGGCGAATACGGCATCGATTCGCTCGAGGATCTGGCGCGCGTGAAGGGGCTGGTGGCCCGCGCCCTCGGGCCAGGCGGGACACTCATCCTGAACGGAGACGACCCGATCCTCTCGCCGGGGGGCCCGGAGAGCGGCGGTGCCCCGGGATGGATGGGTCCTGTGTCTGCGGAGGTGACCCGCTTCTCCCTCGCGCGGGGATGGCCCGCGTCACTCCCCCCTATGGAAGAAATGCCGATCACCGCGGGAGGCCGCGCCCGCTACAACGCGGCCAACGCGCTCGCGGCCGCCGGAGCCGCCGAGGCAATGGGGATCCCCAGCGAGATCATCGCTTCCACCCTTCGTCGGTTCGGCGAACACCCGGACGACAACCCCGGGCGGCTCACCTTCCTCTCCCTCGGGGGAGTCGACCTTCTCCTCGACTACGCACACAACCCGCACGGGCTCTCGGCACTCCTGGCCGTGGCCCGGGCCGGGACGGGAGGACGGCTCCTTGTCCTCCTGGGGCAGGCAGGCGACCGCGACGATGAGGCCATCCGCGAACTCGCACGGACTGCATGGAAGGCCCGTCCCGACCGGGTGATTGTTCGCGAACTGGAGGGATACGCCCGCGGGAGGCCTCACGGCGAGGTCTCGGGAGTTCTGGCGAGGGAGCTCGAACGGCTCGGCGCCTCGCCCGATCAGCTCCGGCTCGAGCCTGACGAGATGGAGGCGGTCAGGGAAGCGCTGCGATGGGCCCGCGCCGGGGATCTGCTGGTGCTCCCCATTCACTCTGACTCCTTCCGGGCTCGGACCCTCGCTCTGGTGGAGTCACTCAGGGACTCGGGGTGGGAGGCGGGTGATCCGATCGGGTGAGGCGGGTGCGCCTGCCTCAGCGAAGGGATCCCGCCTTCCCCTGGTCCATGGCCTTTTCAACCTCCCGCAGCAGCGTCTCCCGTTCATACGGCTTCGCGAGTGTCCCCACGATCCCCGCCTCGGCCATCTGGTTGGCAAGATGAGGTTCGAGGTTACCGCTCGTCAGCAGGACCGGAAGGCCGGGCCGCACTCTCTGCGAAGCCCTCCCCACGTCGAGCCCCGTCATTCCCGGCATGAGGTAGTCCGTAATCAGGAGGTCGACCTCGGAGTCCGGCTCCGAAAGGAATGAAACCGCCGCCTCCGGACTCGAGAAATCGCTGATCCGGTAGCCCGCCCGTCGGAGGAGCAGCCTGGCGGCGCGCAGCACCAGCAGGTCGTCATCCAGGAGGAGGAGATGCCGGGGACGGGTCGGTTCCGGCTCGGCGAGGGCCTCCGCTTCACTCGCTCCGGAAGTCAGTCCGGCTTCTGAAGCCACCGGTGATGCGGGCGATCCTGCGTCTCGATACCGGGGAAGGATGATTCGTGCCCGTGTCCCCTTCCCCGGAGCGCTCGTGAGCTCGACCGATCCCCCGAGCGACACCGCCACCCGGTACACCGTGGCGAGGCCGAGGCCGGTACCCTCGCCGGGAGCGCGGGTCGTGAAGAAGGGGTCGAACACGCGGGCGAGCGTCACCTCGGGAATACCCACTCCGGTGTCCTCTACCTCGACGAGCACTTCCTCCCGCCCTGCGACGTCGGTGCGCGTATGGGATCGAAGATTCAGTGTTCCTCCACTCTCCTTCATCGCGAGGAAGCTGTTGGTCCCCAGGTTCATGAGGATCTGATGGAGTTCCGAGGGGTCGGCCAGGATGTGGGCCCCCAGGGCTCCGGGCTCCACCACAAGGTCGATGGTTGGCGGAATCGTCTTCCTCAGGAGCGAGGCTACCTCCTCCAGCTCCCGGTCGACCGAAACCGCCCTCCGCTCCACCTCCACATGCCGGCTGAAGGACAGGATCTGTCGCACGAGGTCCCGCCCCCGCGTGGCCGAGGTGATCACCTCTTCGAGGCTCTCGCGGGACTCCGATCCGGCGGGGAGTCCTTCCGCGACCTCCCTTGTCTGCAGGAGGATGGGAACCAGGAGGTTGTTGAAGTCGTGCGCGATGCCCCCGGCGAGTGTACCCATCGCCTCCAGCTTCTCCGACTGTACGAGCTGAACCTGAAGCCGCTCCCGTTCCAGTGCCTCCCGTTCCAGGCCCCGGATCACCACGCCCACGGATACCGACAGGAGCCCTGAAATGAGCAGAATGTTCGGACCCGTCAGCCCCCAGAGCCAGACCTGCCCGGAGGTATCCAGCCCCTGGGCCAGGTCCCATCGCACGGTGCCGCTCGAAGCGCCCCATAAAAACAGGAGAACCACCCCCAGCTGGACGGGAAGGCAGATCAGAACCATCCGGAAGCCAAAAAAGAGTGCAGCGGTGATCGGGAAGGCCGTCAGCCAGACGGCGCCGGGGGCCAGCATCCCAGCGCTCCCGAGGAGCACGATCCCGAGCGCCAGCGGAATGACCCGAGGGAACCCGCACGGATGGCATACGGAATATCCGGGCGGAGTGCGAAGGCGACCACCGCCAGGTAGCAGAGCGTATCGACCACGGCGACCCCGATAGCGCCGTCGCTCCAGGCCAGGATCGCGCCCGGCAGGTAGGCCACGAGTCCACCGGTGGCCGCCACCACAAGGGTTGCCCGGAGTACCCGCTCCCGAAGATACGGAAGGGGGGCCAGCCCCTCTCCGTCGGGAGAGACGAGGCGATGAAGGTTCATGGCTGCAGGTTCGTCCAGCCGAGCAGGGAACGGGAGCCGAACGGGAATCGCTGCGGCGGGCGCAGCACCGACGAAGAGCCTCCCGGGGGAATACTCGGCGTTCGCACCCAAAGAAGAAAGGGCGGGGTGTCCGTGCACCTGTCGAGAAACCCGCTGGACCCACCGGGTGCCAGGGTCTACTGGCCGAGCGGATCCTGGAGGTGACACCATCGACAGGTAACCCGGTTGCGGGCGGCCATGCGCTCCGCGTTGAAGCCGGGACCATGAGGGCTCACCCCTCGACCGAGCACTGAAGAGTGGCAGGCAAGACAATCGGTCTGCCGATGGCAGGAAGCGCAGGACTCCAGGCCGATCCTCGCCGCCTGGCCGTGCGCCAGAATCCACATCGGCTGGGCCGTGTGGAAAGCCACGTCCAGCCCCCCACCGGACGCCACTCCCGATGCCACGTGGCAGTCCCGGCAGAAGGTCTCGGTGCTGTGGCAGGACTGGCAGTCCCCGGATCCCGCGAAAACCTCGAGTGCGTGCCGCTCCAGGAAGTTGTCGAGGTGAAATCCGCGAGAGTCCGCTCCTGCATGGCAGTCCGAACAGTACTGCTCCGTATGGCACTGTGCGCACTGGAGCGCGCCCGTGGCCGCGAAGGTTCCGTGGGCGCGTCCGAAGTCGGCGGGGTGGACCCCCTCTCCCGCCCCTTCGAGATCCACCCCGGGCGCGCCGCCGGGCACACCGATCGGGAGTTGAGCGAGCGCTGCGAGCGGCTGGTTGCCCTCGATATGACAAGTCCGGCAGCTCTCCTGCGTGTGGCAGGTGCTGCAGCGAGCTGGATCCCCCACCGCGATCTCCCCGTGGTCCCACCCCCACCCCCGGGACAGATGGCTCTCGGGAACCGGGTACTCGGCCGAGAGGGACTGCTCCAGGGTTGCAACTCGGTCATCCCGTCCGAGAGCCGTGATCGCGTCGAGCCAGTCTGCGTTCACATGGCAGCGCTCGCACGTGTCGCGCGCGTGGCAGACGCCGCAGGAGAGCTGCTCGAGAGGGGTGCCCGGAGCGTGTTCCAGGATGAAATCCGGAGCATCATGTGACTCCGGCCAGGGGAAGAGCGCGATCTGCTCAGTGGTAAGAAGGGTCGCATCAGTCAGCGGTACATGACACGTCGTGCACTGCGCCGTCGAAGCCAGGTGCACCGGCGACTCGTGAACATGGCATTCCAGACACCGCGTGGGCTGAGGCGCCGCAACCTGCATGCGGGGTGCGCCAGCCTCGGTCGCGTGGCATGAGGCACAGGCCACCTCGTTCCCCTCCCGATCGACCAGATCCTGGTGCACCGGGTGCGAGAACTGGAGGTTTGAAACGCGCGGGCGAACGGGCGTTTCCCATTCGACCAGAGGTTCGCGAACCCCGTCATGGCACTGCGCACAGTTGGCAGGGGAAGGGAACATCGCGCTCTCGGCGCCCGTCACTACCCCCACGTGACACCCTTCGCACACCGGGAACAGGCGCTCGTGGGTTTCGTGCGGGAAAGACCGATCTCCGGCCCCGCTGAGAACCCCGGCCAGCACTGCCACGGCCACCCCGCCGAAGGAGATTGAACCCCACCCCCGCCAGCGACTCAAGGGGAGCCTCCGGGATCAGAGGGGATTCCGCGGGACGGGATCGAGGTGGCTCCACCCCTCAGCCCCGGCTCCGGGCCCACGGTCCATTGGACCCGCAACGTTCCGCGGAGCTGGTTCCAGTCCAGTTCGGAAGACTCACCCCGATCCACATGCCGGTATGCCGTAAATCCTCCAAAGACCCGGCTCCGTTCCGTGAGTCGGAGCGAGGTCTCGGCACCCAGCCCCACGACCGCTCCGTGATCCAGCCGGAACTCGTAGAGTCGCTGGAAGGCGAGGGCCCGCACGGCCACATGCCCCCGATCGTGGATCTGTCGCACGAGACCGACGTGCCCCTCGCTCCGGGCCGCTCCGAATCCCACCTCGACTCGATAGCCTCCTTCCACCCGCCAGGGCTGAGAGGGGGCCCAGCTCACGTTCCCACCGAGTCCCCATCCATCCGTTCGGAAAGGCGATACGGAAGTCTCCATTCCCTCGTCGTCGTAGCTCCGCCACGATGCCTCGCCACGCACGATCAGCTCCCCGCGTCCCCGTGCCCAGGTCACATCCGCCCTCGCCTCGTCGAACCCCATGGGTGCGAACGCCCCCCAGATGGTCCAGAGTTCGAAGTAGGGGCGATACCGACGGACTTCGAGTGCGACCCCCGTGTTGAGCCAGGGAGGAAGCCGGGCTCGAACCCGGGCGTCGTTCACTTCTCCCGCTGCAAGGTCCACCTCGAGTGCTCCTTCCACCGACGCGGAGAAGAACCGGTACACGCCTTCCACCCGCGCGAGCTCCGCATAGAGACCCGCCCGATCATCCCTTATGTCACGGTGATAGAGGGCTGCGAGCGCCAGTCGGGAAGAGGGACGATACCGAGCCTGCGCCGTCAGCATGAGGCCCGGCTCTACCGGAGCGAGCGCCTCGATGGCCTCGAGTGCCCCACCCGTCCGGGCCTCGTTCATCCCGCGGACCAGACTTCTGCCCACACTCCCTTCCAGGGTGAGCCCCTCCATCACTCGCCCCGAGACGGTGAGGCCGTCGAAGTTGTAGAAGCCGAGGCCCGACGTGGTCCACTGCCGTCCGGCTCGGACGCGGAACCGGTCGCGGTCCCATTCCGCATAGGCCGCCAGCACATCCAGAGCGTCGTCGGATCTGGGCCAGAGCTCCGGCTCCTCCCCCATCCCCGTCCGCCCTCGGATGTGAGCGAAGGCGCGAATACCCTGACCGAAGCCCCATGCGCTCATCTCGATGTCCTGGACCACAGGGAGGGTGGACACTGGGGTGCCTGGCCGCGTGCCATGGCAGAATGAAGCACCCGTGAGGCAGCGCACGATCGCTCCGTCAGCGGTCTGCCGAAGGAGGCCGGAGCCCTCCACCGCAGTCGAAGGGACGCTGTCACGGAGGAGGGGGCGGATCTCCATGTAGCGGAGGAGAGTGGAACCGGTGACCCGCACCGATTGGGCCTGAAGCTCGCCCCCGAATACGCCGCCTCCCGTGAGGGCCAGGAGGGGCGCCAGAGCGCAGAGCAGCGACAGCGCGGGGATACGATGCCGGGCGATCAGTCTCACTGGACCGAGCCTCCCGGGCGAACCGGGGGTGACTCCGGAACCATGTGGCAGGCCTGGCACTCCCGTCCGGGCTCGTGATCCTGCTGATCCGAATGACACATCAGACAGAGGGTCCGCGAGAGCGCTGGACGCTCAACCGTCTCGGAGGCATGACACCCGGAGGTGGCGCAGGTGAGGTGGGACTCGAGGCCGTGCACACCCTCGGGTGAGGGGCGATGACAGGTCGAGCAGTCGGCCTCCGGTCGGTGATGGTCGGCATGGCAGTCGGCACATCCCCTTTCGACCGTGAGCAGAACTCCCGTCGAGTGGCACTCTCCGCAGCTCACGCCCACGTGAATTGCATGCCGGAAGGGAAGGGTCCGCGAGCCGGGCTCCTCCCATACAGTGAGGGCCATTGTCGCCGTCACGTTCCGCTCGATGGGGATGTCGTTCGGGCCATGACAGGCGGCGCACTCATACGCGCGACCCGCGTCGTGGTGGCATGCAGCACAGTCCTGTGCGGACTGGACCGTGATCACCCCATGTTCGCCCGGACGACCGTGGCACTCGATGCATGACACGCCGACGTGCGACTCGTGCCGGAAGGGGCGCGCCTCCTGCGCGGATGGGACGTGCAGGGCGAATCCTGCCCAGGGTTGGTTGGGGGCCCCAAACTCGGCGCCTGAGAGAAGGGTCGAAACACCCCAGTTCAAGAAGGGCACCGCCGCCGGGGCGCTCGACTGCCGATCATCCGGCACCGTTCCGTGGCACGCCACGCAGTCCGTCCCGTCCACCTGCCAGGAGTGTGCCGTATGACAGAGAGTGCACTCGGCCAGGACGGGGGCGTGCGTGCCGGTGTGAAAGACCGTGAGCGTGTCGGGACCAACGTGACATCCCACACAGGTCTCGACCGCGTCGGCAGACTCGGACTGTGAGTGCGGGTTGTGGCAGGCCCCGCACACCGCCTGATGCGGGTCCTCATCCAGCGAGGCCTCATCGAAGAAGGCCGACATCTCGTGGCAGGAGAGGCAGCGTGACTGGTCGGGCAGCATCGCCACGGATTCGTCCGTGCCCGGGAGGGTCACCCCCTCCCTGCCCAGAAAGTCATGACAGACAACGCAGTGGAGCTCGGTTTCGCCCCCCATGCGTCCGAGCTGAATCTCCGATTCGCTTCCGTGGCATTCGGCACAGGTGGCGGAGACCGGAACGAACTCGTGGACGGTCACTCCGTGGCACCCCACGCACATCAGGCCGTCCAGGTCGGGATCCTCGGAGTCGAAGTGGACACGGTGTCCGAGGGAAGCCGCGATCTGGGGCCACTCGTCCCCGTCCTGCTCGACGTGGCACGCGGCACAGCGAACGTTGGGCACGGGAGAATGGGGTCCGATCTCCAGGGGCCGATCCGTGACCCAGATCAGGAGCTGGCGCGCGCTCTCGGTTTTCGGCTGGGCGTGGCAGTCCTTGCAACCGAGTTCGTTGTGGGCGCTCTCGTCGAAACGAACGAAAGCATCCGCCATCACGTGACACCCGGTGCAGAACCGGTTGTCATGCTCGACGAAGTCGTAGACGCGGTAGCCGGCCACGGACGCCACCGATCCGGCCAGGGCAATGACGAGCAGAGCCGTGATTTTCACGGGAGCTGGTACCGCCCGCAGGCGATCTCGCAGCGCAACCCGGTGCTTCCACGCGAGAAAGGTGAGGACGACTGCAGCGACGGCGCCGAAAATGACCCCCCCGATCTGGATCGGCTGGGGGACCTCCATGAAGAACCGGACGACTTCTGCCGCCCCACCGGGAAGGGGAGGCTCTCCCGGATCAAGCGAGAAAGCCTCCCCCTGGTGAAGCTGGGTCAGGCTGAGAAAACTCATGTCTCTACCCGACCAGGATTCACGCCCCATTCAACCCCGGATGAATTTCCGAATCTGTGGCTCTGACGCATCACACTGTCGCACGTCTGCAACACCAGGACGCAACACTCACTGCACGCCCAGCTGCCGCTCCAGCGAAATGGATCCCGCAGGAGGGACGAGTCCGTAGTCCAGGCGAAGCTGCCGAATGCTCGCTATGAGAAGTGCTTCCACGAGGAACGGGTTGTGGACCTCGGATCCTGCCTTCAACGCGAGCTGCATGTTGAACTTCGAGCCGTCGGCGGTAGTGTAGCGTCCGGGCTGCCCGAACTCGCTCGGGGGAACCTGCGCGAGGAGCGGCTCGATCGTCTCGACGAGGCTCTCGATCCGCCGTCGTGCCACGATCAGGGCGGAACGGGCCGCGGCCTCGCTCCCATGGCACCCTTCGGTGCAGGAGCGGAACGAGCGCTCCGTCAGTGCACAGCTCTCAGCTCCGGTCGGAACGCCGTTCGCATCCACGCAGGGAATCGCGGCAAAGCTGTGGCCCGCAGATCGGAACTGAAACCCGCCCTCGGCGTCGGTGATTTCATAGTCCGTGACGTGACACCCGGCACAGAGTCGTGGATTCCTCTCGCTGCCATGCGTACCGACGATATCTCCCGGGGAGTATTCGAGGTTGGGGGGCCACCACCCACCTTCTCCAAGAAGAAGGGGCCCCTCGGGGGAATGCGGGGAACGGAAGCTCGCCATGTCCGGAGTTCCCCGCTTGTGGTGGCACTTCATGCAGAGATTGTCTTCGACCGAAGGGGTCTCGATGGCGAAACGGAGCTGACCCTCGTTCCGACCATCGTGCGGATCATGGCAGACTGCGCAGGTGAGGGCGATCGGCGCGGCCTGATCCGCCGGGGAGAAGACCGACTTCACTCCCCACGCCATTAGAGCGCCCTTGCCCTCGTGACATCCCCTGCAACTCGGGTTGCCAGCCGGGGAGGAGCGAATGTTTGCGTGGCCCGACTCCGTCCATTCATCCGCGAAGGGATGGTGAGCCCCGGAGTGGCACTGGGCACACCCGAGCTCGGAATCCGGCCCCAGCGAGATCGTGGCCACCGGCTGGTTTCCGGGGGCGTCGGGCAGCGTGACATGGTCGAGTCCCGGACCGTGGCATGACTCGCACTGCACGTCCTGGTAACGGGTGTTCCTGGTTGCTACCCACCCTACCGAGCTCTCCGTCACCGCATTGCCGCGGGACGAGACCGAGTGGCACGCCTCACAGAAGGGCTGTGACGCCCCGCTCTCGGCGAGCGAGCTCCAGGCGTCCGCATGGGCGGTCTCTTCCCACCTGCCCTGCTGTCCGACGTGACAGTTGCCACAGACCGTGACCTTCCGATCCACGTCCGAGTAGCCGACGAACCCCATGGCCCCGGTGGGGAGCTCGCCCACGAGGTCACGGTCCCGGTAGACGATGGTCTCGTCCACGCACCCGGAGGTGCCGACGAGAAGCATGAACGCGACCGTCAACAAAGAAGTCTGGAAAGACCTGTGGACCATGTGCGAGCCTCCTCTCGGCCTGAATTCTCTTCCGCGCATTTATGGCCTGCTCCTGCAAGGGCAGGAGCGACCGTTCAGGGTAAGCCTCACGGCGTGCCGCCTTGGTCACTGCAGAGACATATTGTCCCATCACATTCGGGCCGCCCAGACACTTTGACCCTTCGCGCGTGCATCTGCCCGGCGCTGAACCGAAATGAACACGGCCTTGGAGAACGAGTTTCTGAGGCCTGGCGGACGCGGCGTTGAAATGCTGGACGGGCCTGGTCGCGAAACGGAGCTCTCCGACTCATCTCCCATCGGCAACTCTCGTGCCACGGACTGCCCCGACCTTCGAGCCCTCCGCACCCTCGCCCGAGCCCCTCAAGCGGTCTACATTCCTCACGAGGGAATCCCCTTCCGAGCGCTTTCTTCCCAGAGGCTTCAATGGCCCGCCCCGCATCAGCGGCACTGCAGATCACCTCCATCAGAAGCGCGATCGTGCCGTTCGCGCTGATCCTTGTCGTGGCGTGCAGCGGTGAACCGCAGGAGCGCATTCCTCTCGGGGAAGGCGGAGCCGTACCAGAGGCTCAGGCCCTTCCTCCAGAGATCCAGTCCCGGTTGGATGAGGCCAATGAAGCCTATCGGATGCGGGAATACGGCCGGGCGCTCACCCTTTTCGAGGAAGTCGTACGGGACGAACCCGAGCTCGCTGCGGGGTGGTATGGGGTAGGCATGACCCACACCGCGCTCGGGAATTCTGCAGCGGCGGACTCTGCGATGGCACGCGTGCACTCACTGGCCCCGGAGATGCCGCTCGAGCATCCCTCCGGGGAGGCACCCGTGAACCCGCATCCGGTTGTGCCCGGCAGGTAGGAGCGCACTGGCTGACCCGGGAACGGGTCGGGTCAGTCCCCGATCACGTGCTCGAATGCCCAGAAGGTGGCCACCACGAAAATCAGGTCAAAGGCCACCAGCAGTCGGATCCATGCTCCTCCGTACCCCATCGCATCCCCCGCCAGGAAGGCGGAAGTGCCCTGAACCGCCCCGAGGAGCAGCGGCACGAGCATGGGGAAGAGGAGCAGGGGGAGGAGTACCTCGCGAGCCCTGGATCGGCTCGAGATGGCGGCGTAGAAGGTTCCCAGCACCACAAACCCGAGGGTGCCGAAGAACAGGGTTGCGACCACGCCCCCGAGGGAGTCGAGCAGTGGCACATGGAACAGCACGGCCGCCATGGGGAGGAGTATGACCTCGACCAGCCCCATGAGCACGAGGTTCGCCAGCACCTTTCCCGCGAAGATCGAGCGCCTGGAGCCGGGGTACCCCAGAAGTGCTTCGATCGCGCCGCCTTCCAGCTCGACCTGATAGGAGCGGCTGAAAATCAGGATTCCGCTGAAGAAAATTGCGATCCAGATCACTCCCGCCCCGGCGTCGGATAGGGCCTGCACATCGGGTCCCAGCGCAAAGCCGAAAAGCAGGAGCGAGATCGCGGCAAAGAAGACCACGGACAGCAGCCCCGCTCGCGAACGTCCCTCGGCCAGGAGGTCCTTGCCGGCGACCGCGAAAGCGCGGCCGACTTCCTCCCGGAAGTTCATGCGCCTCCCATGGGCGGTCGGGGGGGCGGATCCGCTGGAACCGCCGGATCGTCGAAGCGACCGTCAGTGAGGGTCACCACGCGGGTGGTCACGCCCTCCCCGGCCAGGAAGTCGTGGGTCGCCATCACAACCGCTCCACCGGCTCCAGTCACCCGCATGATGACCCGGTTCACGAGCGCGACGCCCTCGCGGTCGAGGCTCGCGTAGGGTTCGTCCATCAGGAGGAGCTCGGGGTCGGATGTGAGCACTCGTGCGAGCGCCAGACGCCGACGCATTCCTGCAGAGAACTTCCGCACTCTCACATCGGCGTGATCTTCGAGTCCCACCTCGGCGAGTCCCAGTCCGGCCGCCTCCCGGTCCGGGCCCCCGCCCCGCATCCGAAATGCGAACAGAAGGTTCTCCCGGGCGGTCAGATCTTCATAGAGGGCCGGAGAGTGCCCCATGAAGCCGATCCGGCCACGGAACGCCGCGCCCTCCCGGCCGAGGTCCGCACCGTGGACTCGCACCTGGCCCCGCGTGGGCCTGAGAAGGGTGGCGGCCATGCGGAGCAGGGTCGTCTTCCCGGCCCCGTTTGACCCGCCTACCGCAACCACATCGCCGCTGGTTACGGTCAGGTCGACTCCCCGGAGAACCCATCGGCGGCCGAACCGGTGCGAGACTTCGGAGAACTCGAGAAGTGCAGGAGTGGACGAGGCCCCGGCGGGATCGGAGGCCGGGGAAACGGGCGTCATCGAGTCGGGGGAATCGGGTCGTCGCCTGTGGTGCCCGACGCGGGCTGCATCCACCTTCTCATCCCCACGACGACGATGATGAGTCCCGCCAGCAGCGCCACGAGGGGGAGGTAGTAGACCAGGAGATTGAACCCCGAAGGCGTGGGAGAAAGGAGAATCCACTCCCCATACGCGGCCACGAAATGCTCCCGCACTTCCTCGGGCGTCATCCCTTCCTGGAGACGGTCCCGGATGACGGATTTCATCTGCTGGGAGATGTCGCTCGGAGAATCCTCGATCGAGAGAGCCTGACAGGTAGGGCATCGGAGTTCGCGCGCCAGTTGCCGGACCTGCGCCTCGAGCTCGGGGTCCTCCGCGGCGGGGGAAGTCGGGACCCCGGCCTGTGGTAAAGGCGCATCGCCAGGCGGGGCGCTGTCCTGCGCGGCAACGGCTCCCCCCCACAGGAGGAGCAGAAGTACCGGGGCCCAGGCCCTGAACCTTCCCCGCCTGAGCTTCAAGGGGCCTCTCCCTCGGGGCTCCCCGTCGTCGCCCCGACTGGCTGGGTTGCGGAGCCCGGGGCGGGCGGAGCCTCATCCAGAAGGCGATCGATCCACTCGCGGAGCACGGACGCTGAGACGGGTCCCACGACCTTGTGGGCCACGCGGCCATCCCGTCCGATGAAGAAGGTTTCCGGAACCCCGTACAGCCCGTATTCGATGGCGGTGGAAGAACGGGGATCCAGAAGGGTGGGGTAGGTCTGCCCGCCCATCCGCTCGATCCAGCGCACCGCATTCCCCGGCGTATCGTTGTAGAGGACTCCGAAGAAGTGCACGCCATGCTGACCGTACCACTCGGCCGCCTGGGAAAGGGGGCCGTGCTCATCCCGGCAGGCCAGACACCAGGAGGCCCAGAAGTTCACCACGACCACGTCGCCCCTCAGCGCCGAGAGGTTGATCGCCTCGCCAGATCCGGGATCCCTCACCGAGTAGGGTGGAAGGGTATCGAGCACGGCGAGCCGGAACTCGGGTGCGTCCCTTCCGGGGAGAGGCGAAGGGATGAATCGCGGATCCCGCCCCAGCCCGAAAGCTAGGAGTGCCACGATCGGAATCGTGATGAGCAACCCGATGAGCATTCTTCCCCAACTCATGCGATCCCTCCAGTCTCAGGCAAAGGAGCCCCACCTTCCTCCTCGCGCCTCCGGGCCCGGCGCGCGACGGCCGCGGGGGTACCCGCTCCGCGCATCCCGACCCCGAGTCCGAACAGGGCTCCGATTCCGATTACGAATCCGCCGATCCAGATCCAGATCACGAGCGGTTCCACGATGGCCGAGATCGTCGCCGAAGACCCGTCTGGCTGGAATGCCATGAGCACCAGATAGAGATCCGTCATGCGGCTGCGAACTGCCGGTGTCGGCACCGGCTCCGCCTGGGTGGCATAGTAGTTGAGCCGGGGCTCCATGACCCCGAGCGATCGGCCATTCCTTTCGATCACCAGGGTGGCCCCGACGACGAAGCGCTGCGGCTGGTCCTCGGCCCACATTCCGTCGTAACGGATCGAGAAGTCACCCACGGCCATCGACTCACCTGGGCGCAGGGTGGCCTCGTTCTCTGTCTGCAGCGAGGACGAGGCGGTGATACCGACCGCCATGATGATGATTCCGAGGTGCGCCGTGTACCCGCCATACCGGCGCGGATTGGATGTCATCACCCGTCCGAGTGCCCGGAAGGGGGACTCGCCGTGAGCGCGCATCCGCACTCGGGTCGGGATCACGAACTCTCCGATGTTCGCGACCGCGGCGAAGGCGGAGAACGCGAAGGCCAGGATCCCATAGGGGTTCCGGAGGCCCAGAGCCAGGCTCGCGATCGCGGCGAGCACCATGGCCCCGGCCGGGAGCAGAAACTTCCGTTCGAGCCCCTCCTTCCGGGCTCGGCCCCACGGAAGCGCGGGCCCAACCCCCATCAGGAAGAGGAGAGCCACCACGAAGGGCAGCGTCATCCGGTTGAAGAACGGCGCACCCACGCTCACCGTGACCCCGCGAATCGCCTCTGCGAGGAGGGGGAAGAGCGTCCCCAGAAGCACCGTGAAGGTGAAGGCAACAAGAAGGAGGTTGTTGAACAGGAAGACCGTTTCCCTCGATACCACGGCGTCGAGCGACCCCGGGGTGCTCAGCGCCTTGCTCCGCCCCATGAGGAGCAGAACCGAGAAGACGAGGGTCACCGCCATGAACACCAGGAAGAAGGCGCCCACCGCCCCGTCGGCAAAGGCGTGCACCGAGGAAAGAATGCCACTCCGGGTGAGAAAGGTCCCGAGGATGGTGAGGAGGAAGGTCGAGACCACGAGGGTCATGTTCCACATCCTCAGCATCTCCCGCCTCTCCTGCACCATTGCAGAGTGCAGGAGTGCCGTGGCGGTCAACCAGGGGAGAAGGGATGCGTTCTCGACCGGATCCCAGGCCCAGTATCCGCCCCACCCCAGGACCTCGTAAGACCACCACATCCCGGCCATGACCGCAAGGGACAGCGAGGTCCAGGCCACGATCATCCATCGGCGCGTCAATCGGAGCCAACTGTCGTCCAGGCGTCCGGCCATGAGGGCACCCATGGCGAAGGCGAAGGGCACCGTCATCCCCACGTACCCGAGGTACAGGAGGGGGGGATGGAGCGCCATCAGCGGATGGTTCTGAAGCAGCGGGTTCGGCCCCGGTCCATCCGTCGGAACGGGCGACATGGTCTCGAAGGGGTTGGCTGGCCCCACGAGAAGGAGGTAGAAGAAGGCTCCCACACCGAACATGGTCGCGAGCGCGTAGGGGAGCATGGGCCCCTTCGCATCCCGGTGGACGTACACGGCAAGTGCGGTATAACCAGCCAGCACGAGCCCCCAGAAGAGGATCGACCCTTCCAGCGCGGCCCACAGGGAGATGATGGTGAAGAACAGGGGCGTGGCGTGACTTCCCACCTGAGCCACGTAGGAGACGCTGAAGTCCCGGGCGACGAGCGCCTGGACCATGAGGAGGTTGGCGACCAGGAGGATCCAGAGGTTGGCATAGGCTCCCCAGCGGGCGCCACGCCACCACCTCTCGTCGCCAGTCCGGGCGGCGATAACCGAAACCACCACGCCCCCCACGGCCACTGTAAGGGCAGCCATCGAGAGAATCGAGCCCAGCAGTGGCCTCATGAAGCCTGACTCTCTCGCAGGAGATCCTGGTAGATCTCGTGCGGACGTTCCCCTTCTTCGGGCGCGCGGTATTCATTCGAGTGCTTGACCATCAGGTTCGTGGACTCGAAAACCCCCGACTCCCCGAGCCGCCCCTCGACCACCACCTCGATTCCGTCCGTGAACATCTGGGGGGGCGCACCCTTCGAGTGAACCTCGATCTCCCTGGCCCCGTCGCCGATCAGGAAGCGGAGGTTGAGGGCGTCTGCATCCCATTGGACGGAGCCCGGAACCACCGCTCCACCCAGGCGCACCGAACCCTCGTAGGCGGCATCACCCCGTTCCATGAGCTCGGTGGGGGTCAGGTAGTACACGAGGTTGTCGCCGATGCCTCCGTACAGGAGGTAGCCGAAGCCGAGGAGGAGAGCGCTGACCCCGAAGAGGGTCACCGTCCTGCGGCCCCGGAGATATCCCCCGGACTCAGGTGTGTCGTTCGAATGTGATGTCATTGCACGGACTCCGATCGTTGACCTGTTTGAGTTCCTGCCGTCTTCAACTCTTCCTCCGCCCGACGCCTTCGCCGCAGCACGAGGAGTGCGTACGAGCCGAGGACCAGCCACGTGAGGGAATAGGCGGCTCCGACCCAGATCCATTCACCTGTCACGAGGTTCCTCCCCGGGCCAGCGCCCGCTCTTCTTCAAGGGCTTCGATTTCCCGCTCCAGCATCGCGCTCTGGTACTGCCGGCGCACCAGAAAGATCATGATGAACAGAAAGGCGAAGGCATTCGCGCGGAGCCCCCATGCATAGGCGGCGTCCACGGTGGCGGGGCTGGAGCCCGGTTGATGGAGGGTTCTCCACCACCGGACCGAAAGGTACACGATCGGGACGTTCAGGAACCCGAGAATCCCGACCGCAGCAGACCAGCGGGCCCGCTGGCCCGGATCCTCGACGAAGGAGCGGAGCGACAGGTACCCCACGAAGATCACGAAGAGAACCGCGGTCGAGGTGAGACGCGGATCCCAGGTCCACCAGATTCCCCATGTGGGCCGACCCCAGATCGACCCGAGCGCCAGCGTGAGCCCCGTGAGCACCACTCCGACCTCTGCAGCGGACGCAGCGAGCAGGTCGTCCGACTCCCTTCTGCGGGCCAGATAGAGGAGGCTCATCACGAAGACCACACCGAATGCGATGAAAGCGGACCACGCCGCAGGGACGTGCACATACATGATCTTCTGAAGGTGACCCATCCCCGCCTCGGCGGGGGAGGTCAGAAGACCGAAGAGCTGGGTTCCGACGAAGAACGCGCCCACTGCGATCCCCGCCCGATCGAATCGGGCCGATCGCGGCTCGGGTGCGCTTCCGCCGTCAGGCTTCATTTCAGCACTCCCCTGGTTGGGCGGGGAGGAGGCTCGCACTGCCAGTCCAGGCTCGGGTTCGAGACTCCCTTCTCGATCTTCATGATCTTCAAAGATACCGTCAGAGCTCTCATCCGCCCACATTGCGGACGTGCACATAGTGACACGCGGTTTCGGCTCCATCGTACTCAAGGCTTCCTGGGCGCCATTCCCGCGGGATATTCCGAACGCACTCCTCCATGTCGGCGTGATCTGCCGCCCTGAACGAGGGCCCGGAGGAGGTTTCCAGAAAGAGCGCTCCGAGAATCACGACCACCGCGAGGAGGAGGATGGCCACGGTCGCTTTTCTTCCCATGTGGTTCCGCTCCGGCGTTGCGTGACAAGGGGCAGGGGACGACGGTGCCTCGGGGAGTCACGGATCTTATCATCTTTGTGGCCTTCGGCCCACCCCGTCCGCTCTCCCGGGTGCCCCGAAGGATCGATCTCCCTATCTTTGTCGAGCCGGTCGAGCGATGCGTTTTACCCCCACCCCCGGAATGCCATGAAATGTCCACGCTGTCAGGCTGAAACCTCCGGCCGCTTCTGCGGGTTCTGTGGATCCGCACTGGAGGATCGTCGATGCTCCGCCTGCATGGCAGAGGTGCCTGCCGGATACCAGTTCTGCAGCGAGTGCGGGGCCGAGCAGGGGGACTCCCGGGTGCCGGCCGCGACCGGAGCCATGAGAGGCGATGCGGGGCGCGCGCGAGCGGGCCAGCGGGATCGAATACCCCTGGAGGCAGGGGCGGGGGCGCGAGGCCCGTCCCCCTCGAGTTCGACGGCCCTGTGGATCGGAGGGGCAATCGTCATTGCCCTCGCCGTCCTGGTTCTTCCCTACGTGTTCTCCGGTTCCAGCCCCGAAGGAACCGCAGCCCGGGTTCCGGTCACCGGCGCGTCCGCTGGGGGCGCGGGCGCGGTGGACCTGAGCTCGATGACCCCTCGCGAGGCAGCCGATCGTCTGTTCAACCGCGTGATGTCCGCCCTGTCGGCGGGCGACGATGCCGAGGTGCAGTCATTCCTCCCGATGGCCATCGATGCGTATCGACTGGTCCCGGCCCTCGATGCGGACGGCCATTTCCACCTTTCCCTGCTCCACCAGACGGCCGGGGATCACGAATCGGGGCTGGAAACCGCCAGAACGGCTCTCTCGGCGAATCCTGATCATCTTCTTCTCCTGTTTGCGGCGGGAGCCTCTGCGCGGGAGCTGGGCGACTCGGAGAGTGCCCGGACGTACTTCGACCATATCCTCGAGATCTACGAGACGGAGTCGGCCCGGGGGCTGCCCGAGTACCAGGAGCATTCGGGGTTCCTCCCCACCATTCGCGAGGAAGCCCGGTTGTTCGTGGCCGGGGGCTGATCCCCGGGGGAGGCGCCGGGTCGGCCTGTTTCCCCCTTCTCCCTCTCATCCGGGGCAGGTGGTGATGATGGACGGAGAAGCGATGCGAGTAGAGGAGAAACGGCGGATGCGGAGGGAACTCCGGGCCGCCCTCGCCGCACTTCCCGCTGCATACTTCCAGGACGCCGGGGAAGCCGTAGCGGGTCACCTGGCCCCGATGCTGCGAGAGATCGCAGGAACCCGGGAGGGTGCCGCGGTGGCCTTCTTCGCGAACCTTTCCACGGAGCTGGATACCGCACCCCTCGACAGCCTGCTCTCCGAACTGGGGCTTGTGCGGCTGCTCCCGGCATACGCGACCGGATCGCTGCGTTTTCATGCGCTGGATCCCGGAACGCGCATCCCCGATCTCCCGAAGGATCGGCTCGGGATCCCAGGTCCCTCGCCGACCTCTACCGTGTGGCGACCGGAGAACTGCGCGCTGATCCTCGCTCCCGGACTCGCCTTCGATCCGTCCGGCGGCAGGCTCGGTCGGGGCGGAGGGTACTACGACCGCGCCCTGGCGTCCCTCGAGGGGAAGCGGACCTGCCCCCTGGTGATCGGCCTGGGCCTCGACCTCCAGATGGTTCCGGAGGTTCCGATGGGTCCGATGGACCGGCGCGTGGACGGGGTGTGCACCCCGTCCATTGGTGTTTTTCTCCGGGTCAGGTAGCCCGCCTCATTGCGGCTCGAGGGCATGGTACTTGCTCCGCTCGGGACGGAAGTCAAATCCCCCCAGTGAGCCCCGGAGTGAACGATGAACGACAGGAATCGGAAGAAAGATGACGCGAAGGATCTCGACCTCGAGAAGGAGCGCAGGGGGTCGGACGGCGAGTACCTGACCACGAACCACGGGTCCCGCGTCAGTCATACCGACGATTCCCTCAAGGCGGGTGAGAGGGGTCCGACGCTGATGGAGGACTTCCACTTCCGCGAAAAGATGACGCACTTCGATCACGAGCGGATCCCGGAACGGGTCGTTCACGCGCGTGGATCGGGGGCCTACGGGTATTTTGAGCTTTACGAATCGCTGTCCGACTACACGCGAGCCGGCTTCCTCACCGATCCCTCACGCAAGACCCCGGTGTTCGTCCGGTTTTCGGCGGTGGTGGGGTCCCGGGGATCCGCCGACACGGTGCGGGACGCGCGCGGGTTCGCCACCAAGTTCTATACGGAAGAAGGCAACTTCGATCTCGTGGGCAACAACATGCCGGTCTTTTTCATTCAGGACGGCATCAAGTTTCCGGATCTGGTCCACGCCATCAAACCGGAGCCCCACAACGAGGTGCCCCAGGCTTCCGCCGCCCACGACACCTTCTGGGACTTCATTTCGCTCCTGCCCGAGTCGGCCCACATGATCATGTGGGTCCTGTCCGACCGCGCGCTCCCGCGGAGCTACCGGATGATGGACGGGTTCGGCGTCCATACCTTCCGGCTCGTGAACGCGGCCGGGGAGGCCCGGTTCATCAAGTGGCACTGGCGGTCCACGCTGGGTCCGGCCTCGCTGGTCTGGGACGAGACCCAGAAGATTGCCGGGAAGGATCCCGACTTCCACAGGAAGGACCTGTGGGAGGCCATCGAGAAGGGCGACTTTCCCGAGTTCGAACTCTGCATTCAGGTCATCGAGGAAGATCAGGAGCACGACTTCGATTTCGACATTCTCGACCCCACGAAGATCTGGCCCGAGAGCGAAGTGCCTCTTCAGCGGGTCGGAAAGATGGTCCTGAACCGGAACCCCGACAACTTCTTCGCTGAGACGGAGCAGGTGGCCTTTCACCCGGGACATGTCGTTCCCGGCATCGACTTCACGAACGACCCCCTCCTCCAGGCGCGCCTCTTCTCGTACATCGACACGCAGCTCATCCGCCTGGGCGGGCCGAACTTCAACGAACTCCCGGTAAACCGGCCTGTCGCACCCGTGCACAACAACCAGCGCGACGGCTACGGGCGGCAGACGATCAACCTGGGGAAAACGGCGTACCTGCCCAACTCCATGGGAGGCGGATGTCCCATGACCGCCGGAGCGGACCTGGGCGGATACGAGCACTACATGGAAAAAGTGGAAGGACGGAAGGTCCGGGACAGGAGCGAAAAATTCAGGGACTTCTTCAGCCAGGCCCGGATGTTCTGGACGAGCCTCACGGCCACCGAGCAGAAGCACCTGGTCGACGCCGCCCACTTCGAACTCGGCAAGGTGACCGTCACGGAGATTCGGGAGCGGATGGTGAACGATTTCTTCAACCGAATCGACCACGAGCTGGCCCGGAAGGTAGCCGAGGGAATCGGGGTCGAGCCGCCCACGAAGGACGAGGGCGCGGAGTCCCGGTACACGGCTCCCGAGGTGAGCGTGGAGCACGAGTCGAAGGACGACCAGATTGCGACGCGGAGGGTGGCCATCCTCCTGGCCGAGGGGTTCGACTACGACCAGGCGATGGAGCTGAGGAAAGCGCTCGAGGCCGAGGGGGCATGGCCGCAGTTCATCGCAAAGCGGGATGGGAAGCTCGCGGCCGCCGGGAGTCGCGAGGTCGAGGTGGATGCCATGCTCATGACCACGGATCCGGTGCTCTGGGATGCGGTCTTCGTTCCGGGGGGCCGCAAGAGCGTCGACACGATGCTGAAAATGGGGGACGTGCTTGGCTTCCTGGACTCGGCGTTCCGACACTTCAAGCCCATCGGGGCCATGGGAGAGGGCGTCGAGTTGCTGGAGGCGCGGAGCTGGGGCGGGGTCGGGTTCGCGGAGGAAGGTGGCGCCGTCCTGGCGGAGAAGGGCGTGGTGACGTTCCGGGATGCGGACGGGGACACCGAGGAGTTGCGGGGGGAATTCGCGTCCGAGTTCGCGCGTGCCATCGGTGCCCACCGCCACTGGGATCGGGACGTCGAGAGTGTACCCTTCTGACGAGGCTGGCGAGGTGAGCCGAACGACCCTGCGTGTGCTCGCGGGGGTGGCGGTCGCCCTGATCCTCCTGGTGTGGCTCGGAACCCTGGCGGGGGAGCCCGCACTTCTCCGGACCAACGGCCTCCGGGTTCTCGGAGCGCTGGTCGCGGCAGGGATTGCCTGGGTCACCTGCGATCGAGGCGGCGGGCGGGATCGGGAGGGGCTCCCCTGGCAGCGCTGCCTGGCGGCGGGTGTGGTGGGCTCTCTGGCCGTCACAGGCATCAGCATCCTTGCCCCCGCCCTCGGCGAGTTCGGCTTCGCGGGGTGGCTGGCGAGCGGAATCGTGGGGGGCGGCATGGTCGTCCTCGCCGGGTACGCGCTGACGGGAGGGACCGAGGCACCCGGCCAGCAGGCCGTAGAGCCTCGGCGATGAGTGCGAAGTGGATAGCGGCGGTGAACCTGACATCGGGCTGATGTCCCGAGTTGCAGCGGCTCATGAGCCGAGCGACTGCGAAGGCCGCTTCAAGCGACACCCGACGCCGCGAGACAACGGCACACAGTGCCGATCATGCCAACGGATCTCTGACTTGGGACACCGGGGCTGGCGCTCCCCCGGATCATCCCCACGAGGGCGCGCCCAGGCGGGATCAACCTCGCCACCGGGGCCCCGGTGCGGATCGTCGGCGGGGTTCGTCCCGGAAATCGGGATCAACCCCGCCGGGGCGAGCCCGTGACGTC
>JBGTMU010000107.1:0-1874 GCA_041743405.1 Longimicrobiales bacterium | reverse complement strand
GAGCAAGGGTCTCACGAGCACTGTCGAGCCGGGTCCGGGTCTGCTCATACTCGCTGCGGGCACTCTCCAGGTTCTCGATCACTTCCCGGTTCGAGGCACGCAACTCGGCCTGGCGCTGTCTCAGTTCTCCAAGTCGGCGGTCAAGAAGCTCCACCGCGACTCGAGCGCGGTCTTCGACGAACTCGAGTGTGGACGTCGACATCGGGGTGACATCGGCCGTTTCGAGACGTCCGAGGTCGGCTTCGATCCGCTTGATTCGCTCGTAGTGCAGGCGGGTGCGCTCGTCGATGGCACGAAGTCGCTCTGAGGCCTGCTGCCACTCCGACCGGGCTACTTCGCGCTCGGCTGCGATCTCGACCCGACGTGACTCCAGTTCCTCCCACGCCTTCATCCGCTCGGCCTCTTCGCCTTCGAGGGCAGTCAGTCGCCGCTTCAATTGGGAGGCCTGCTCAGAGCGCTGCAATGCGATTTCACTGATCGAGGCAATCCGATCCTCGAGGCGCTCTCTTTCGTAGCCGAGGGTCTCGACCGACTTCTTCAGGCGCACCAGCGCTTCGGTGCCCCCGGCGAGACGCGCTTCGAGCCCTTCCAGAGCTTCGAGACTTTCCCGTTCGGTATTTCGCGACTTCTCGAAGTCCCGTTTTGCCGAAGTGTGGTGCGACTCGGCGCGGGACAGTTCGGTCTTTGCCTGCTCCAGGGCGACTTCGGCAGCTTCGAGCATCGCAACCCCGGCTCCGTCGGGGTGGGCGACCCTGATCCCCGAAACACTGACCAGGTCTCCTTCGGGTGTAACCGCCCGCAGAGCCGGATGCTTGGCGACCAGCCGCCACGCCGTGGTCCAACCCTCGACCAGGAGCACGTCGCCGAGGAATCGGGCCGCAAGGTCACGGTGCGCTTTAGGACCGAGACGGTCGACGAGAGCGTCGACTCCCAGAGCGTCGGCAATTTCACGTGCCGGCGAAGAGCCCGGCGAAACAGCAGCGACCACGGGAATGCCACCAAGGCCGCCGGCCTTGATCGATACGACAGAATCCTCGAGAGAGCCCACACCATCGAATGCCACCGCACCCGCCCATAGACCCAGTGCCGATTCGATCGCAGCCTCGAGGCCCGCGGGAACGTCGAGACAACTTACAAGTGAGCCCAAGGCGCCGTTACCGGTTTCTACCCGGTTCCTCACCTCTGCGTCGAACTGGCCTGCGAGCGCACCCCTTATGGCCTCGACCCGGGCCCCGGCACCGGCAGCGACGAGGCGCGCCTCGGCGAAACGCTGCTCGGCTGCTGTCCACGCCTCCTGATCGGCGATCCGCCGGTCACGGTCGCGGTAATACGACTTCTGCAGCTCACCGATCTCGACATCGAGGGCTCGGATCTCTTTGTTGATCTTTTCGACTTCGTCGGCTTCGTCCTGCTGGTGGGAGGTCACGACGTCGATCCGGCTCCGGATCGCTTTCAGCTCCCGTTCGTCCCGCAAAGATGCCGATTCGATCGCGCTCAGTTCGCCGCGGACCGCAGCAAGGGCACCTTCGGGGGAAAGAGCGTTCTGGGTAGCTATCGATTCCTGTTCGGCTTCAAGGTTGCGGAACCGCTCCTCAGCGATCTCGGCAGCGGAGACCGCCTCGGAATGGGCGGAGGTGAATTCATTGAGTTCACGGAGCAGCGCCCCCCGCTCGGCGGCGAGGTCGGTACTCCTCTCGACCGCGGCCTCCCTGCGGCCGGATAGGGCACGTTTGCGCTCATGGGCGATAGCGGCAATGCGGCGAAGACGCTCCGAGCTGGTTTCCAGGACCGCCGCTGACGCGCTATCTCTCTCCAGCCGCGAGCTGAGGTCGCCGGCAACAATGGAGAACTCTTCGACCTGAACCGACAGCGAG
>JBGTMU010000106.1:0-2618 GCA_041743405.1 Longimicrobiales bacterium | reverse complement strand
GGTGGGGGGCACCCCGAATGCCGGCCCCATTTATGAGATGGGTTCTAGTGTTTCGTCACCGAAGTCTTGTTAGTGGCTCTAATCTTGGTACCTCAGAGCCGAGCTCACCACGGCTGAGAGGTTGTCGATCGTCCATGGCTTCTCGAGGAAGGGCACGTGGCCCCGGACCTTCCCTCCCTCCTCCCCGTCCCCACCCCACTCCTGGCTCGAATAGCCACTGATGAAAAGGAAGGGTAGGGCCGGCCACCGCTCCCGAGCCCGATCGAAGAGCTGAAGCCCTCCCATGCGAGGCATCACGAGGTCGGTCATGACGAGATCCACCGCTCCGCCGACCGCGATCAGCTTCCCGAGGGCGTCCTCACCGTCTTCCGCCGTCTCGACCCGGTACCCGAGGCGCTCGAGGATCCGCGTCGCGGTCTGCCGAAGCACGACCTCATCTTCCACGAGAAGGATGGTCTCGCCGTGGCCCGCCACCCGGGCGGAGGCGGTCGGCGTCGTCTCTTCCAATCGCGACTCCGGAGCATCCGAAGCCGCCTCAAACGCTGGAAAGACGAGGTGGAAAGTCGTCCCTCTTCCCAGCTCGCTATTCAGCTCGACGCGCCCGCCGTGCTGCTGCATCAGGCCATACACCATGGAGAGGCCGAGCCCGGTTCCCTGCTCGGATCCCCGAGTTGTGAAGAAGGGTTCGAACACCCTCTCGTGCATCTCTTTGGGAATGCCCACTCCTTCATCCTGGACCGAGATCACGACGTGCTCGCCCGGGAGGCGGGTCGCGTCGGTCCGTTCGAAGCTGGAGATGCCCCGTCGGGACTCGACCCGGATCGTAACGAGGCCCCCTTCCGGCATCGCGCTGGACGCATTGGCCACCAGGTTGACAAGCATCTGTTCGATGGCTCCCGGATGAGCGCGAACCCGGGGCACCCTCTCCCCGATCTCGATCCGAGTGCGGGTGCGCTCGGACAGGAGGAAGCCGAGAGTCGGCTCGAAGCTCCGCACAAGTGCGCCCACGTCCACCGCTTCGAACTCGAGACGCCTACGCTGGCCGAAGGCAAGAAGCCGGTCCACGAGCCCTACGCCCCGTTGTGCTGAGGCCTGGATGTCTTCGAGACATTTGCGCTCTTCGGGAGCGAGGCGGTCTCGGCTCTCCTGTACGAGGCCACAGTTGGAAAGGACAACGGTGAGGATGTTGTTGAAGTCGTGTGCAATCCCCGCCGAGAATCGACCGATCGCTTCCATCTTCTGAAGATGGCGAAGCTCCTCATCCGGCGCCGTTACGTCGAAGGCGTAGGCATGCACCACGCCGCTCCGGCGGACCGGCTGGAACACCCAGGCGAGGGTACGGTCGCCCACCAACACCCTCATGTCGGACCGGCCGATCCCGGTCTCGAGGCATTCCTCAACGATCGTGGCGGAGCCGGTGGGAAGCAGGTCCCGGAGATCGCTCCCTCCCATCCGGCGGACCGCCTTCCAGCAGGCTTCGTTCGCGAAGCTCACGGTCCCGCTACCGTCCAACTCCAAAACGGGGTTGGGATTCTGGCGAGGAAACGCGGCAAGACGGGCCACCTCGGACTCGGCCCGCACGCGGTCCGTCACATCGATGGCCACCGATCGACTTTCCACGATCTCGCCGTCGGGACCGTGCGCGGGACGGATCGAGAGGCTGACCCAGAGCCGCTCCCCGTTCCTCCGCTCCATCTCGATCTCTCTTCCCTGGACCTCCTCTCCGGCGAGGAACTGCCGAAAGATCTCACGAGCCCTGCTCCGTCCTTCCGGCGTTTCGGGATAAAGGGACTCCACCGCTCGTCCCACGAGCGCGGACGAGTCCTCCTTCAACAGGACCTCCGCCGCACGGTTCACCCGTCGGATCCGACCGTCCGTGCCCACGGCGAAGTAGGGGACCGGGGCGTCTTCGAAGAGGTCACGGTATACGTGTTCCCGGGCCCGCAGGGTTTCATCGGAGCGGCGGATCCACAGGGCGAACGCCACCACGAGAAGCTCCGTGCCCACCAGGGCTGCCGGAATGGTCACGATCGTCGCCAGGTCCGCCGAAATCCCATATCCCGCCCCGAAGCTCATTTCTCCCACCAGAGTCCAGACCGCACTCACCCCAACCCCCAACACAACTCCTCGGCCACCGAGGGTGAATGCCAGGTAGGCCACCGGAAGAACGTGGATCCACCAGAGCAGATGGGAGGGGGGGCCGAGATAGGGAATGAAGACGGGATGGATCGCCGGAAGGGCGTAGAGAATCAGAAGGAAGGGCAGTGCCTTCGCCTCGAACCCGCGGCTCATCCACCACCGCAGACGATAGGAAGCATCAGCGCCATCTGGAGGCAACACAAGATCCCTTCTCAGACCCGCGGTCCGTCCTCGAGCGTGCTGAGCGTGCCCCCCCCACAGCGCCGATTAGCGCTGCCGTGTGCCGGGCGTCCCCGGAAACCTGCCGATCATGGCCCCAGGCGCGGGGCCTGTCAAGCGGCCCAGCACCTCCTGAACCGCGAGAACTTCGCGAGCGTCCAGTGGAACCGCCGTCTGAACCGCTCGACGGTGAACGAACAAGTCGGCCTGTGGTCTGTCGAGGTCGATCCAGGCCACCTGCCAGCTGTACTCGTCGTCCA
>JBGTMU010000105.1:0-22842 GCA_041743405.1 Longimicrobiales bacterium | reverse complement strand
GGGTCCGGATGTCGGGGCGGATGGAGCGGCGGTTGCTGGGAGGATGGAGACGAAGGCGATGGAATCAGCCGGGGAAGGAAACCCGGGAGCGAACCCACCAGGCGCCAACCGACAGGACGCAAGCGGACAGGACGCAAGCGGGCAGGACGCAAGCGGGCAGGGCGCAACCGGGCAGGACGCGAGTGTGTTGGACCCCGAGCGGCCCGAGGTCATCTCTGCACGGGGCTCCGAACCCCAACAGGTGGAGCCCGGTCCCAACTATGTGTCCAGTCCCCGCGGGTCCGCGGAACCGCGGATGCCGCATCCCGCTCCCATCCGTGGCACCCGGGCGGAACGATATCAGGTGGTGATTCATGTGGAGTCGGAGGTGCTTGCGATGGATGGCGGGGGAAATCGCCGCTCCGAATTCGAAGACGGCACCCGTCTCACCCCGGAAACGGCACGCCGCCTCGCCTGCGACGCCTCGAAAGTGCAGGTAACCCGCGGGCCCAACGGTTCCGTACTCGACGTGGGGCGACGCACCCGCACCGTCCCCTCCGCGATCCTTCGCGCCCTCGAAATCCGGGATCGCGGGTGCTCGTTCCCCGGATGCGGGCTGCGCTTCACCGAGGCACACCATGTTCGACACTGGGCCGACGGGGGCGAAACGAAGCTCTCGAACCTGATCCTGCTGTGCCGCCATCATCATCGGGCGGTTCACGAAGAGGGGTTCACCGTGCGGTTCGAGCGATCCGGACGCCCGCGTTTCTTCGATCGCACGGGGTGGCCGTTGCCTGATTTCGCTCCGCCGCCGCCTCTCGGCGATGATCCCGTGCAGTCACTCCTGCTCGCCAACCGTGAACGGGGAACCGAACCGAACTCGTACACGGCGGCCTCCCGGTACCGGCGCTCCGCCGAAATCCCGTGGGAACTCGAAGCCAGGGCACGCGATGCGCTGGAGGGGAAGCGCGGGGAACAGGATGGGAGGAGGCCCGCAGATGACGCTCCGCCCGCAGACGAAGCCCCCACATAGCCCGCGGCCTCCACCGGGCGACAGCACGGGAAGGGAAGGTCAAATCAGATCAGAAAGGTTTACGTCCCTGAATCACGCGCACCAGCACGACAATGATGGCCACCACGAGAAGGATATGGATCAGCCCTCCCATGAACGATGTGACCAATCCGAGCGCCCACAGTATGAGCAGAATGACAACGATGGTCATGATCATGAAGACAACCTCTTTATCAAGTGTCGTTATATTTCGGGTAGACTATCTTCCCGGGGTACGTAAAAATATAACTGGAAGTGTGCCACGACATTCACGCCCAATCGGAGGATAACGTGCGTACCCAGAGAATATCGAATGGAGTAGTCCTTCGGAGCGATTGTATGGGATCCTTCTTCTCCATTAGCTATCAGAGACGTTCTTGGGCCATCCGGCGCTGAGAGCGGGTCGGCTCATCAAGGAGGTCCACATGAACGACGAAAAAGTTGCGATCGACGAAGCCAGACGAGTCGCGCAGCACGAAGCGACCTCCGGGTCCGTTGAACGCGACGTAAATCAGGAGATCGCAGACCGCGCCGAGCGCGGGGGAACCGAGGACTCGGCGAAGCTCAATCGCATTGCCGGTGACATGCGTGACGATGCGATGGATGAAGTGGCGGGAAGCAGCCGTGACATCGGCCGCGCCCGGGTGACTGCGCGCATTTCGCAGGTCGTGGACTACGCGTTCGGACTGCTCTACGGTCTGCTGGCCATCCGGCTCGTGCTTCTGATGCTCGCCGCGAACTCTTCCAACGGCTTCGTGCAGTTCATCGACACGGTAACCAACCCCTTCTACGCGCTCTTCCGGGGAATCACAGGCAGCCCAACCGTGGAAGGCGGATACACACTCGCCGTGCCGATCATCATTGCGATCGTGGTCTACGCGCTACTGCACGCGGCCATCAACGGGCTCCTGCGGATGGGCGTGCACCGCAAGACTTCCGTCTGAAGGCGCGCCGGCTCAATCCATTTCAACAGAGATTCAGATCATGAATAGTAGCACGAGAACACAGGCATCCTGCATCGCACTCGCTGCGATCTTCTTCCTCTTTTCCGGACTGTCCGTGCGGGAAGCCGATGCCCAGATAGCCATGGGTGCTCAGGCAAGCTTCGGGAGCGAGTCGGATCTCGGCGTCGGCGCACGACTGCTGGCCAATCTCGGCGGAAGCAACTTCGAGTTCGTCGCATCCGTCGACCGGTTCTTCCCGGACAACGAGATCGACTGGTGGGACCTGAATGCGAACCTGTTCTACCACTTCCACATGCCGGAAACCCCTTCCGTGCTTCCCTATCTGGGAGGTGGTGTGAACCAGAGCCGTCGGTCTTCGAACAGCTTCGAGCGAAACGAAACCGGGATAAACGTCGGCGGGGGGCTCCGCTTCCCCGGCAACATCACTCCCTTCGTCGAGCTTCGTGCGGTCATTTCGGATGTCGACCAGATCGTTCTGACGGGTGGAATCCTGTTCGGGCCAACCCGCGGCAGGTAGGCGCGAGCCCGGCGAGGCGACACCCCGCGGGGCGAAAGAACCCCGCGGGGCTCGAGCCTCACCTGCCGTAAAGCGCCCTCCACGCCGCTTCGAACTCATTCCCCGGGTTCCAGCGCGGCCGCTCGTCCGCATTCGCGATCCTGAGCGCCACCTCGAAGAAGATGCGGATGTCGCGTTCGACCCCGGCCAGGTCCCACTCCGGGGTGATCTCATCGGACACCTGGTGGTACCGCTCAGCCTTGTGTGCCACCGGGTCGAAGTCCAGTTCTTCCACGAAGTCGCGACCGGCCTGCAGGTAGATGGCGGGGATCCCGGCCTTCGCGAAGTTGAGCTGATCGGATCGGTAGAAGCTCCCAGCGGCCGGATTGGGGTCGCCCTCGGGGCGCAGTCCCTGTTCAGCGACCACCTGCCGGAACGCATCTCCCAGCGAATTCATCTCGATCCCGATGGCCGCCACATCGTGCGTGAGGCCGTACGACTGCGGCGAATCCACGTTGAAGTTGGCGATGATGCTCGACCGCGGAATCGGAGGGTTCTCGACGAAGATCCCGCTCCCGAGGAGCCCGCCCTCTTCCGCAGACACGGATACGAACATCACCGAGCGGCGGGGAGCGGCCTCCGTGAACGCCTCGGCCGCAGCGATCATCGCCGCGATTCCGAGGGCGTTGTCGAGCGCTCCATTGTAGATCGTGTCGCCGCCCGGGAGCGATCCGTCGGTCCCCAGGTGGTCATGATGTGAGGTGAAGACGATGTACTCGTCCGCCAGCACAGGGTCGGAGCCCCGAACCATCCCGGCCACGTTGTTCGCCCTCACCTCCTCGAACCCGGTCTCGATCCGGGCGTTCACCCGGAACCCGGTATCGACCGGGCGAAAATCCCGAGTGGCCGCCATCTCGAACAGCCCGGCCAGGTCAGTGTCCATCGAGCGGGCGATCGTTTCGGTCTGGGTCGAGTCCATCCAGGCCAGGAAGTCGAGTCGGTAGTCTCGCTGCCACACCTGACGCTCCCCCTGGTTTCCGATCACGCTGAATCCGTAGCTGGCCGAGGCGTCGGTGTGGATCACGATCGCGCCCGCGGCCCCATGCCGCTGGGCCTGCTCGAACTTGTAGCTCCAACGTCCATAGTAGGTGCGGATGGGTCCGCCGAAGAGCTCCACGCCGTCTTCGGTGACGGCCGGGTCATCGTTCAGGAAGAGGAGGACCTTCCCACTCACATCCTCACCCTTGAAATCGTCCCAGCCGTATTCCGGCGCCTCGACCCCGTGTCCCACGAAGACGATGGGTACCCCGGCCAGTTCGACGAGGGGCCGCTCGGAGGTCGACCAGTAGGTGAAGTTCACCTCCGGCTCGAGGGGGAGCGGTCCTTCCGGCCCCTCGATCACCGCCGAGGAGCTTTCCAGGTTCTTCGTCATCCCCAGCAGATCGATCGGAAGCCGGTACCCGTCCCCGACGGGCTCGAGTCCGATCTCGGCAAACCGGGCGGCGATGTGGGCCACGGTCATCTCTTCTCCCGGGGTTCCGGGCGCCCTTCCTCCCATGCTGTCGGCTGAAAGGATCGACACGTCACTCATGATCCGTTCGGCCTGGATCCGGGACGCGGCTTCGGACAATGATGGAGCCTCGGCCGGAGGCGCGTCCCCGCCCGAATCCGGGGAACAGGCGAATGCGGTGAGGAGCAGTGCCGCGAGAATCGGGGTGCGTCGGGTGATGTTCATGAGGTCCGAAGTGTTGGAGAAGATTCAGGTCGGGAGCGGCTCATCGGTCGCGGTCGGAGTCCGACTCCCGGGGGATACCCACCGACAATCCGATGCGGACGGTCCAGAGGTTCGTCTCGCTCCGGCGGGGGTTGATGACCACGCTTCCGTCAGGGCGGTCTTCAATGTCGCCCTTCCGAAGGTACTGCGCTTCCCCGTTGCCGTGATAGCGGAGCCCCAGGTCGAAACGAATCGGACGCACACCGTCGCGCACCAGAAACTGCATGCCCGCACCGGTGATCCAGGCGAAGGTCACGTCGTCGTGATTGCTCGAGGAAGCGAAGGGCTCTCCCTGGTTCCCCGCTCCGGATACGGACGAGGTGGTGTTGAAGTACGCGAAGCCGATCCCCGCATGCGCGTAGATTCGCGCCCGCCCGCTGGACACGCCGAGTTCCGGACCGAGGGCTCCGAAGAAGATGTTGTTCGAAGTCGTCAGATCCCCGGTGACGCGGCAGGGCTGGGTGACGCAGATCCGGATCGTCTCGTTTCCGTAGTTGATGAAACCCCCGTCAACCCGAAAGGAAAGGACGTCACGCCCGTCGAAGAGGAAGCGCCCATGGCCACCGAGCCCGAAGCCGGTTCCCACGTTCTCCGCGAACTCCCCGGTGGGGATGGCGATGAGGATTTCCCCACCGGCGTATCCCGCGAGGGGCGGGAGGGGCTGCGCAGACGCGGGCGCGAAGGTCAGAAGGAGGGCGAGAGTCGCGAAAACAGGAAAGGCACAACTGCGCATGGATCGACCTGTAGGGTTCATGGGTGCGCGGAGGTCATTCGACGGCTGAAAATCGCGCCGGAGCCTCGCTCGGGGAAGCCGGGGAGCCATGAGGGGTGACGAACGGTCTCTCGCGGAATTGGCGCGTGGCCGCCGGGACCGTAGAATGCGATCGGACCGATTCCCTTCGAAGGAGACCGGATGGCCCCGAAATTCAGAATTCCGCACACGCTCACCCTCCTCTTCATGATGATGGTGGCTGCACTCGTGGCCACCTGGATCGTGCCCCAGGGAGCCTTCCAGACCGAGACCACGGCGAGCGGGCGGCAGGCCGTGGTGCCGGGGACCTTCGAAGTACTGGCGGAGCGCACCTTCATTTCCCCCTGGGATCTCTTCGTGGCCATCCCCAGGGCCTTCGCCGGGGCCCAGGATATCATTTTCTTCCTCTTCATCATCGGGGGCGTGCTTGCCATCGTGCGCGCCACGGGCACGATCGACGCGCTGCTCGGGCGTCTTCTGGAGCGGTTCAGCACCCGTCCGGCGCTCCTCATCTTCGCGGTGGTCTTCACCTTCGCCCTTGCGTCCAGTGCCATGGGCGCGTCGGGCGAGTACATCCCCTTCGTCCTCATTCTCGTGGCCCTCTGCCGCGCCATGAAAATGGATCCGATGACGGCCGTGGGGATGATCGTGGCGGGGTACGGGGCCGGGTACGGGGTGGCCGCCTTCAACCAGTACACGGTGGTGATCGCACAGGGGATCGCCGAAATTCCGACCTATTCCGGGTGGCAGGTGCGGCTGGCGCTGCTCGTGCCCTTCGTGCTGATCGGGGTGCACCACGTCTGGGGATATGCGAAACGGGTGATCGCGGATCCGACCGCCAGTCTCGTCCACGACATCCAGCCGCCGGATATGGGCGCCCCCCCGCAGGAGTACCCGGCGATGAGGGCCACCCACCTCCTCGTGCTCGCCGGCTTCGTGGCGGCGCTCGGGATCGGCGTGTGGGGGATCGCGACCCGCGGATGGTATCTGAACCAGCTCGGCGGTGCCTTTCTCGTGCTGGGGCTCGGCGCTGCGGCCATCGGGCGGATCGGACCGAGTGATGCGGCGAAGCACTTCGTGAAGGGGGCGAACGACCTCACCGAGACCGCTCTGCTCGTCGGGATTGCGCGGGGGATCGCTCTGATCATGGAGGACGGGCAGATTCTGCACACCATCGTGCACGCCTTCTCGGTCCCGCTTTCGACCGTGGGGCCGGAGCTTGCGGCGGTGGGGATGCTCGGGATGCAGACGATCCTGAACCTCTTCGTGCCGTCCGGAAGCGGGCAGGCCTTCGTGACCATGCCGCTCATGGCGCCCCTCGGCGATCTGGTGGGGGTGACCCGACAGGTTTCGGTGCTGGCCTACCAGATGGGTGACGGGCTGGCCAACATCATCGTGCCCACGAACCCCGTGCTGATGGGGATCCTGGGGATGGCCGCCATTCCCTACGACCGCTGGTTCCGATTCTGCATGCCGCTGCTCCTGAAACTTCTGGCGGCAGCGGCCGTTGTGCTCGTCGGAGCGGTGGTCCTGGGGTTCTCTTGAGAAGGAGGAGTGTCGTGATCGTTCGTGCATGCCTCATCGCCGCGCTCGGGCTGGCGCACGCAGGGTCGGCTGCGGCCATCCAGGCGCCTGCCACCCGGATCCAGCCCGATCTCTCCTCCTCCGCATTCGCCACCGTGGACTCGATCGCCACATCCCTCGTGGAGCGCGGGGTCACCGTGGGGCTCAGCGTCTCGGTGCTCCATGAGGGAGAAGTCGTGTTCTCCAGGGGCTACGGCCTCGCGGATCTGGAAAACGGCGTCCCCGCCACAGACAGCACGGTCTTCCGGATCGGCTCGCTCACCAAGCAGATGACCGCGGCGATCATCCTCAGACTGATCGAGGACGGTCGCATTTCGCTGGACGATGAGCTGACCGACTTCCTCCCTGACTTCCCCACGCAGGGTCACCGCGTCACGATCCACCACCTGCTGAATCACACCTCGGGGATCCGCAGCTACACGAGCCTCGGTGCGCGCTGGGTGGAGCTGCACCCGCTCTCGCTTTCCCACGACGAGCTTGTCGCCCTCTTCCGCGATGAGCCCTTCGACTTCGCGCCCGGCGAAGGGTGGCTCTACAACAACTCCGGGTACTACCTCCTCGGGATGATCATCGAGGAAGTGACCGGGATGGACTACGACGAGGCTCTCCGGGAAATGCTCTTCGAGCCACTCGGGCTCCGTGAGTCCCGCTACTGCTGGGACGAGCCCATCATCCCCAACCGGGCCCGCGGGTACCAGCCCACGGCCGAAGGACCGCGGAACGCCGCCCCCCTCGGGATGAGCCAGCCGGGAGCCGCCGGAGCGATCTGCGGTTCCACGCGCGATCTCGTGCGCTGGGACGCCGCGCTCCGGAGCGGGGCGGTGATCCCCGAGGAAGCCTATTTGCAGATGTCGACCCCGTCCGGGATCCCCGAAGGGGGTCCACCCTACGCCTACGGTCTTCTCCGGGATGAGTTCGAAGGGGTAGAGCGCGTGCACCACACGGGGGGGATCAACGGGTTCAACGCGGCGATGGCGCACTTCCCCGAAGCGGATCTCACGATCGCGGCGCTCGTGAACCTGAATGGATCGGGGGCCGGGCAGATGGTGGCGGGTGCGGCGCGCGCGCTTCTCGGGACCTCACCCTGACGCTGGACCCGCCTCTCCCTACGTGGGTATATGCGCGTCCCGTTCCCCTTTCGCCCCTCCGGAATCTGACGCCATGACATGGACCCTCGACGACGCCCGTGAGCTCTACAATGTGGAGGGATGGGGAGTCGGATACTTCGATGTGAATGAATCCGGCAACCTGTCGATCTTCCCCACACGGGAGGAGGGACGAGGGCTGGATCTGTTCGACATCGCGATGGACTTCAAGGCCCAGGGGGTGGACCTCCCCCTGCTCCTCCGCTTCCCCGACATCCTCAGCGCCCGCATCGAGACGCTGACCCAGAAGTTCGGGGTCGCCATGGAAGAGCTCGAGTATACGGGCGGCTACACGCTGGTCTACCCGATCAAGGTCAACCAGCAGCGCCATGTTCTGGAAGAGCTGGTCGAGGCCGGGGAGGAATTCGGGGTGGGGCTGGAGGTCGGAAGCAAGCCGGAACTCCAGGCGGTGCTCGCGCTCACCGACCGGGCCGATCACCTCATCGTCTGCAACGGCTACAAGGACGAGGAGTACCTCTACCTGGCGCTGATGGGGCAGAAGCTCGGGCATCAGGTGCTGATCGTGATCGAGAAGATGTCCGAGGTGGACCTTCTCCTGAAGGTGGCCGACGAAATGGGGGTGGAACCCACAGCGGGCATCCGCATCAAGCTCACCTCGGCCGGGGCGGGGCGATGGTCCGATACGGCCGGCGAGAAGAGCAAGTTCGGACTGGGCCCCTCCGAGCTCATGGATGTGATCGGGGTGCTGAAGGAGCGGGGGCGCACCGACATTCTGCAGATGATCCACTTCCACCTGGGATCCCAGATCCCGGATGTGCGGAACATCAAGCAGGCCATGACCGAGGTCGCTCGTTATTACGTGGAGATGAGGCAGCTCGGGCTCGACATCCGGTACGTCGATGTGGGAGGCGGGCTGGGAGTGGACTATGACGGTTCGCGCTCGACCCAGTCGTCCAGCGTGAACTACAGCATTCAGGAGTACGCGAACGACATCGTGTACGGGCTGGCCGAGGCCTGCACGGAGAACGAACTCCCGATGCCCCACATCATTTCGGAGTCCGGGCGGGCGCTCACGGCTCACCACGCCCTTCTCCTCGTGAACGTGATCGATCTCGAGACGCAGCGGGTCGAAGTCCCGGACGAGATCCCGGATGAGATGCACACCCTGGTGCACGAACTCGGGGATACCTTCCGGAACATGGAGGAGAGGTCACTCAGGGAGGTTTACCATGACGCCTCCTTCATCCGCACCCGCATGCGATCGCTCTTCAACAGCGGGGTGCTTTCCCTTCCGGAGCGCGCACTCGCCGAGAAGTTCTTCCTCGCGATCATGAACCGAGTGGGGGAGCTTGCCGCCGAGGATCTGGAAGAATTCGAGGACATCATCCCGGAAGTGGAAGCGCTCCTGATCGACCGTTACTTCTGCAACTTCTCGATCTTCCAGTCGCTTCCGGACTCCTGGGCCATCGATCAGCTCTTCCCGATCATGCCGGTCCATCGGCTGGACGAAGCCCCCACGCGACGCGGCACGCTCCAGGACGTGACCTGCGATTCCGATGGGAAGATCGACATGTTCATCGGATGGAAGGAGTCGAAGAAGAGCCTGGAACTCCACTCCTTCCGGTACGGCGAGCCCTATGTGCTCGGGATCTTCCTGACAGGGGCCTATCAGGAGATTCTGGGCGACCTGCACAACCTCTTTGGCGATACCAACGCGGTGCACCTGCGTCTCAAGCCTGAGGGGGGATACGAGGTGGGCGGGATCGTGCACGGTGACACTGTGACCGAGGTGCTCAACTACGTGCAGTACGATTCGCAGTGGCTCGTGAGCAACTTCAGGAGGAAGGTCGGGAGTGCGAAGGGGCTCACACGTTCGGAGGCGAACACCTTCATAGCCGACTATATCGCCGGGCTTGCCGGATACACCTATCTGGAGGGCGAAGCCATCTGAGGGAAGTCGTGCCTCCCCTCCCAGCGGAGCAGGCGCATTCCCCAGAGGGTCACGACAAGGGTGGCGCCCACGTCGGCGAGCACCGCCATCCAGAGCGTACCGACGCCGGCCAGGACGAGGGCCAGGAAGGCCACCTTGATCCCCACCGCGAAGGCCACATTCTCCCGGACCGTGCGCATCGTGGCGCGCGCCAGGTGAATCGAGCGGGGCAGAACGCGCAGGTCGTGGCTCATCAGGGTGATGGCAGCCGCTTCCCGCGCCTGATCGGTTCCGCCCAGGTCCCCTCCCACGGCGATCCCCACTTCCACCGCGGCCAGCGCGGGCGCATCGTTGATTCCGTCGCCCACCATGCTCACCGAGCCGAAACGCTGCTCGAGCTCACGCACGGCCGCCATTTTCTGCTCGGGGAACAGGTCAGCCCTCACTTCCCGGATGCCCACTCGTTCCGCAATGAAGCGGGCACTCGGTTCGGAGTCGCCTGACAGGAGAATCGTCGCGATCCCCATCCGGTCGAGCTCCTCGATCGCCTGCTTCGCCGTGGGTCGGGGTACGTCGGAGAGGGTGATCGTGCCCAGGAACCGACCGTCCAGCTCCACCAGTACCGGGATTCTGCCTTCCTCCGCATCCGCCGAGGCTTCGCGGCAGTGCTCTCCGTCGTGGGGAACGTGAAGGTCGAAGTGCCGGTGGCTTCCGATGGTGACGCGCTGGCCCGAGCCCGAGAGAAGCGCGGTGACCCCGCGCCCCGTGAGCGCCCGATGCTCCACCGCCTCCGGAATCCTCTCGCTCGCGAGCCGACCGTGCGCGGCCTCCGCCACGGCCCGGCCCACCGGGTGTTCGCTCCGCTGCTCAACAGCCGCAGCCAGGGCGAGCAGGTCATCGCAGGGATCGCAGGGACCGGTCGATCCGTCTGCGAGGGTCGCGCAGTCCACCGCGCGCACGCCCACCACGGTGAGAGCCCCCTCGGTGAGCGTCCCGGTCTTGTCGAAGGCCACGGCCCGGATCCCGGCAAGCGCCTCCAGATGGGCACCCCCCTTGATGAGAACCCCGGAGCGCGCGGCATTCGTGAGCGCACTCACCACGCTCGCGGGCACGCTGATCACGAGTGCGCAGGGGCAGGCGACGACGAGGAGGGCCAGAGCCCGGTAGAACCAGCCAAAGGTATCAGGGTCCGGGTTCCAGAAGGGAAGACCGAACAGAACGGGCGGAATGATCGCGACCAGGGCGGCGAGTGCCACCACGGCCGGTGTGTAGATTCGTGCGAAGCGGTCGATGAAACGCTGCACCGGCGCGCGCGATCCATGGGCTTCTTCCACGAGTCGGATCATTCGATGGAGGGTCGTTTCGGAGGCGTGGCGGGAAACCACGACTTCCAGCGCACCCTCGCCATTCACGGACCCCGCGAGCACTTCGCTGCCCGGTTCCACATCTTCCGGAAGCGACTCGCCCGTGAGTGCCGAGCGGTCCACCGTCGACATTCCCGCGCGCACCACGCCGTCCATCGGGAGTCGTTCCCCAGGGAGCACGAGGATCACATCGCCCGGGGTGAGATCCTCGACGGGCTCGGACTTGCCGCTACTGACCGGATTGCCGTCCCTCTCGATCAGGGCTGCCCGGTCGGGGGCGACCGTCATGAGCCCCTGGATGGCCCCGCGCGCGCGGGCCGCGGCGTACCCTTCCAGTGCTTCTCCGATGGAGAAGAGAACGACGACCATCCCCGCCTCTACCCAGGCTCCGATGAAGAGCGCTCCCACGACCGCGATCGTCATGAGCGCCTGGATGTTCAACTCGTGGTTGATCCGGAGGCCGCGCCATCCCGCGCGGAGGACGGGCGCGCCGGCCAGCCCCACCGCGAGCAGGGCGGGAATCTCGATCCACCCGCCTTCCCATCCGAGAATCTCGTGGAAGAAGAGGCCCGGGATCAGGAGGAGGGCGCCGAAGAGTGCAGGGCGCGCATCAGGACGGCGCAGCAGATAGTGGATGATGCCGTCGACGGTCCCCACGCCCTTCTCCACCGAACAGGCGCAGGCTGCGCAGTCCCCGGTATCCGCGGAGCGTGGGTCCGTCACCCCAGCAACTCTTCTTCCGCATCCTCGGTCGCGATGCGGTGGCCCACCCGGAAACTCCCGAACTCCGCGTACACCGAACTCACGTTGTCGTAGCGCATCTCGGTAACGAGGGCCTTGAAGTCGAGCGGGTCAACGGCGAAGAGAGTGACCGCCCATTCCCAGTCATCGAACCCGACCGAGCCCGAGATGATCTGGGAAATCCGCCCTGCGTACTGTCGTCCGGTGCTCCCATGGTCCACCATGAGCGCAGCCCGCTCCGGCAGAGTGAGAGTATACCAGTTCTGGTCCGGCGCCCGTCGCTTGTCCATGGGATAGAAGCAGACGTAGGGCATGTCGTCCGGTTGGCGGGGATGAAGGCGTTCATCCACGTAGCGCTTCCCGCGCTCGGCCTCGAGGTAGGCCGCCGTCATCGCGTCCCACTCGGCCGAGTCCGGGGTCACCCCGGCCTCCTCCGCCTCGCGCAGGAGGGCCGCGGTCGCGCCGTACATCCCGAGTTCCACCACCGAGAGGTAGTCTCCGGTCGGAACGAGCGCCGCCGCTGCGGGAGAGCGCTGCACCTCGCGCTCCACCTCGCCGAGCGCTTCGAGCGTGGGGCGGAAGTGCATGAGCATCACGTCGGTCTCGCCCCCGACGATGCGGTAGAGTCCGCTCCAGCCGCCCTCCCCGAGCTCTTCCCACCTTGCGAGCAGGTCGGTCAGGGCGCGGGCGGAATCGTCGAGCCCGGGGCTGAATCGATCGATCCTGAAGAACTGGTGGAGAACGAACCATCCATCGAGAACGAGAGGTGCCGCAACGTAATTTGACATGAATCAAAGCTCTCGAAGGAGAGCCCGGAAGTACAGGGCCAAGCCCTCAGGCGTCGGCGATCACGGGTGTGAGCGTCGAGCCGGTGAGCCGGAATCGCTGGACGACCGAGCGGGATGGGCAGCAGGGCGGGTCTTCAGGGGTCGGGAAGAGGAGGTGCACCACGATCTCCCCTGCATCGTAGCGGACCCCCTCGACCCGGAGGCCTTCTCCGAGCGGGTGGGAGGCGCGATGCACCAGATCCCCGTCCTCCTCCACCGCCACCACGAGCTCCGCGAGCGTCGGGCTCCCAGGTCTCGTGATGAAGAGCACTCCGCTCATCACCCGGATCCCGTTCTGATCGAGATCCCCGATGAGGTGGAGATCGTCCATGAGGAAGGTGAGCGTCCCGTCGCTGCTCGCGGCTCGCCTTCCCTCCAGCGTGATTTCAGTTCCGTCGAGCGACGCCACGGGAACCGTCAGGTTCTCGAAAGCGTCTTCGGGCGACGGGGGGTCGCCCCCGCAGGCGGCAAGGGAAAGAAGGAAGATTGGGATGAACATTCGCTTCATCGAATTCTCACGATCCAGAGTTGCATGAAGTCATCGAGCACGCCTTCTGATCCGTTCCTGGCCCTGATCCCAGCGGGCGGTCGGTTTCCCCCCTCCAGCATGAAGTATGCGGATGAGCCGGCGGATACCGAGAAGGTGCGCACATAGTTCACGAAGGACTCGCTCCTCGGCAGGAGCCGGGCCGTCGGATCCAGCCCCCCATCGATGGAGCGGAGATTCCATGTGGGATGGGTGAGCCGCGGGTCCAGCGGAGTGATCCGCTCGTCAACCCAGAGACTCGCCGCCCAGAGCGCGAGGAGCTCCGGCATGGGCTCACCGATCACGGCCTCAATGGTGGCGAAGCCACGCTGGGTGTTGTCCACCAGTCGCTGCATCAGCTCCGGTTCACCGCCCGGGAAGTCGGCCCCGTAGTGGTCCGAGAGCCATCGGAGGAAGGACCATGCCACCCCGTAAGGGAGGCGCGTGCTCAAGCAGGGGCCGTTCACATTCCGATCGAGCCATCCACACGAATGGGGTGCGTCGGGGTTCCGCTGTGTTTCCGACTGGAACCCGTAAAAGATCGCCAGATCGGTGAAGGCGTGCCGATGCCAGTCCACGTCGCCGATGATCGGAAGGTTCCAGGCCACGTCGAATCCGTGGTTCGCTCCCGGAGCGCGATTGAAGACGCGGAAACCGGTGATCTCTTCGGCGAAAGTAGCCTGCCCCTCGAGTTCCCAGACCGTCGGGAACTCTGAACCGGCGTCGACTCTCCGACCGAACTGGATGACGTGCGTCACCTCGTGGGCCAGGAGGATCGGGGCATCGGCTACGGCGGTGGCGGTCGGGTAGGCGCCCGCCGGATTGCCGTCCGGCTTCAGGATCTCTCCATCCGGGTCCGGGGCCCGGGAGTAGTAGAACTCGCCCCCGTTGGTGGAGGGGCACTCGGGGTTGAAATCGGTGGAGACGACGAAGCCCAGTCCGCTGGCCAGGCGGTTTACCTGGCGGCTCACGACGATCACGATCCGGCCGTTCCCGTCCAGGTCGGTCGGCTCGCCGAAATAGGAGGAGATGGCCGGAAGGATGTCGGCGTCGAACTGGGCAGAGAGCGCTTCGAAGTTCTGCGTGGTGAAGCCACCTTCGGGATTCTCCACGTCCTCCAGCCAGATCGCGCCCTCGCCGACGCGCCGGACCACCGTCTCGATGGGCACGAACTCATCGCAGAACCCTTCGGTGCGGATATCGGGGAGGGCGATCCCGATCCTGTCGCCGGGCTGGACATTGCCCGAGACGCGGGCCGGAGCCCTCCCGGCCGAGAAGGCGGCGGTGGCCCTCGCCGTGCCGCCGGACACGAGTGATCCCGGCGAGCGCTCCTCCATGGCGCGGAGTGCCGCCTTCGCTTCTGCGTGCAGAGCCCATCGATCAGACGGAGCCCGAAGGAGGTTCCTGACAGGGCTCCGGATCGGGGAGGCGGTCACCCCCGCCGCGACCGGGGTACCGATACGGGAAGTGAATCGCACCGGTGTCACGGTCGCGGCCGTCGGGGTCGTGGACTGGACCCCCACAAGGTACGCCTCGTCGGCCGCGGTGGCCGGGAGCCGGAAGCAGAGGTTGTTCGGCGAAGCGATCCTCCGGAATTCGCCCACCTGCATGGAGAGAACGGAATCCGGACGGAAGGAATGACTGAAAGCCGGACTCGTTTCACCGGCCACCGTCACGCGGAGCTCCAGAGGGCCCTCGGGAAGGCACTGCCCCGAGGGAACCATGATTCGGAGCGTCGTCGAAGTCGCCTGGAGAACCTGGGTGGTCACGCCGTCCACCCTGACGAAGTTGCTCTGGGAGGCCGGACTGAAGTTGATGCCCGTGATCACGGCCTCTTCCCCCTCCCGCATCGGAGAGGGAGAGATGCTGCTGATAACGGGGGTCGTGAGGGAGAGCACGGAGATGGCCGCGACCGCCGCGATCCCATCGGAAGTGGCGGTGATGTTCGCGTTTCCAGGCGCCACGCCCTGTACCCGTCCTGACGCGTTCACGGTGGCCACTGCGCTCGAAGAGGACGACCAGGTCACCGTCCTCCCGGTGAGCACGTTCCCATGGGCGTCGCGCAGCGTCGCCTCGAGGGCACGGCTCTCCCCCACCCGGATCGTGGCCTCCACGGGAGACACGGATACGGAGGCCACCGAAGCGGGGACGACCTGGAAGGAGAGGAAGGCCGTGGCCCCCCCTGCGGCTACCGTGACCTGGACGGTGCCCGGATTCACGGCCGTAACCAGCCCGGATCCGGTTACCGTGGCGACCTGCGCGTTGGAGGTGGTCCAGGTGAGGGCCTGTCCCTGGATCGTGTTGCCTGCCGCATCCCGGGCCGAGCCTGTGAACTGACGGGTCTGCCCCACCTGGAGGGGGACGACCGAACCCTCGAGCTGAACCGAGGCCACCGTCGGAGCCGTGCCGCCGTCGCTGCACCCGGCGACGAGGAAGGAAAGCAGGAGGGCGAGAACGGAAAAGCGGAGCGCGGAGCGATTCGAGACAGGGCTTCGCATGGCTCAGCGCAGCACAACGTGATGCGTGAGCACCTTCTGCGGGGCAGGTCCGATCGGTGAGAAGTAGAGCCGATCGCCCGCCGTGCTCGAAACGATGAGCCGGAAGTGGCCGAGGGGAAGTCCCCTCCACCCCACTTCCGGTTCGGCGCAGAGCCTGTACCAGCCTCGCCCGTCGGTCTGGGTCGTGGTCTCCCACGTTTCTTCCTGGATGAGACCCCCTTCCCACCCCCCTGGAAGGGTGTACCGCCGTTCGAGGAGGCTCACCGGGAGGTCGATCAGGGGCTCGCCCCCCGCGCGCCGCGTGATGCTCCCTTCCACAAGGCCCCTCTCGACATCGGGGAAACGTCCTGGCGCGGGGCAGAACTGTTCCACCCTGCCTGCCTCCAAGGCCCGCTCCTCTGCCTCGGAAGCAACCGGCAGGGCGGGCTCCGGTGGCAGGGCGGCGAATACGACATCTCCCCCCACCCGGCGGATCTCGGTGACCTGACCGCCCTCTTCGCGGATCCCCGAGAGGGTGATCCTCTCCTCGACTCTTCCCATGAACGCCAGGCGCTCGGATCGGAGGATGGGCATCCGGATATGCCAGCGACTCACCACCCAGATCCCATCGGCGAGCTCCAGGAATTCGACTCTTCCTCCCCGGGCTTCATGCGGTATGGAAACGTCGTGAGCCACAGAGCCGAGAAGGTGGGTATAGCGGAAGGTGAGATGATCCAGACGTGCCGAGCTTCGCTCCAGCCAGAGCGCGCCGACGATTCCGGGGAGCGAGCTCTGCCGGATCGGTTCGAACGCGAGGCCGAGCAGCCCGGGGTCATCGTCATGCGCCGTGAGGCGGAAGCAGTGCGCATTCAGAAATGCGTCGGACAGGAGTACTGCGGCGTCCGGGGCGAAGAAGCTCCATCCCCCCCCGTCCGGCTCGTCGCGCACCCAGCCCAGGGTCAGAAGTTCCTCGATCGGGGCGCTCAGGTAAGGATCGGTCAGGTAACCCCTGCTCGCCTGAAATCGCTCACCGAATACGCGGTCCCCCTCGGGATCCAGCTCCCGCGCATGATTGGAAAGTCGGTAGCGGAAGGTCCGTGCCGCACGCGACAGCGCCTCGACCTGGAGGGCCTGGCGCGCCTGATCCCACACGCGGGACATGGACTCCCCTTCGTCCGGGGTCATGTGGCACTGCTGATCGGCACTCACTTCGATCCCGGCGAGGGTGATCGCCTGGGAAGCGGCTCTCAACTCGAGACGCACGATCTCCCCCGCACCGAGCTCCAGAGGATCGGATTCCACGCGCACCCGGCCGATCCTCTCCGACCGGACGACGAAGCGCCCGGGCCCTGGAGCGCGGAGGGTGAACATCCCCTGAGCATTGCTCATGACCCGAGCCACCGCTCGGCCATCGACGTCGAGAAGCGTCAGGACGGCCGTGACCAGCGGGGCACCCGTTTCGGCTTCCAACACCGTGCCGGTTACCACCTGTGCGGCGAGGCCGGGGGCGGCGAGGAGGACGAACGCGGCCCACGCCATGGTGAGCGCGCCCGATCGGGGGGGGCGTGGCCGTGAGGGATGCGGGTTCATCGTACCCCTCAAACTGTGTCAGAATATGGCGGAGCGCCAGCATGTCGGGTTGCGGCGGTGGGGCGGGGGATGAGATCCTCCGGGTGGTGCGGCGCGACCCTCATGATTGGCGAGGTTGAGACTGAACGTGGAAGAGAGGCCGATTCTCGTGGCGGCCGCCGTCATCCGGCGCGAGGGCCGCTATCTGGTGGGGCGTCGCCCCGAGGGGAAGCGGCATGCGGGGTTGTGGGAGTTTCCGGGAGGGAAGGTGGGAGAAGGTGAAGCGGTCAGCGACGCGCTGGCCCGGGAACTGCGCGAGGAGCTGGCGCTCGTCGCGCTGTCTGTGGGGGATGCCCTCTTCGAAATGCAGGATCCCGGCTCGCCCTTCCTGATCCGCTTCATCGGGGTGGAGGTCGGCGGGGAACCCCGGGCGATCGAACATCAGGCTCTCGGGTGGTTCACGCTCACGGAGCTCGAAGCGATGCCGCTCGCGCCCTCCGATGCCCGATTCGTGGAAACACTCAGCTCTCCGCCACCGGCCTCCTCCGCTCCAGCACGGCCCTGAGCCATCCCGCCCGCCCGGTCGAGAGGTCGTGGAAGAGCCTTCCCTTCCGCACATGACCCCGTGCGAGCGCGGTTCCCTCGAGTGCGAGTGCCGCGAACCCGTCGCGACGGTCCGGACAGAGCACCTCGGCACCAGAGAGGAGTCGCAGCCACTCCAACTCGGTCAGATCGAGGGTTTCCCCGGAGAGAGTCGGACCCATCCATCTGAGAAGGTCGGTGGAAGGCCGAATTCGACCCTTGCGCGCTGGCGAGAGCGCCCGCAGCCCGACCGAAACTACCCGGAGTCCCCGAGCGTCGTCCCATGCTTCGAGGGGCCACTCATCCATTCCGTGCACCCGCACATCGTCGCCCCTCACAGACCAGCCCCACGATTCGACCACGTCCTCGGGAACCCCCACCTCGTCCGTGAGAATGCGAACGGCATCCTCGATCCGCCGGACCGCATCGTCGGGGCGAACGGAATCGCCAGGGAGGGAGTGCGTGGACGGGCTCCAGCCCTCATCGGCATCCACCTCGCCTCCGGCGGACCTGCCATTTCCACCCGAGCCGGGATCTCGTTCGAGGAGCGCGAGAAAGAGCCCTCCGGAGTCCAGGTGGTGCGGGAGAACGCGGCAGGCCCCCGCCAGCGCATCTGAATAGCGCTCTCCCTCGAACGCGGTGATCCCGGGATCGTGGGGAAACCCGGGTTCGAGCGGAATCAGGCGCACCCCGGCTTCCCCGAGAATCCGATCCACCACGGCCTCGTTTTCTTCCGGAGCGAGGGTGCAGGTCACATAGAGCACCCTCCCCCCCGGCCGCACCAGTCGCACCGCCTTCCGGAGGAGCTGCGTCTGGAGTTCGGCCAGGCGTCGGATCCGCGCGGCCCCGGGTTCCCCCGCATCCCCCGGTCCCCTGCGCAGCCTCCCTTCGCCCGAACAGGGCACGTCGGCCAGGACCCGATCGAAGAGCGCCACTTCGGGAAGGGCCCGCGCGTCGCCCCCGAGCAGGATCGTGGAGGGATGCGCCATCCGAGCCATGTTCCCGACCAGGGCGTGCATCCGTGCCTCTACCGGTTCGACCGCCACGAGGCACCCACGGTCGTTCATGAGCGAGGCGAGGTGGGATGTCTTTCCCCCCGGGGCGGCACAGAGATCCAGCACCCGCTCACCCGGACGGGGTGCGAGGAGCGGGGCGGCCACGCCGGTCACGGACTGCTGGATGTAGAAGAATCCCATCCAGTGTTCGAGGGTTTCGGAGAGGGGGTACGGTGAGCCGTCTACCCGGAGGAAGCCTGGGACGAAGGGGTCGGGGACGACTTCGAATCCCTGACGGCGGAGTCGGTCGCTCAGCGAATCGGGATCGATGCGGGCCTCGCGCACCCGGATGGTGAGGGGCTCCGGATGACCGAGCGTTTCCTGCAATGCCTCCCAGTCCGGGATGATCGAGCGGTACCGCTCAAGCGACATGGCCGCGGCTCAGTCCTCCCCGCCCACCCAGGCATCCGCCTCGATTTCGACGAGCATTTCCGGGTCGATGAGCCGGGCCACCTGGACCATCGCCGTCGCGGGCCGGATATCGCGGAAGACTTCGCCGTGCGCGAGCCCCACGGCTTCCCACTCCTCGATGTTCATCACATAGATGCGAGTGCGGATGACGTCCTCCATCCGGGCCCCGGCCTTCTCCAGCGCGCTCCGCAGGTTCTCGAGCGTCTGGAGGGTCTGCCGCCGCGCATCTCCCACCCCCACGATGCGCCCGTCACTGCCCGTGGCCGTGGTCCCGGATACGCAGACCAGGGGGCCGACGCGGACGGCCCGGGAGTACCCGACGATGGGCTCCCAGGGGGTTCCCGATGAGATGTTCTGGCGAGGGGTCATCTGGTTTCCTCAGGCAGGAGGCGGCAACGCTATCTCATCCAGGGCGGGTTCGCGGCGACGGTCCGGGCGTGGACCGGGCAATCCGGATGGTGCGCGCCCTCAAGATAGCCGGTGCCGGTCAGGAACTCCCGGACGATCTCTCCCCCGGTGAAGCGGAAGGTCTTCCTGAAGAGGCGCACCCACTCCTCGAGGGGCAAGGGGTGATGGGCATCGAGCCACCCCGCGAAGGATCCGTGGGACTCCCTCATCTTGAGAATCGTCCGGGCATTCTCGATCGCGGCATTCACCTTGAGGCGATTCCGGATGATCCCCGCATCCGAAAGCAGCCGCGCGCGATCGGCCTCATCGAAGGCGGCTACCCTTTCCGGATCGAAGTCGGCGTACGCGGCCCTCAACCCCTCCCGCTTCTTCAGGATCGTGAGCCAGGAGAGTCCCGCCTGGTTGATTTCGAGAAGAAGCCGTTCGAAGAGCTCGGCATCGGTGGCCAGAGGGAAGCCGTGCTCCTCGTCATGATGGGGACCGTGAACGGGGTGGCCCCGGGCCACTTCACAATAGGAAGACATGAGTTACCGGAGGTTCACCGTCGTGCGATGCGTCCCCCCCTTGTCGCTCGTGTATTCGATGTTCGCCGTGCCCGTTCCGGAAACGATCCATGTGACCGACACGGTGGAGTGCCCCTGCACCCCGCTCGAGATCAGGATCGCCTGGGGACTGCGCTCCACGAGATCGATCTGGTCGCGGAGCTGCCCGGAGGTCATGCCTCCCGCCTGGACGGTGAGCCCGTTTCCGCTGATGCGGAAGTAGTCGGGCTGCCCGGAGTTGTTCAGCTCCGCAGCCTCGATGCGGCTGGGCATCGCGCGGTCGTTCCGGATCTCGGCGGTCACCTTCCATGTGTTCCCGGCGATCCGCTCGACCTTCGGCTCCTCGAAGCGGAGGAGCGGCATCTCATCCGCGTGAAAGAGGGCGAACATCGCGTTCCGGTGGAGCATCTCCTGGATCATGAAGGGGGTGGTGGTGCGGCCGAACCACTTGCTCCACCCCCCGATTTCGACCGTGCCGAGCTCGGGGTGATCGAATTCCTCCCACTCGTGGAACCAGGCGCCCATCCCCAGTCGGTCGTTGAAGAAGAGCTGCTGCATCTCCTCCGGCAGCGGGCTGTCCTCGTCCCAGAACCCGGAGTAGAGCTGGGAGGTGGACCAGAGCTCGTTCGTGAAACCCATTACCCCAAGCGCGTCGTGCGCCCAGTCGAGCGTTCCGCCGTAGACGGTATAGAGGTCCTTCCAGACGGTCATGTACCGGTAGAAGGGGAGCATCAGGGACCCACGCTCGCCCAGGTAGTCGTAGGCGCGGTTGTCCCGGTTCGTGTAATTGCCCGTGCCGCGGTAGTACTGCGAACCCGGACCCCGGAGAATCATCCCCCCGGCGTTATGCCAGGACTGGAGTGCGGCGATGTTCGGGCGTGACTTGAGCACATTGCCGATCGCGCGCGATTCCGGGTGGGAGAAGGGATACCAGTGCGCCCCTCCCTGGATGTGCATTGGCTGCCAGTCCCCGGGGAAGTTCCGGTTGATGTCGTACCCTCCGAGGCCGTCGTCGGCGCGGCGGCCGTCCCCGTCCGCGTCGATCCCCTCGGTGCCGAGGAGGGTGTAGTCACCCTTCTCCCCGGGAGGCGCCACGATGAGAAGGCGCGGATCGACAGGCGAAATCATGTGGGTGCCCTCGCCCGGGGTATACTTCCGGATCTGGAGGATCTCCATGTTCCCCGTGAGATCCGCAGGGGGGTCCTCGCTCGCCCGGCCATCCCCGTCCGAATCGAAGGGGCGCGTTCCACTGCGGGTTGGGCCACCCTGTGTGAAGAAGACCTGACGGGCGTCCGGGTTCATGGTCGGGATCAGATAGAAGGCCCGGGTGTCGACCAGCTCCCGTACCTTCTCGAGGTGCTCGTAGTTCTCCATGAGGAACCAGATCATGTAGAGCGTGACCTCGGTCCCCTGGATCTCATTCCCGTGGATGTTCGCGTCCGAGTAGAAGGCCGTCTTCTGGGTGTCCGGGCCGGTGTCCGGGTTGTTGATGGTCACGAGCCAGATATCGCGTCCCTCCCACGACTGGCCGATGCTCTCCATCGTGAGGAATTTCGGATAGGCGCGCTGAAGGGTGCCGAGCGCCTCGGTCATCTGATCGTAGTCGTAGTAGCGGTCCCACCGGAGGTTCACATTCGGGTCGCGGTCAGGAACCGAGAAGGGCTGGGCCTGGAGCGGCGCCACTCCGATGAAGGCGAAGAGGGCGAAGGCGGCGCTCAGGAGTGCGGTCCGGAACGTAGACGTCATGGTCGTTCTCCTCAGCGCAGGGTAATGGGGGTGGACATGAGGCCGCCCGCCCGTTCGGCGAAGGCTTCCAGCGTGAGCGTGGTCCCCGAGGGGGCCGTCACGAGCCAGGTGAAGGTGGCGCGGGCGCCCATTCCCTCCAGCCGGGGAAGCTGCTCCTGGATGTTGCCGGTCAGCACGGTCATCCCCTCCGCGGGGAGAAGGCGCACTGTGACCTGCGGTTGAGTGCGCACCCGCGTGCCCATCTGGAAATGCGTGGGGAGGTAGCGGTCATTCTGGATGGTCGCGGTCACGAGGAAGACATTGTCTCCGCGCGCTTCGACGCTCGTCTCGACCACCTCCAGCCGCGGGAGCTGCTGTCCGAGCCAGACCGCAAACCGGGCGTGGCTCTCCGCCAGCCCGCGGATCTCCGAAGTCGGAGGGTTCACCCGGGCGTTGGGGCGGAAGCCGCCCACTTCGACTGTGCCGAGGGTGGGGTGTTCGGCCTCGGTCCACTCCACGAAGCCATCGATTCCGGCCTCGTCGAAGTACTGGAGCCAGCGGTGGTCCGGGGTGCTTCCCCCGCTCGCACGGGGCTGAGGTGCTGCAGCGGCGGCAGCGGCAGGGGCGGCTCCGCCCCCGACCCGGGTTCCAGTGAAGGGCGCGGTTCCCATCGGTCCCAGTGTCACGGAACCGGAGATCGCATCCCCGTCAACTCGCCCGGTCACCGAGATCGGTCCCATCTGCGGGACCTCTCCCGAGGCGCTGAACTGGTTCCCCTGTCCCTGACCGATGAGCTCCACCGAGCCTCCCGGGGTGTTCATCGAGGCTCGCAGCTCTCCGCCCTCACGGGTCACGGAGAGCGAGCCGTTCATCGACTGGTCGGCAACCTGGAGGGTGACGGCCCACTCGCCTTCTATCCCGCCACCGCCCGGGGCCGCGGCCGCGGCTCCCGCCCCGGTGCGCGAGCCCCCTCCCGCCG
>JBGTMU010000104.1:0-26869 GCA_041743405.1 Longimicrobiales bacterium | reverse complement strand
GTGGGGCGGCGCTCACCGCGGCGGACCGCGCGCTGCTGCGGACCACCTGCCCCCGGATCGCCGACCGTTGATCCGTCTTCACTTCCCCGCTGCGCCTTGCGGCGCGAAACTGAAGTGCCGTGTCGCAAGCCGGAATCGCTTCCCACACCACGAAACAGGCGGGTCCGGGGGACACCCCGACCCGAGGAAAACGACCATGATCGCACGCCTGTCCCGCACCGCCCTCCTCGCGCTCTCCGGAGCGATCCTCCTCGCCGCACCGGTCGAGGCCCAATACCAGCCCCCGGCTGAGGATCCCGCCGCCACCATCACCCCCGAGAGCTATTACCACCGGCTCTACTTCCTCGCCTCGGACGCGCTTCGGGGCAGAGACACGCCGAGTCAGGGGCTCGAGGTCGCCGCCGCATACCTCGCGAGCGAACACATGAGGATGGGACTCCTTCCGGGAGCGGCCGATGGCAGCTACTACCAGCGCTGGCCCTACCGCCGATCCACGACCGACGCCGCAAACACGGCGCTCGTGCTGAACGGGGCGAATGGACAGCACGCGATCGGTGCGGGAACGCCGCTCCGGGGCGCTTCCGAGGCCGCGATCGACGGCGAACTCCATTTCTTTGCAAACCTCGCGTCACCCCCGGCTGACGGAGAGTACGCCGGGAAGGTGCTCGTGACCTGGGCTCCGGGAAGCTTCAGCCAGCCATGGCTCCAGCGGCTGAACGCGGCCAGCAACCTGGCCGAAATGGGGGGTGCACTCGGCTCCATCATCGTGGTCGAGTCGGGGTTCACGACTGAACAGATGGCCGACCTGGCCCAGCGGTTCGCCGCCGGAAGCTGGCGGCAGGGTGAGGGCTTTGCCCCCCCGCAGGTCGTGATCCGGCGCGATCTGGCCGAGGCGGCCATCCCTGGGTTCGCAGAGCTCGCAGCCAGCGCCGAATCCGGCGAGGCCCTGTCCCGGACGCTTGCGGGAACCCGGCTCACGGGCACTGCACCCCCGCTTATCCTGGTCGATGGGAATCCGGCGAATGTGGTCGCCATTCTTCCTGGAAGCGACCCCGTGCTCCGCCACGAGTATCTGGTGCTTTCGGCCCACTACGATCATGTGGGGGTCGGCACGCCGATGGAAGGTGACTCCATCTACAATGGAGCCGACGACAACGCCTCCGGCACCGTCTCGCTCCTCGAAGTCGCCCGCGCGATCTCGGCCATGGATACGGCTCCGCGCCGCTCGATCATGTTCGTCCACGTGAGCGGAGAGGAGAAGGGCCTTCTCGGAGCCCGCTGGTTCGTCGACAATCCGCCGCTCCCCGTCGAGATGATGATCGCCAACCTGAACTCCGACATGATCGGGGGCGATGCGCACCGGGACACCCTCGTCGTGATCGGGAAGGACTACTCGACGCTCGGCCCCCTCGTGGACGAGATCAACGATGCGATGCCAGGGCTTCGCCTGACGACCTCCGACGACCTCTGGCCCGATCAGCGATTCTTCTTCCGCTCGGACCAGTTCCACTTCATGCGGAAGGAGATCCCGGCGCTCTTCTTCTTCACCGGCGTCCACGAGTGCTATCATCGCCCCTGCGACTCCGTGCAGCGGCTGGATGTGGACAAGGCGTCGCGAATCGCCCGCCTGATGACCCATGCCACCCTGGCCATCGCGAATCAGGATGCACGGCCCGAGTGGGACCCGGCCGGGCTCGCCGAGGTGCGTGAGCTCACGGGTGGGGGGCGGTAGTAGCCCGGACTACTCCGGGGCGACTTCCACCTCCACCCGGCTCCGGAACTGTGCGGCCGTGACGATGTGCAGTACGGGCGTGGCCGCCACCAGCCAGGTCGCGCTCCGGAGGTTCACGAGGACGGCGATGCGCGTGTTCTCGTTCACGAGGAAGGGGATGTCACGCTCGACAACCAGGTCGCTCGACGCCCCGAAGTCGACCTTCACGGTTCCGACAAAGGGGAGACCCGTACGCACGTCGGCCTCGACGGAGTAGAAGGTGACGCGAACCCCGTCATAGGCGCCCGTGGGAATCTGGACCGGGTCGAGGGAGATGGTATTGGAACCATCCGCCTGGAGAACCATTGCGCGCTGCCCTCCTGTGAGCTCCGCCGTGGTCCCGTCCTCGTGGAGCAGCTCGATGCGGAGGGTGACGAGGACATCCCCCTGGATGGGGCCCTGTGCTTCCACAACCCCGCTTCCCGAGGGGGCGAGAGCGGGAGAGGTGGCTCCCGCCATGGCTCCCGCCGAGGGATCATCGCCTGCAACCGAGGCGCGTCCCTCGCCGTGCTCCGCTCCGCCCGCCGTGATATCGCCGCATCCAGTGATAAACAGTGCACAGGTCAGCCCGAGCCACAGGGCTCGCGATCTCATCGTGTTCATGCTGCTATTCCTCGGTTGAATTGCCGGGCGTGGCCTCTTCGTCTCGTTCCCGGAGCCGCTCGACCCGCTCCCGGACACGCGTTGCATCGAAGGCGCACTCGAGCTTCGTGTAGATTTCCTCGGCCATCAGGAGTCGGGCGATCCCGACCTCCGGATCCTCATGCTTCGCCTCCCACTCCCCGTACACCTCGAGCGTCCGCGCTCGCTCGACCTCGGGGAGCCTCCATGTGTCGATCACCTGAAGGGCCTGTTCGAAAAGCCCCAGCGCTTCGAACCTCCCATGGGCCGCGGTCACGGTGGCAAGCACACGGTAGACGACCGGGAGACGGCTCAGGGTCCCACTGCGGAGCACGTCCAATTCTGCGCCGCGGGCCAGTTCACCTGCCTCCAGGCTCCGGCCGGTTCGGGCGAGAAGGTCTGCAAGGTTGAGGGCAATGATGCACCGGACGCCGGTATCGGAGGCCGCACCGAGCCCCAGTCGGTAGGCTTCCTCCGCCACGACGGGATTCCCACGTTCCTCCTGGAGTTGTGCTTCCGCATTCCACAGGATGGCGTCGCGCTCGGCGTCGCCGTGCCCCTTCGATCTCGTCCAGGCTAGCCGGAGTTCCGTCGCGGCCCGATCCAGATCACCGCGACGGCGCGCGATGATGCTGCGATTGAGAGGGATGTGCCATTCCTCCGGCAGGCTCCCGGAATGGGCCTGAGCCAACGACTCTGCGCGAGCGTAGTGGGCGAGCGCTTCATCCCACCGTGCGCGGTCCAGGGAGAGGTTTCCGAGGCCGGTCCACGCCCGGGCAGCCGATCGGAGGATGCCGAGACCCTGCGCCAGGGTGGCCGCCTTGCGGTAGAGCTGTTCCGCCCTCTCGTATCGACCGAGCTGTCGGTTGAGCCGGGCCCCTGTCAGTGCCACCGGTAGAAGCGTCCTCCGGTCACGAACCCGGTTCCGCAGCCCCAACGCTGAATCCAGGAGCGCCACCGCCGCCTGCAGGCGCCCTGCACCGGACTCGAGTTCGGCGGTTGCGAGGAGGGCTTCCACCGTGCCATCCCAGTCTTCCCGCGACGCCCGTTCGATCGCGTCGGATACCCCTTCGAACACGCGTCGGACGTGGTCCGTGACTTCCGCGGCAAGTGCGGGCAGCGACTTCGAGAGTTCCTTCGGATCCACGACCCGGGTTCCGACCGTGCCCACCTCCTCCGAGGCGGACCAGGCCTTCGTCTCGTCCGGAACTGCAAGGACGAGAGCTCGAGCCAGCAACGGCTGGAGGATCTCGGTCTGCGGAAGAAAAGACCGCATCAGGTCGATCGAGAGGTGAGACAGTTCGGTTCCCTCGCGTGACTGTGGTTTCATGGGATTCGTACGGGAAGGAAAGCAGGATTCGTGCCGCACCCGGAACAGGCGGAAAACGTTGTGCGGGGCGAACGTCGCAGGGGGAGCGACCCCGATTCACCCCGGACCCCGCCCCCTTCCTGTGCGCTGCGCCTCATGATGAGGCACCTTCGTCACGCAGACCGTACCGATCCACTTTCCGGGTCAGAGTGTTGCGATGGACCCCGAGGAGCTCGGCCGCCTCTCCCATGGCCCCGCCCACGAACTCCAGCGTTCGTCGGATATGATCGCTCTCGACCTCATCCAGGGGGGTGGTGGGTGGATAGCCAGCTCCGGGTCGGTCGGTGGAGGCGGCGAGCGTGGGCGGGCCCTCTCCGAGGGTGATATCGGCAGGGCGAATCCAGTGTCCCCGGCAGGAGATGACCGCGCGGTCCATCGCATTTCGGAGTTCGCGGACATTCCCGGGCCACTCGTATCTCCTGAGCAGCCGCAGGACATCGGGGCCCATTCCCTCCACCGGCCGCTCGTATCGATCCCTGAAATGCCGGATGAAGTGCAGGGCGAGGGGCTCCACGTCATCCATACGCTCCCTGAGGGGTGGCACGTGCACGCGCACCACTGCGAGGCGATAGAAGAGGTCTTCCCGGAACGTCCCGTCGGCCACCCGCTCTTCGAGCTGCTGGTTCGTCGCGGCCACCACGCGGACATCGACCGGAACAGGGTTCTCGCCTCCGACCCGCTCGACCACCCCCTCTTCGATCGCCCGGAGAAGCTTCGCCTGAAGGACAACGCTCATCTCGCCGATTTCATCGAGAAAGAGCGTGCCCCCGTCGGCCCGTTCGAAACGGCCCGTCTTCCGGCCGACGGCCCCGGTAAAGGCCCCCTTCTCATACCCGAAGAACTCGGACTCGAGCAGGTTGTCCGGGACCGCCGCGCAGTTGATGGCCACGAACGGGCGATCGCGGCGGCGGCCGGCCCAATGCACCGCGCGCGCCACGAGCTCCTTCCCCGTTCCCGACTCCCCCGTGATGAGCACCGTGGCCGTCGTGTCTGCGACCTCGATCACGGTTCGGATGATCTGCCTGACCGCGGCCCCGCTCCCTACGAGCCCCACTCCCGAGTCAGAAGCCCCGGGCGACCCGGGGAGGCGGATGGGATCCTCGGGCGCGACTCTCCTTTCGAACTCGCGTCGCACCTCGTCCGCGTCCAGTGGTTCCGTGAGAAGGGGACCCGTGCCCAGAGTCCGGGCCAGAACCGCCCGCTCGAGGGAGATCCCTGCTGAGGAAAGAAGCAGGCGATGGCTCCCCCCGAGCGCTTCGATGAGCCGCTGCAGCGTCACGGAATCCACCCCGTCGGCGTCGAGCGACACCGCCACGAGGCCGTCCCCGGAGAGGGACCCGAGCTTTCTGAAGAGGGCCCCGAGGCTCTCCTGGACTTCGACGGCAAGTCCTCTCACCCGAACGAGTTCGGCGCTGCCCGCCCGGCCGGGAAGGAGGAGGAGTGTGGGAAGTCTGGCCATTCGATCTCCGGAAGGAAGGTGGGCGCATCAGGCTGGTGCAGCATAAATGACCATGCACCATTGTGCAACGTCTTTAAACCTCTGCCGCTCGCGGAAATGGAAGATGAGGACAGTGTAAACCCTTTCTCTCCAAGTACTTATGTGGGCCCCTACGCGATACGGCACACCAGTTGCGCCTCTCCCAACCAGCCGCAGAGCGCTCGATCGAGAGCCCGGCTTCGTTCCATTCCACGGAGCAACAGCTCCAGATCAGGAGATCAACAATGAAAAGGTCGACAGGATTCTCCGTCTTCCTCATGTCCATCCTCGCCCTGGCGGGGTGCGATCAGGGATCGTCCGGACTCACCGGCCCCGAACACGAGGCGGTAGTCACGGGTGAAGTCACATCCGAAACCCCGCCGGCAGGGAGTTCATCGATGGCGATGGCTCCCGGAATCGGCGCCCAGACGGCCGCCCGGACGGTGGCGATCGGGCAGCTCAGCAGCTCCGGAACCTTCACCGCAATCGCCGAGGCCGAGGTGAATGCCCAGGGCGGATTCCGGATCGAGGGCGTGCCCTCGGGCCGTTCCGAACTGGTGATCATCGCGCGCTCCGACACGAACGCCGAGGTCGGACGGGTGGTGCTCCATGAGGAGACCGTGGCATCCACCGAGCACCGCGCTCATCCCATCAACGCGCGCAGCACTCTGCATGGCCGGGTGTGGGCACAGATGAAAGCCGACGGGCAGAGCTCGATGGGCGCGGCAGAGCTCGCGCTCTTCCTCGATGTCCGCTCGGACGTGGCGCTCTCCGCCGCAGGCTCGCAGAGCACCGTGAATCGCTGGGCAACCGCCGCGGCAAGGGCTGACGCTGCCATCACTGCGACCCTCGCGGCGGGAGGCACGCCGATGAGCGCCGCGGCACGAAACTCTCTGCTCCTGACCCTGGCCGCCGAGCGCGACCGCAGCCGCGCGGCCGGTGCCTCTCTGGATGCGACCCATCGGAGCTATACCGAGGCTGCGATCGGGGCCTTCGGAGGAGCGGGTGTAAAGCTGCAGGTGCTGGCCACCGCCTACGCCGCGGCCGCCACGAGTATCCGGCAGGAGATGGACGGTGCAGAGGAGGGCGCGCGGAGAGAGGCGCTGAGAACCGCCGTGCTTCTCAACATCGAGACCAGGAAGCGGGTGGCAGCCGCCGTCCAGGGGAGCGCGCTCGGCCTCAAGTCCGCTGCGACCTCCCACGTTGCCGCGCTCGAGGCGCGCGTGCGCTCGGCGGGAACCCATGCCGAGCTCGTGGCGAGCATTCGGAATGAGCGGGGTGAAGCGGATGGCCGCATTGCGGCCGAGCTCATCTCGGTCTTCGCGCTGCTCCCGACTGAGGTGCGTATCCACGCCGAGGCCCAGCTTCAGGCCGCTCTCGACAACGCGCGGCTCTGGGTGGGCCTCAACGGCACCACCTCCGCATCGGCCATGGCTCAGGCCGCCACCGCGTTCCACGCCGAGGTCCGGAGTCGGGCCGAAGCCGCAGTCGAAGCGATCCCCACGAGCGCACGGGGCAACCTGACCGTCGACGCGATGGTGGCGGTGCTCGTTGCGATCGGAGCGTGTTCCGGGGTCTGATGCCCGGATGAGGGGCGGGGGGCTGCGGTTTCTGGGGAGGTTTCCAGGGGCGCAGCCCCCCTTTCTCGTTATGGGTCCGACCTCACCCTCCGGCTGGTTCGTATCGGCCGTCGAACCAGACGACCCATTCGCCCGTGGCGGCGTCGAGCTGCTCGAAGAGCTGGCGCACCGACCCGTCGGGTCTGAGCGTCCATGTGCCGCGGAAAGGCACGGCCTGCCGCGAGCGATACCCGTGCAGCTCGCCTTCGAGGACCATGCGGCCTTCCGCGTCGAGACCGCCCTCGATCTCGATTGAATAACCCATCGAGACCCAGAACTGCCGCCACGTTCCCCGCACGTTGTCATAGTAGTTCATGGATGTCCCCTCGATGCCACCTGTCGAGGTCCAGTGCTCCATGATGAGACATCCCCCATGCCGGGATTCGATCCGGTTCGTGCCGGCGAGGGCGCCGGTCGCCTCGTTGTAGACGTCCCAGTTCCCGAGCCAGAAGTCGAACTCCCGGAAGGGAGCCTCGGTTTCGCATACCGGGGGGCCGGGTGCCTGTGCGTTGGCGGGAGCCGGCGCGAAGAGCACGCCTGCTGAAATGAGTACCGAGGCGATGATCGCCGTTCCGAGTGGTTTCATGTCCGGGAGTACGGTGGGTTGAATGTGGAGGTTTCAGTCGAAGCGGGCTTCAACTCAACTCCCCCGCATCTCCGCAAACACCGGCGCAAGAAGCCCTGACTTCGACCGGTTGTGCGGATCCTGCGTGGCCCGCACTCGGTTCACCATCTCGAGGGCCGTTTCAGTGCAGGGAGGAAGTGTGGCATCCGTAGTCCCGAGGGGAGTCACGCGCTCACCCCATCGCACGAGAATCGAACAGTAGGTGAGCCCGCCCCCGAACGCGGGCATGAGAAGGAGGCTTCCGGGCTTCACCCGCCCTTCCTCCAGCGCCTCGACCAGCGCCACCGGCACCGTGGCCGCACTCATGTTTCCGTACTTCTCAACGGTGAGCATGACCCGATCCATGGGGATCCCCGCGTACTTCGCCACCGACTCGATGATGCGCAGGTTGGCCTGGTGAGGCACCACGAGATCCACGTCGTCGGCAGAGGCTCCGCACTTCTCCAGCACCTCGCCCGATGCCCGCGCCATGGCCTGCACCGCGCGCTTGAAGATGAGCGGCCCGTCGAAGTCCCAGAACGTGTCGCCCATGGTGATTCCGAGCCCGGAGTAGCCACACCCGAACCCCCTGACGCGGAGTACCTGCCTTGCCTCGGCGTCGCAACCGAGCACGCTTCCGAGGACCCCTTCCTCCCCATCCGTGGCCTGAAGGACCACCGCAGCGGCACCGTCTCCAAACAGGACCGCCACGTTCCGGTTGCTCCAGTCCATATATCGGGAGATGAGCTCGACTCCGATCACCACCGCGTTGCGGACCGCGCCGGTGCGGATCATGGCAGAGGCGGCCACGAGCCCGTAGCAGAAGCTCGTGCAGGCCGTGTTCAGATCGATCGACGCCGCTCTTTTCGCCCCCAGAAGAAGCTGGACCCCGGAGGCGCTGTTCGGGCAGAGCTCTTCGTTGCTCACGCCGCCGTAGATCACGAGGTCAAGATCTTCCGGATCGAGTCCGGCACAGGCCAGTGCGCGCCGGGCCGCGAGGGTGGCAAGCTCGGTGGCGGACACATGCGAAATGCGCCGCTCCTTCATCCCCGTCCGGGTGGTGATCCACTCGTCCGAGGTGTCGAGAAAGGTGGCCAGGTCGTCGTTGGAAAGGATCGCCGGGGGCATGCACGATCCCCACCCCGTTATCGCAGCCTGCATCAGAAGGCGATGCCGACGTTCACCAGCCGAATTGTCGGGACGAACTTGAGGCCTACGTTATCTCCACCGGACCCCAGGATCCGCTTGAGCCCGAATCCCACCCCCACATAGAAGTTGCGATTCGCCCCGAGGAGCCAGCTCCGGTTCACATCGAAGCCGAACCCGGGATACGTCCCCTCGTCCGTGACGCTCGTGAGCCCCGCCTTCGCACCGAACGCCCAGCCCTCGAAGGGAATTCCCGAGGGGTAGAAGCGCCAGAAGATGTCCGCGTTCACGTAGCGCTGATCATCGTTGGAGAAGGTCGAGCCGCCGAATCCCGCAGTGCTTCCCTCCGTCACGACCCGCTCGTACTCGGCGTTGAAGAACTCGAGCAGGAGTCCGAACGGATTGGCCGAAATCACCTGCTGGTAGGCGCCGGGGGCCACCTGCGGCGGGCCGGAGGCGGGCATCATCTGGGCGGCCGCGGGCGCGGCCAGGGCGAAAAGGAAACAGGTCGAGCCAGCAAGCAGACAGGAACGGCGGAAAGTCAAGGTCATCTAGGTAACTCCCGAGTTGGGGAAGGGAGGAAAAGCAACTCCGAAATTTAGGTAGTTTCGGGGATGCCAGCCATGGGCGAGCCTCCCGCGTCCTTCTCGGCCAGCTTCTTCAAGTGTTCCTCATCGATGCGATAACTGTGCCACTCCGAGAGCTGCACGGCGCCCCTGCGCTCGTAGAACCGGATCGCCCCCTCGTTCCAGTCCTGGACCATCCACTCCATGCGGGCGCAGTCGAGCCGTACCGCTTCCTTCACCAGATACCGGAACATCACCCCGCCGAAGCCCATCCCTCGATACTCGGAGAATACGAAAATATCTTCGAGGAAGAAGGTGGGACGCGCGAGGAATGACGAGTAGGCCTCATAGGTGATCGCGTATCCCACGTCCCGCCCCTCGATCGTGGCGAGATAGGCCCGGTACTTCGGGGGCTCGGCGAGGGCATCGCGGATGAGGCGTTTGCGGGCTTCCGGAGGAGGCGGCTCCATCCGTTCGAAGGCGGCATGCGCATCCACCAGTTCGAGGAATACTTCCACATCGTGCTGCGTAACCGGGCGAATGCGGATCTCCGGCATCGTCGACCTCTCATGTTCCCCGCGTGGGCGTTTGCGAACGGTGTGCCGCGCGAGGGGGGCTCAGCAGGACCTGCGAGAAGAAGGGTACACGGACGGAGGACCGACGTTCACTCTCGTCACCATCCCTTCACGAGTTCCACAAGCTGATCGAAGCAGGTTCCCCATCCGTCGTGGAAACCCATGGCCTCGTGGCGGTCGCGGCCTTCCGCGTCCCGATGCATGGCCCGGGCGCGGTAGCGGGTTCCGCCTTCCACGGGCTCGATCGTGATCTCTGCCGTGAAGAAGGGTTCGAGGGCAGGGCCGAAGCCGGGGAGAAGGGCATCGGTGAACACGAGGCGCGGAACATCGAGCGCAGCGGGCGGCGAGATGCGCATGTCCATGGCCGAGGTATTCGTCATGCGCGACGGCAAGATCGCTGAACGCCGGGCCTGGGTGATCGTTCTCAGTGAGAACGACTTTCGCTGAGTTGTTCCCGGGTCGCCTGGAAGGTCGAAACTCTGAGGGCGCTGGCAACGTCTCCAGAAATAGACCCGCACGTTTTCGAAAACGGACCAGCCCGGACAGCGATGAAGAACGCATTCTGGAATTCAGGCGAACGGCGGCTGCGTGCAGGCTGGCGCATCCTGCTGTTCTTTCTTGCAGTGGCGTCTCTAGGACTCGGACTTGTGTATCTGGCGGAGCTGGTGCTCGGTGGCAGGCCCTCCCCAGGGTTGCGGCGGGAGCTCCTGTTGGTGGGAGCCCTCGCAATTTCGACTACGGTGCTTCTCCCATTTGCCCGGCGGTTCGTGGACAAGCGGTCTGTGGTCTCGCTCGGCCTCCACTTCGACCGCGCTGCCGTCGGGGATCTGGTTTTCGGATGGCTGTTGAGCGGTGCCATGGCGGCTCTTTTCTTCCTCTCGCTCTTCCTGGCAGGTGCCGTCACTGTCAACGGTTTCGCCTGGGACGGGGGGGCGTTTGTCGGACCGCTGCTTCTCAGCTGTTTCCTGTACCTGCTGGTGGGGTGGTGGGAGGAGCTGTTCTTCCGAGGCTACATCTTCGCCAACCTCATATCGGGGCTCGGACTCGTGGTCGCCGTGGTCGTTTCATGCGTGATTTACGGGCTGCTGCATGCCTCGAACCCCTCCGCAACGGTCCTCTCCACGATTATCATCGTCGGGTTCGGCTTCCTGCGTATCCATGGCCTTCTCACGACGCGGCAGCTATGGCTGTCGATGGGGATGCACATGGGATGGAATTTTTTCCAGGGGCCCGTGTTCGGTTTCTCTGCGAGTGGTCGCGGATCATTCAAAGTCCTCACCCTCGAACTCGACGGCGCCGGCTGGTTCACGGGCGGGGACTTCGGTCCCGAAGGGAGCATCCTCATGCTTCCGATTCTCGGAGGTGCTCTTCTCGTTATGCAGTGGTGGGCGAGCCTCACCCGAACTCTCGAGCAGGCCGGGGGCGCGACGGATACGTACCCCCGATCCAACGACGGAACGGACGTCGGCCCCGAGGACCTGGGCCCGGATCGGCAGTTGGCGAATGCGTTCCGAACAGACTGATTACATCCTGCGGTTGATCGAGCAACTGGGCGCCGCGCTGCGTCGAGCGCGGGACCTGCTTGGACTGGGCGTATCGGGGGCGCAGGAAGCCTCCGACACACTTCAGGCCGCCGAGGACGAACTCCTGGGGGAGCGCGCCGGGATACTTCGAGACCTGGATGCCGATACCGCTGTGGCTCTTGTTGGCCACCCGCGAAAGCTCGCGTTGTGGGGCGAGCTGACCCGGGCGAGGGGAGAGGCTCTTCGACTTCTGGGTCGGACGCCGGAAGCCGAAGAACTTGAGCGGCGTGCCGACCAACTGCAGAGTGCAGCGCTGAAGCGATAGCTGCGCCGCGCGGCCCTCGACGCAGCCCCGAAAACCTTCTGACCAGCCTGCGGCCGATATGAGCGCGGAGTTCCAGAACGTCTACAGCGACAGCACTCGAGCGAGTGCGTACGCCGAACTGGCGTTTCCGGGAACCTACTACCTGGCGTTTCGCGATATCCCGCATCTCCTCGCTCGGCACGTTCGCGGAGGCTTCGCCCTGGATTTCGGTTGTGGCGCGGGACGGTCCACGCGGTTTCTGAAGGCACTGGGGTTCGACGCAGTGGGCGTAGACATCTCTGAAGCCATGCTGCGCGAGGCCAGGCTCCGAGATCCCGAAGGCACCTACCACCTCATATCAGACGGAGATCTCGATGTCCTGGGAGAGAGGACTTGCGATCTCGTCCTGTGCGCCTTTTCGTTCGACAACATCCCGGGGGGGGAGGTGCGGGTCGAGCTGTTCCGGAAGATGCGCGATCGGCTCTCCCCAGGCGGCCGGATTGTCAACCTCGTGTCGGCGCCCGAAATCTATCTGAATGAATGGGTTTCGTTCTCGACGGCCGAGTTCCCGGAGAATCGACACGCCGAATCGGGCGACCTCGTGAGGATCACGATGCTCGACGTTCCGGATCGACGTCCCGTGGAGGATGTGCTCTGGTCGGACTCCGATTATCGGACCACGTATGCGGCCGCGGGCATCCATGTTATCGATGCGCACAGGCCACTCGGACTGCCCACCGATCCGTTCACGTGGAAGAGCGAAGTCGAGCTGTCCCCGTGGAGCATCTGGGTGCTTGGGGAGTCAGCCCCGCCCCTCAAAGGTGAGGGACCCGACAGAACGGGCGGTTGATCGTTGGGTGATGTAGTGGGCCTTGATCCCTGCGGAGAATGCAATGCAGACAACGATGAGCGTCGAGATCGACCGACCGATCAACGAGGTGTTCGACTACACGATCCACAACGTTTCAGAGTGGAGCACCATCGTCGTGAAGGACGAGGTCATCGATGAGAAGCCGGAGGGTGTGGGAACCACGTTCCGGGTTACCACCGAGGAAAAGGGACGCAGACTGGAGTTTGAGGGCGTCGTGACCCGTCACGAACCGCCGACCGCCCACGCAATCCTCATGAAGGGGGACCAGTTTGATATCAAGGCAGAGTACCTGTTCGAAGATCTCGGCGGCCGTACCCGTGTCACCCAGCGGTCCGAAGTGTTCGGCAAGGGCTTCGTCAAGGTGATGTTCTTCGTCTTCGGCTGGATGATGATGAAATCGAGCCGCAATGCGCTGGGGAATGAACTTCTCAATCTGAAACGAGTGATGGAGGCGCGGGACAGACTGCCAGCCTAGTGTCCAGGTACACCATGGTCCCGAAGCGTTGGCCGAGGCTCTCCAGAGCCCTGTCCGCCGGGATCAACTACGCCACCGCCGTATTGCGCGTGTTCGCGGCGGGGTTGGTCCCGGAAATCGGGACTAAGTCCGCCGCCGATCGCGTCACGGGCTCGCCCCGGAGATGTTGATCCCGATTTCCGGGACTAACATCGCCGACGATCCGCCGGCGAACCCCGATGGCGCGGTTGATCCCGCCTGGGGGCCCCTCATCGGGATCCGGGGGGCGCGCCCGCCAGCTAACTCGCTCCCACTCCCCCGTTGCTTGCGCCCGGGTGGTATGGCCCCGCGGGTGGCGGGGATTCGTCGAGGGTGTAGAATCATTCAGGAGCGCCCGCAACAGCCGAGTGCAAGCGCGGCAGTTTCTGGGTTCTCGGAGATCCAATCGCGGCGTGACGATCCTGAGGAGTGCGTCATGAACGATGCGGCGGAGTCAGGGTTCGGGCTGGGCCAGATAGGACAGATCGCGATCCCGGTGACCGACATCGATCGAGCCATTGCTTTCTATCGGGACACCCTCGGAATGCGGTTCCTGTTTCGGGCACCGCCGGGGCTCGGCTTTTTCGACTGCGGGGGCGTTCGGGTCATGCTCGACGGTCCCGCCGCCGCGCAGGCAGGCCGGAGCTCAGTCGTGTACTACAAGGTCCCCGATCTCGACGCTGCATTCGCGAATCTGTCCGCCCGTGGGGTTGTCTTCGAAGCTGACCCCCACCTCATTGCAAGGTTGCCGGATCATGAATTGTGGATGGCCTTCCTCCGCGATCCCGACGCCAACCTGCTGGCGCTGATGAGTGAGGTGAGAGCGTCCCCTTCATGAACGGGAGGCGGCCCCCGTTTATCGTCGCTGTGGTCCTGGCCCTCGCCCTGTCGTCCTGCGGCGAAGCCCTTCCCGTAGATGTGATCCCGTACCCCGCTCAGGTCGAAGGCGATCGGCGTGCCATGACCTTCGACGGGGTTCCGGTGGTGCGGGCCGCAGCACCCGACGACGCCGAGCTGGCCCGCCTCGCCCGCCACGGCGCCGAACTCCTGGACGAGGCGCTGGGGATCGACGGCCAACGACGTGAGCCTTCCTCCCGAAAAGGAGAGGGCATCGTCACCCTGATTCTCGATCCCGCCTTTGCCGATACTTCCCAGGAAGCCTACGGGCTCGAAGTGGGGCGACGGGGCGTCGACATCACCGCCCGCGGCCACGCGGGTCTGTTCTACGGTCTCCAGTCGCTCCGTCAGCTCGTCCGCCCCGGTCCGCCGAGCGGGTGGGCGGTTCCCCGGGTGCGGATCGTGGACCGTCCCCGCTTCGCCTGGCGCGGGATGCACCTGGACGTGGCTCGCCACTTCTTCCCCGTTGAGGTGGTCAAGGCCTACATCGACCACCTGGCCCGCAGCAAGCTCAACACGTTCCACTGGCACCTCACCGAGGATCAGGGGTGGCGGATCGAGATCGAGCGCTATCCGCTTCTGACCGAGGTGGGGGCAATCCGGCGCGAGACCATGGTGGACAGGAACTTCACCCCCTACGTGGGAGACGGCATTCCTCACGGCGGGTTCTATTCGAAGGAGGAAGTGCGCGAAGTGGTGGCCTACGCGGCAGAGCGATACGTGACTGTGGTCCCGGAGATCGAGATGCCGGGCCACGCGCTCGCGGCGCTCGCGGCCTACCCTGAGCTCGCCTGCACTCCGGGCCCCTTCGAGGTGGCCACCACCTGGGGCGTATTCGAAGACGTATTCTGCCCGACCGAGCGTACCTTCACCTTCCTCGAAAACGTGCTCACCGAGGTGATGGAGCTCTTTCCCGGCCCGTGGATCCACATCGGGGGCGACGAAGTGCCGAGGACCCGCTGGCAGGAGAGCGAGGAGGCCCAGGCAGTGATGCTGCGCGAAGGGCTGGCAGACGAAGACGAGCTCCAGAGCTGGTTTGTGGCCCGCATCGAGCGCTTTCTCCACGCCCATGGGCGCCGCCTCGTCGGGTGGGACGAGATCCTGGAGGGAGGGCTCCCTCCGCGGGCCGCCGTCATGTCATGGCGGGGAACGGCGGGTGGGATCGAGGCCGCCCGCATGGGGCACGATGTGGTCATGACCCCCACGGGGTACGCCTACTTCGACTACTACCAGGGCGATCCGGAGACGGAGCCGCTGGCCATCGGTGGGTTCACGCCGCTGGAGCAGGTCTACGCCTTCGAACCCGTGCCGGGCGAGCTCAGCGCGAACGAGGCACGCCACATCCTGGGACCCCAGGCGAACCTGTGGACCGAGTACGTGAAGACGCCTGAGCACCTCGAGTACATGCTGTTTCCCCGGCTTCTGGCGCTGGCCGAGGTGGCCTGGTCTCCGCGGGAGCGTCGGGACTGGCTCTCGTTCGAGGCACGGCTTCCTGCGGCACTGCACGCGCTCGACCACCTCGGGGTGAACTACCGGATTCCCGAGGTACGAGGGCTGGATGGGGACCGGCTCGTGCTCGACTCCGTCGTGACCGTGGAACTCCGGGCTCTCCATCCGGGGGGGTCGATTCGCTTTACCACCGACGGCTCCGAGCCGGGGCCAGCCTCGCCGCTGTATGCCGGACCCTTCGCCCTTTCGCTGGACGGGCCGGTCGAGGTGCGGGCGCGCCCCGTGCTCCCGGACGGTCGCGAAGGACCGGAGGCCAGGGGCACCTTCCGACGAACCGTCCTTCGTCCCGCCTCGGCCGTGGACGAGGCCGCACTCGCTGCCGGGCTCCGCTACGTCTACTTCGAGCGCCAGCTCACATCCGTGTGGGACCTTCCCGAGGATGCGCGGCCCGAATCCGAAGGGGTGTCCGCGAGCGTCGCCCTTCGAGGAACGGAACGCCCCGAGAATTTCGCACTCCAGTTCACCGGATATCTGCGAGTGCCCGAAGACGGCGTGTACCGGTTCACCCTTCTATCGGACGACGGGTCGGTCCTCGAGATCGGGGGTGAGGTGGTGGTGGACCACGACGGTCTCCACGGTCCCTCGGAGAAGGCGGGCGAGGTGGCGCTGGCCCGGGGACATCACCCGTTCACGGTCCACTTCTTCCAGGCCGGAGGAGGTCGGGCGCTGGAGCTCTTTGTGACTCCCCCGGGGGGGGTGCGTGGCCCTGTCCCGGCGGAATGGTTCCTCCTCGCGCCGTCGGGAGCTGCGCAGGTGCGGGAGGATCGGGACAGCCAGTGATCCTCGTGGGTGCTTGCGCAATACCCACCGACAATATATTCTGTCGGTCATGGCGACACACACCCGGTACCCGTCCACCCACGAGGTCGAGATCATCTCGGATCTCGCCACGGCCTCGGTCCTGCTCAAGGACCCCCGCCGGCAGATTCTGGAGCTCGCGCAGACCCCGATCACCACCGTCGAGATGGCGGATCGTCTGAACGAACCCCGGCAGCGGCTCGGGTACCATGTCCGGTGCCTGGTGGAGGCGGGACTCCTCACGCCGGAGGCGACCTCCCGCCGGGGTTCGATGATCGAGAAGCAGTATCGGTCGAGCGCGAAGTCGTACGCCCTCGCGCCGGAGCTCCTCGGCCCGCTCGCGGCACGCCTTGGTTCCACGAGCGACCGGGAGAGCGCCGCGCACCTGCTCGGGGCCCTGCATGAAGTGCAGAGCGACATGGCGGAGGCTCTCCATGCCTCGGGGAACACGGGGACACCGCTCCCCACCCTCACTCTCTCATCGCGGTTGCGCTTCCGCGACCAGGCGCAGCGGGCTGCCTTCGCCGAAGCGATCCTCCACGCCCTCGCGCAAGTCGCAGCCCGGCATGCCTCACCCTTCGAAGACCCGGAGGGAAACCCGGCTCAGGGTGATCCCTTTCGCCTCACGCTGACCCTCAACCCCACACTCTCATGAACGAAGAACCCGAAGCCTCGTCCGGACGGAAACGGTGGATCGACGAGCGGGAGGTCCGCATCGACGCCTCCCTCGAGGAAGTCTGGGCCGCCTGGGCCGAGCCCGAGCACGTGGAGCGCTGGTTCTCCGATGATGCCCGTGGGAAGCTGGAGCCAGGCGGCGAGCTCGTGCACGGATTCGGATCCCACGGAGAGCACCGCTACCAGGTGATCGAGGTCGAGCGACCGCACCGCCTCGTTCTCGAAAGCGACATGGGGACGGGGGCGTTCCGCCAGGAAGTCACGATCCGAAGCGAAGGGGGGACGACCGTGCTCCGGCTGGTCCATTCGGGATTCGGGAAACAGGACCCCGATTCGGAGATGGTCCAGGGGATCGACTCGGGGTGGACCATGGCGCTGGCCGCGCTGAAGCACTACGTGGAGCACCACTTCGGGAAGGGGAAGTGGGCGCTGCCTGTCTTCGTTCCGGCGCACTTCGAGTACGATGCCCTGCTGCGCGAGTCGTACCTGAGCGCGGAAGGACTGGGGGCCTGGCTCACGACGGGGGAGCGTGCGATCCCGGGGGAAGGCCGGATCGCGCTCACCCTGCGGTCCGGGCGCGCGCTGACCGGGCGAGTCCTCGCCCTCACCGATCATGAGCTGTCGGTCTCGTGGGATGAGATCTCGGGGCTCCTTGAACTCAAGGCCTTCGGGGACGGGGCCGATTCCCGCTTCCTGGGTGTGAGGGTGCTCAGCTGGGATGCCGACGAAGAGCTCGCTCGAGCCCTCGCGGGGGAGTTCGCGGAGGCGATGGACCGCCTGCAGGAGAGGTGGGGGAAGGGGGAAGCGGCAGAGTAGCTTCGATCTCGGCCCGTCTTCCGGCCCGGATCCGGCTTCCACCCGCAGGGTAGCCGCCCACAGGGTGCGGTGAAGGATCGTCTTGTGAGAGGTCGAGGGAGGGTGTCGATGGAGGGGCCGACCAGGGGAAAGACCGAGCGGATTTCACGGCTGATGCTCGGGGTTGCGGGCATCCTGGGGCTCACCGTGGGACTCGGATCCTTCACTTTCTACTATGGTCAGGGAACCGCTTATCTGTCCCAGAATCCAGAGGCCTGCATCAACTGCCACATCATGCAGGAACAGTTCGACTCCTGGATCAAGAGTTCGCATCACTCCGTCGCGACCTGCAACTCGTGCCACCTCCCAAAAGGCGCCATCACGAAGTGGATCTCGAAGGCCGACAACGGCTTCTTCCACTCCTGGGCCTTCACCTTCCGCAATCATCCGGATCCGATCCGGATCAAGCCCCGAAACGCCCGGATCGCTCAGAACAACTGCGTCTACTGCCACTCGGAATTTGTTCACGAGACCTTCCCCGAGCGCCAGGATGGCGCCGTGGGGTGTGTCCACTGCCACAAGGATGCCGGCCATGCCGCCTGGCGCTGATGCGAACCGCCCTCCGTCGAACGCACCCGCCTCTCATGCGTCGGCGGGCGCAGCCTCGTCCCGACTTCTCGTCATGGTGTTTCTGGGAGGCGTGGTCGCTGCCTCCCTCATCGCCGCGCTTCTCGTCTCGATCGGAGAACGCAAGGGGGAAACCGAGCATCCGTACCAGCTCCTGGTGGCGGTCGATGACCAGACCACGGACCCGGCGGCCTGGGGTGTGAACTGGCCCTCGCAGTACGAGAGCTACCTGCGCACCACCGACTGGCAGCGCACCCGCTATGGCGGAAGCGACGCGATTCCCGTGCAGAAGCTGAACGCGAGCCCCTGGCTGCGGGCCATGTGGTCCGGGTACGCCTTCTCCCTCGACTACCGGGAGTCACGCGGGCACGCCTTCACCCTGCACGATCAGGATCATACCCAGAGAGTGCTGCAGCGCGAGCAGCCGGGGGCCTGCCTGCACTGCCACGCGGCCATCATGCCCCTGTATGAGTACGTGGGCGAGGGTGACATCATGGAAGGCTTCCGCCAGGTCAGCGCGATGCCGTGGGAAGAGGCCCGCAACTACACCGACGCGTCGGGCAACCCACTCGTGCAGCACCCCGTGAGCTGCATGGACTGTCACACCCCGAACACCATGGAACTGCGGGTCACGCGGCCCGGCTTTCTCGTGGGGATCGCCGCGCTCAAGGAGCACGAGGAGGGCATCGTCGGCTACGATCCCAACCGGGACGCTACCCGTCAGGAGATGCGCACCTTCGTCTGCGCGCAGTGTCACGTGGAGTACTACTTCGAGCCTGAAGACAAGATGGTGACCTTCCCCTGGGCCCAGGGAATCCGCGTCGAGGAACAGGAGGCCTACTACGACGCGATTGGCTTCAGCGACTGGACCCACGCCGCCACGGGCGGGGGGATGATCAAGGCGCAGCACCCCGAGTTCGAGCTGTGGTCGCAGGGCACGCATGCGGCGGCGGGGGTCGCCTGCTCCGACTGCCACATGCCCTACCAGCGCGAGGGGGCACAGAAGGTCTCGGATCACCATGTCCGGAGCCCTCTTCTCAACCTCAACCGATCGTGCCAGACCTGCCATGCGGTCTCGGAGGAGGAGCTCTTCGAGCGGGTGGCCACGGTCCAGGACCGGACCGAAGCGCTCATTCAGCGCGCTTCCACCGCGCTGGTGGATCTCATCGAGACCCTGGCCGCAGCCCGCGCGCTGGGTGCGGGCGACGATGAACTCGGCGAGGCGATCCAGATGCAGCGCAGCGCCCAGTGGCGCCTCGACTGGATCTACTCGGAGGGCTCGCACGGCTTCCACGCCCCGCAGGAGTCGGCTCGAATCCTGGCTGAAGCCATGGACATGGCCCGGCGGGGAGAAACGATGGTGGTGGAGCTCTACGCCGGGCGCCTCGATCGCGACGCCGTCGACATCATGCCGCCCTTCGGCGTGACTCCCGACTCGCTGGCGCCCACGCGTGAGGGCCCGGCGGTGCCCGGCACCCCCCCCGTGCGCGGAGGGGGATGAGTCAGCAGGCCAGTTCCCGCTGGAGCGGAGTCGGGAAGCGGGGCATGACCACCTCGCCCCCGAGCCACTCGGTGAGCGATTCCGCTTCGTTTGCGATGAGCTCGCGGGCGTCGCTCGGGACCGGCTCCAGGAGGGTGAAGGCCACCTCCCCGCCCGGCCTCTGACCCCACCCCCCCACCACCCCCCCGTCGACCCAGATGGTGGGGCCGACATTGCCATTCCGGTCGAAAAGCGCCCCCCCGAACTCCCCGTGCGGGCCGAGGTACCAGCCCCGTTCCTTCCACCCCATCGGCGTGGGGTCCAGTGCGGGGAGGAAGGTGACCACAGGATCGGCCCCGCCGGGTGGGGTGGATTCCTCCGGCTCGTCGTCGCCGGGGAGGGCGTAGCCGTCCGTGATGGAAGGTGCACCCGCTCCCGAACCCCCGTCTCCCACGATGGTTACCGCCACCGCACCCAGATCCTCGAGCGCGGCTACCGAATGCCCCTTCGTCCATCCGGTCCACCAGCGGAGGTCCGTTCCCGGCGAGCCACATCCCACGCAGCACCCCGCTGGAAGACCGAGGCATCGTCCGCTGGCACCACGAAGAGGGTTCGGCGCATCGCGTGGAGCCGCCAGAGACCTCGATCGACCAGAAGAGCCGCGTCCAGCGCGTCCCGCCGGAACTCCGGTACGCGGGCGCGGAGACCAAGGTAGGGAGTGGCGGGATCCGTGGCATGAAGCGCCACGACTGCCCGTGCGGCTTCCACCGGGTCGCGCGCAGTTCGAGCCAGATGATGCCGACGGATGAGGCGGTCACGACGCATGCCGGGTGTGAAACGAGGGGTCACGAAAGGCTTCAGGACCGGGGCTCCTCCACCCACCGCTCGATCTTCGCTCGCAGCATCATGAGCGGCACCGAACCGTCTTCCAGCACGCGGTCGTGGAACTCCCGGATGTCGAAGGCGTCGCCGAGTCGCTCCCGGGCCATTTCGCGAAGCCGCATGATCTCGAGGCTCCCGAGCATGTACGAGGTGGCCTGTCCCGGAACCGCGATGTAGCGGTCCACCTCGGCGGTCACGTTCCCCCGGCTCTCGGCCGTGTTCTGGAGCATGTACTCGATGGCTTCGTCCCGCGTCCATCCGAGGGCATGCATCCCGGCATCAACCACGAGGCGTGCGGCCCGGAGCGCCTCGTTCGAAAGGAGCCCCATCCGATCCACATCGGAGGTGAAGAGCCCCATCTCGTCGGAGAGTCGCTCGGCGTAGAGTGCCCATCCTTCCCCGAATCCCGAGAGGAAGACGTACCGGCCGACCGGGTGGAGTTCAGTCCTTTCCTGCGCGATCGCGATCTGCGTGTGATGCCCCGGATCGGCCTCGTGGAAAGCGGTCGATTCGACCCCGGCCCGCGGGGCCTGATCCGCACCCCGGAGGTTGATGTAGTAGATCCCCGGGCGGGAGCCGTCTTCGGCGGGGGCGTTGTAATACGCGAACGGGGCGCCTTCCTCCGCGAAGGCCGGAACCGGCTGGACTACCACCTGGGCGGTGGGAAGAAGGCCGAACCACTCGGGAATGGCCGCGCGGGCACGCTGCACCGACGCCTCGGCGATCGCCACCATCTGGTCGCGTCCTCCCACGAGGTAGTTCGGATCGGTGCGGAGAAGCTCGAGAAGCTCGTCCACGTTCTCCGTCCCGAAGGAGTTCCGCGCAATCGCCTGCATCTCGCCCCGGATCAGCTCCATCTGCTCGAGCCCGATCCGATGCACCTCCGCCGGATCCACCTCTACCGTGGCATGAAAGCGGATCGCCGCCCGGTAGCAGGCCTCTCCGTTCGGGTTCATGGCCACCGCAATGTCCGACCGGGCCGCACTCAGGTATTCGTCCCGGAGAAACGCGATGTAGCGCTCGAAAGCGGGGCGCAGCTCATCGGTCTCCAGCGTTTCGACCCGCGCCCGGAACTCGGGGGAACCGTCGGCGGCAAGGGTGAGGAAGGGAGAAGCCTCGAGCGGCTGCCGGGCGAGCGCCTCCACCTGACGGATGACCGCTTCCACATTCCCGCGGGGGGCCGAGTACCCCTGCGCCAGCCCGTCGCGCAGGTTCGCGATCTCCTGATCCAGATAGCGCGGGAGCTCCGAGAAGCGCCGGAACGCCGCCTCCCGTTCCTCATCGCTCGAAAGCGGCTGCAGGTCCACGAGCCCCCCCATGCGGGAAGGCCACCCGGTCCAGGTGGGGCTCACATTCCAGAGATCCGTTCGGCATGTCCGGAACCCCCGGGCGTTGCGAAGCACCTCGCCGAGGAAGCCATGCGTGATGGCGGCCGCGCTTCCGGCGGGGAGCGCCGCGGGATTGATGGCTTCGAGCCCCGCGAGGATCTCGTCTTCGATGGCCTCCCATTCCGCGCGGGCTTCGGGCGAGATATCCGGGAGCCGGTCATGGTCCGCCTCGGCCACCCCCGCGACGGTGGCTTCGTCCGGGAATGCCTGGAAGTACGCCTCGACGTAGCGATCGGCGAGGGCCGTGACGGAAGGACCGAGGTCCTCGGAGTCGGGTTCACATCCGGTCCCCGCCATCACCAGGGCGACGCACGCGAAGAGTGCACGGGGGAGGCGCAGGGAGGTAGTAGGGGGGAGGAAACGGCGCATGGGATGGGCTCCGGGGGGGTCGGGAACATGGGTTGCGAGGAATCGGGGTTTCCGCCCTCCTCCCGACGCGAGCGGCAAGGTAGGGTGGGGGCGTTGGGGTGAGCAAGCCAGCTTCGCTGCGGGCGCCACGGAGATCTCACCCAGTCTGGAGCCCCTTGCCTGTGGGTCGAATCAGACCGATACTCCCGTCATGATAGCTGCCTGCGCCCCCCTGACCTGCCTGAATCCCAATCGCTCCGGAGGCCCCGGGCGGTAGGCGCGCACACACCTTGCCGGGACCCCCATCCCGCTCCGTGGCCCGCCTCCCGAGGCGGGCCTTTTTTCATGCCCTCTCGACCCGCGAACTGCCCATGTGCTCGATTCTCGGAATCTTCGACCTCGCTCCCGGCGATGACCCGGCGGCCCTGCGCCCCCTGGCGCTCGCCTGCTCCGCTCGCCAGAGGCACCGCGGCCCCGATTGGAGCGGGGTGCACACCGGCCCCAACGGAATCCTGGTCCATGAGCGTCTGGCCATCGTCGATCCCGCCGGAGGCGCCCAGCCGATCGTGGCTGCGGACGGGTCGATGGTTCTGGCCGTGAATGGCGAGATCTACAACCACCGAGCCCTCCGCGCTTCGCTCGCAGCGGGCTTCGAGGAGCCATGGCCCTACCGCACCGGCTCCGACTGCGAAGTGATCCTCCCCCTCTGGCGAGGTCACGGGGTTGAAGGGGTTTCTCGCCTCAACGGGATCTTCGCCTTCGCACTTCTTGAACCCGCGACGGGGATGTGGGTGGTGGCCCGGGATCCCGTGGGCGTGGTCCCCCTCTACTGGGGCCGTGATCAGGATGGTCGTCGATGGGTGGCCTCCGAACTGAAGGCCCTGGTGGATCGCTGCATCGAGGTCGAGATTTTCCCGCCGGGGCACGTCTACGACAGCGCCACGGACCAGCTCACCCCCTTCCGGGCACGTCCATGGCGGGAGCGGGCGACGACGGTGGGGAACAGGGCCGATCCACACCGCCTGAGGATGGCGCTGGAAGATGCGGTCCACCGACAACTCATGGGCGATGTTCCATACGGCGTACTCCTTTCCGGGGGGCTCGATTCCTCCGTCGTGGCAGCCTGCGCGGCCCGTTTTGCCCGAAGCCGGATCGAGGATGATGACCGAAGCGAGGCGTGGTGGCCCCGACTCCACTCCTTCGCCATCGGTCTCGAGGGCTCGCCGGATCTGGCCGCCGCTGAGGTCGTGGCAACCCACCTCGGCACCGCGCACCATGGATTTACCTACACTTTCGAGGAGGGACTCGACGCACTCCCCGACGTGATCCGGCACGTCGAGAGCTACGACGTGACCACCGTCCGGGCGTCAACGCCCATGTACCTCCTGGCCCGGCGTATCCGGGCGATGGGGGTGAAGATGGTCCTTTCGGGAGAGGGGGCCGACGAGATCTTCGGAGGTTACCTCTACTTTCATCGGGCGCCGAACCCCGAAGCCTTCCACGAGGAGTCGGTGAGGAAGGTGGAGGCCCTTCACCTGTACGACTGCCTGCGCGCCAACAAGTCCATGGCCGCCTGGGGCGTGGAGGCCCGCGTGCCCTTCCTCGACCTTGAGTTTCTCGATCTGGCCATGTCGATCGATGCTGCGCATCGCATGCCCGCACCGGCTCCCGAGGTCGGCCTCGATCCCGCCACCGGCGCCCCACCCCGTGTAGAGAAGGCGCTCCTCCGCCGAGCCTTCGAGGGGGTTATCCCGCACGAGATCCTCTGGCGCCAGAAGGAGCAGTTCTCGGACGGTGTCGGGTACGGATGGATCGACGGGCTGCGGGCCCACGCGGCGTCCGGAGTAACCGCTGCCGAGCTCGCCGGTGCCGCCGAGCGCTTCCCCGTGAACGCTCCCTCCACTGCGGAGGGCTACCTCTACCGACGCATCTTCGAGGAGCACTTTCCCGGCGATGCGGCCGCGCGGACCGTGGCAGGAGGGCCGTCAATCGCCTGCTCCACCCCGGAGGCGCTGAACTGGGATGAATCCTTCGCCGGAAACGCAGACCCGTCGGGGCGCGCGGTGGCCGGCGTGCACCAGGCCGGCGGGCCGGGTCCCATCCGGAGCACTCCGAGGGGAGCGACCCCCAACCCACCTGACTGACCTTACTGTCCCACCCATCCGGCGCACCCTACCTTGATTTCCCTCCGATCGCGCCCATCAACGGCCACCTGAACCACGGAACGACTCGTGACTGAGTCCACATCCCCGCTCGAGCATCGGCCCCTCCACCGGCGCGCCCCCCTTCCCGAGCAGGCCGGCCGTTCCGAGATCGGCGCGTGGGCCGTGTACGAGTTCGCGAGCAACGCCTTCAACACCCTCGTCGTGACCTTCATCTTCAGCCGCTACTTTCAGCTTGTGGTGGCGCCGGATGAGGCTTCGGGCGCAGTACTCTGGACCCGGGCGGTGAACCTGTCCGCGATCATCGTGGCGCTCACCATGCCCTTCCTCGGGGCGGCCGCGGATTTCTCGGGACGAAAGAAGTGGTTTCTCGGGTGGACGACCGCGGGAACCGTTCTCTTCACCGCGTGCCTCTTCTTCGTGAAGCCGGGCATGGTGTTCGAGGCCTTCCTCATCTTCGTGGCGGCGAACGTCCTCTTCGAAGCGGCCGCCGTCTTCTACAACGGCTTCCTTCCGGAGCTTACGGGCCCGAAGACGATGGGGCGGATTTCAGGGTTCGGCTGGGCCGCAGGGTACGGAGGAGGGCTCCTCTGCCTGATCCTCGCTCTGGGGCTCGTGCGGCTCTGGCTTCCGGAAACCGACAATCTGAACGTGCGGGCCACGAATCTGCTGGCCGCGGCCTGGTACCTGGTGTTCGCAATTCCGCTCTTCTTCATGGTGAAGGAGCGGCAGCGTCGACGGAATGTGGGTGCTCGGATCTGGCTTGCCGCCGGGTTCCGCCGAGTGCGGCGTACGGTGGGAGAGCTCCGGGTCTACCGGCAGGTGGCGCGCCTTCTCATTGCCCGGCTCGTGTACAATGACGGGCTCGTGGTGATTTTCAGCTTCTCCGCGATCTACCTCGGGTCGGTCTACGGCATGGGATTCGACCAGATCCTCGTGATCGCAATCGCGCTGAACGTGGCGGCGGGGGTTGGCGCCGTGGGGTTCGGGTTCGTGAATGACCGCATCGGGGGAAAGCGAACCATCGCGATTACGCTCGTCGTGCTCACGATCGCAGTGCTGGTGGGCGCCTGGGCCCCGGGCCCCGGGCTGTTCTGGGTCGCCGCGATGTTCGTGGGGCTGATGGTCGGGCCGAACCAGTCCGCCAGCCGGGCGATGCTCGCGACCTTCACCCCGCGGAAGAAGCAGGGTGAGTTCTTCGGGTTCTTCGCCTTCTCGGGGAAGCTCGCCTCCGTGGCGGGGCCCCTCATGTTCGGAACTGTGCTTCAGCTCACCGGGAGTTTCCGCCTGGCCATGGGCTCGATCGCCCTCTTCTTCGTGGTGGGTCTCGCTCTGCTGACCTGGGTAGACGAGGAAGAGGGGATCGCCACCGCAGTTCGTCTGTCGGCGAAGCCGGAAGAGGAGGGCTGAGGAGGGAGGGCACGGCTCAGCTCCCCCCTTCCTCCAGCCTCGGACCCCGTCCGAGCTCGGATATGGCCACCCGAGCCGGCGGGAGGTTCCCGGCCGACGGCTGAGCGTAGGTTCCGACCCAGATGGCATACTCCCCTGCAGGGGGGTTGTTGATGGTCAGCATGGGGTCCAGCTCTCCGGCCGAGTCATCGTCACAGTAGTAGGCTCCATTGGGAGCCCGGACCACCAGGGTAATGTCCAGTTCCGCGGTGGCGGAGATGGTGAGAGGGAAGCTTCCGGCGGAGTACTGGACCTTGAGCGTGGGACCGGATGGGTTGATGAATCCGGTACAGCCCACACCCTGCATGGGGTTCGCAAGCGAACCCCCGGCCCGGACCGCGGTGAAATGGGGATCCGGAGTGTAGCCCGCGGTCAGGCTGATGAGGCCAGCTACCGCCGTTCCCGTGTGGTTCAGAGAGCCGGTGACCGGAGAGGCGGGCGTTGGAGTCTGAGGCTGGGTCTGGGGCTGAGGGGTCGGCGTGGGAGGAGTCTGCGCTGCCCGAGCCCGCTCATTCGCCTCCGCCAGGCGGCGGGTCGCATAGGAATCCCCCGGCAACGACTGCAGGGCCTCCCGGTACGCGGCCGCAGCCTCCTGAAAACGGCTGGCGTCGAAGTGGCCGTCTCCGCGGTTCACGGCGAAGGTATACGCCGCGGAACGCTGCTGGGCACTGATGGAGGGTGACTCGGTCCCCACCTCAGCCGCGGGATTGGAAGGGGTCGAGCTGATTTCACTGGCTGAATCTTCAGCGGAGGCCCCGGAGGCGCTCGCCTCTTCCCCTGCTCCCCCCGGCACCCCTTCCGCCCCCACCCCAAGTGTGGCCACCTCCAGCGGGGGCGGTTCATCCGGAGGAGGTCCATCCCCTCCCCCGATCAGGCTCCATCCCAGGAAGGCCACGGCGGCGAGACCGGCGACGGCCGCC
>JBGTMU010000103.1:0-3692 GCA_041743405.1 Longimicrobiales bacterium | reverse complement strand
GACCGCCGCCGCGCCGGAGTCCGAACCCGCGTCGATCCTGGACGGGGTCTACACGGCGCGGCAGGCCGAGCGGGGGAACGACGTCTTCCAGGACACCTGCGGGCTCTGCCACGGCCCGAGGGAGTTCACCGGGTCCGTCTTCCAGTTGACCTGGAGCGGGCAGCCTCTCTCGGCGCTGTTCACCCATCTGCGGAGAACGATGCCGCTCGACAATCCGGGTCGACTTTCAGCGGCGCAGTATGCGGATGTGGTCGCCTACATGCTGAGCCTGAACGACTATCCGCTGGGAGAACGCGAGCTGGCCCCCGATGCGGAGGCCCTTTCCCGCATCCGTTTCGAGCGGATGCCGGATTCGGCACACTGAAGGTGAACCCCGGATCGCCCGCCCCCGGACCCGGTCCGGGCCGGAGAACGAATCCCATTTCTGACGAGAGGAAGTGATGACTTCGCGCCTCCCCCGCTCTGGCGGCCTGCCGTCCCCCGGCGGACGCCCCACCCCGCCTTTCCACCGGCTGGCTCTTCTCGCGGCGCTCCTCCTCTCCGCATCGCCTGCCCTCGCGCAGTCGAATGGAGGATGGAGCCACTGGGGCGCGGACGCAGCCAGCACCCGTTACGCCCCGTTCGAGCAGATCAACGCGGGCAACTTCGGGGAACTCGAGGTGGCCTGGCGCTGGTTCGCCGGGAATTACGGTCCGGTGCCCGACTACGTCTACCGCGGCACCCCGATCTACGCGAACGGCACCCTCTACGCTCTCGCGGGCTCCCGGCGGGCGGTCGTGGCGATCGAACCGACGACCGGGGAAACGCTCTGGGTCTGGAGAATGCCCGACAACCCGAGGTGGGCCGCTTCCCCCCGACAGAACTACGGGAAGTCGGTGATCTACGAGGAAGTGGACGGGCGGGGGGTGATTCTCATGACGACTCCGGGCTTCTTCCTGGTGGCGCTCGACGCGGAAACCGGGATTCCGATCGAAGGATGGGGGCAGGATGGGACGGGGATCGTGGACATGCTCGCCTACATGGGGGTGGCGTACGATCCGTGGCTCGGCCCGGACGAAGGGAAGATCACGACGAGCTCGGCGCCCATCGTGGTAAACGGGATGATCGTGGTGCCGAACACCGGGGAGCAGGGCTACTACCAGTTCATGAAGACCGATGTCCCGAATCACATCCTGGGCTTTGATCTGGCCTCCGGCGAGTTCCAGTGGCGCTTCAACGTGATCCCGCGCCCTGGCGAGTTCGGGCACGACACCTGGGAGGGGGATTCCTGGGAGTACACGGGAAATGTGGGCTCCTGGGCCCCGATCAGCGCCGACCTGGAGCGCGGAATCGTCTACCTCGTGACGAAGGCCGGCACGAACGACTATTACGGCGGGCATCGCCTGGGCGACGGACTCTTCGGGACGAGCCTCATCGCCCTGGACGCGGCCACGGGCGAGCGGATCTGGCACTTCCAGCTCGTGCGGCACGATGTGTGGAATTACGACACTTCGCACGCGCCGCAGCTCGTCGACATCACGGTGAACGGGGAGGAGATTCCGGCCGTAGCCGTGGTCACGAAGCAGGCCTTCACCTACGTGTTCAACCGCGTGACGGGGGAGCCGGTCTGGCCCTTCGAGTACCGCGATGTCCCGCAGTCCGATGTGCCCGGCGAACAGCTCTCGCCGGTACAGCCCTTTCCGACCCGTCCCGCCCCCTTCGAAATGCAGGGGATCACGGAGGACGATCTCATCGACTTCACGCCGGAGCTGCGCACGCAGGCGCTCGAGATCGTCGCGAACTACCGGATGGGGCCGCTCTTCAACCCGCCCTCGGTGCGGAGTGCGCCCGATGGAACGATCGCGTCCATCCACTGCCCCGGAGCCAACGGAGGCGCGAACATCCCCGGAGGGGCGTCGATCGACCCCGAAACCGGGATCCTGTATGTGGCGTCGACCCGCGGGTGCAGCGCGCCTCAGCTCATCCCCGGAACGGATGTCGACCCCGACTCCGACATGCGTTACGTGACGCGGGGGCCGGGCGGGGTTTCCGGACCGCAGGGACTGCCCCTCTTCAAGCCGCCCTGGGGCACGATCACCGCGATCGACCTGAACACCGGGGATCACCTCTGGCAGATCCCGAACGGAGATACGCCCGCGAGCGTCCGGAACCACGAGGCACTCGCTGGAGTGGAGCTGGGGAATACCGGCCAGCGCGCACACGCGACCGTTCTCTCCACCCGCTCCCTCCTCATCTATGGCGAGGGGCGGGGCGGCGAGCCGAATCTGCGGGCGGTGAACAAGCTCACGGGCGAGGAGGTGGGTCGGATCGAAATCCCGGCGCCGCCCACGACCGCCCCGATGACCTTCATGCACGAGGGCAAGCAGTACATCGTCCTCCCCATCGCTCGGTCGGGGTACCCCGCGGAGCTGGTGGCCCTGACCCTTCCGGACACGGAGTGATCCCGATGCGCCTTTCCCCCACCCGCCCACGCCACCCGACACGAACCGCCTTCGCCTTCCTGGCTCTGGGGCTCGTCGCGGCCGGGTGCGGCGGCGACTCCATCGCGAGCGATTCGGACGCGGCATTCACCCAGTTCCAGGTCGACCCCTGGTTCCCCAGGGAGCTCCCGAACAACTGGGTCGTAGGACAGGTCACGGGAATCGCCGTCGACGAGAACGATCACGTATGGATGGTTCACCGCCCCGGCAGCCTCACCGACCGGGAACTGGGCTCCCATACCGATCCGCCCACCGGAATGTGCTGCGACCCCGCCCCTCCGGTGATCGAATTCGACCCCGACGGGAATGTGCTCCGTGCATGGGGAGGCCCGGGCGAAGGGTACGAGTGGCCGGCTACCGGCATGGGGGTGGGAGAACATGGCATCCATGTGGACCACAACGGCTTCGTCTGGCTGGGGAGTGGACCCGGAGGCACGACGACCCAGGTCCTCAAGTTCACCCGGGACGGGGAGTTCGTGCTCCAGATCGGCCATGAGGGCGAGACCGACGGGAGCAACAACACCGAGCTTCTCGGAGGCCCCGCGGCGCTCGAGGTGGACCCCGCCACGAATCAGCTCTTCATCGCGGACGGATACATCAACCGGCGCGTCATCGTTTTTGATGCCGAGACCGGCGAGTACATCCGCCACTGGGGCGCATACGGGAACGTTCCCGATGACGGCCCTCTCGGCCCCTACGATCCCGCCGCCCCTCCCTCGCAGCAGTTCCGGGGTCCGGTGCACGGGATCACGATCTCCCGCGACGGCGAGGTCTACGTGGCCGATCGGCGGAGCAACCGGATCCAGGTCTTCACCCGTGAGGGCGAGTTCCTGCGCGAAGGGTTCATCGCTCCGGAAACCCTCTCGATGGGGTCGGTGTGGGATATCGCCCTCTCCCGCGATCCCGAGCAGCGCTATCTCTACGTACCCGACGGGACGAACTACACCGTATGGGTGCTCGATCGGATGACGCTGGAGGTCGTAAGCCGCTTCGGTCGGCAGGGGCGGAACGCAGGGCAGTTCCAGTGGGTCCACAACCTCGCGGTGGATTCCCGGGGGAATCTGTACACCAGCGAAGTCGACACGGGGAAGCGGGTCCAGCGGTTCGTGCCGGTGCCGTGAAGTCGGGCCGGTGGTGCGGGCGGGCGCTTCCCTCGGGCGAGGCGGGGAGCACCCGCTGACGATGACCCCCGCCGCCGCTTCCGCCGAGGCC
>JBGTMU010000102.1:0-2500 GCA_041743405.1 Longimicrobiales bacterium | reverse complement strand
TCGGTGGCGCGCCCGCGGACTCGGTCGACGTGTTCCGGTTCGACCCGGCCACCGAGGAAACCGAGCGCGTGGCGCGGGTGAAGCTCCCCGGCATGCAGACCCGCGAGAGCGGAGGGGCCAACAACCGGGAGGTACGCGTCTCGCCGGTGCCCCTCGCGGCTTCAGACACCTGGGCCGTGGCCCCCGATGGTCGCGTCGCGGTCGTCCGGAGCGCCCCCTATCGGCTGGACTGGGTCGCAGATGGGGAGGTTGCCCGTTCCGGGAGGCCGGTCCCCTACGCGCCGGTGGCGATCCGCTCACCCGAGCAGGAGGAGTGGGAGGAGGAGCGCGGAAGGAGCGGCGGCATCGCGATGAGCATGGACGTGAACAACGGCCAGGCCACGCTCTCGCTTCAGCGCATGGCCGGAGGTCCCCCAAGCGACCTGGCGAGCCTCCCCTGGCCGGAAGCCAAGCCTCCGTTTGTCGAGGGCACGGTGCGGGTCGATCGGATGGCACGGGTCTGGGTGCGACGGTCCCTCCCCGCCGGGGAGCCCGCGCTCTACGACGTATTCGACAGCGCTGGGGAACTCGTTGCGTCCATCCGCTTCCCCGAGGGCCGGCGACTGGTCGGGTTCGGGAATGGGGTGCTCTATGCAGCCCACATCGATGAATTCGACCTGATCTTCCTGGAGCGATACCCGCTCCCGGCCCTATGAGGCGACCCGCTGATAGGTAGCAACCTCCCAGAGGAAGGTCCGATCGGTGCGCTCGAGTCGGAGCCCCCGGCCCCGGAGGAGCGCTTCCATGCGCGCTGGCGGGTGAAGGTATACCTGGAAATCGCTCCCTCTCAGCCGGAGGAACAGGTTTCCGGCGGCCATGACGACGCGGGTTCCCCATCGCGGCCTCGGATAGACCAGCCCCAGCGTCCGCCCCGTTCGATCTGCGGCGGCGTTGAGGAGGGCTTCGAGCCGGGGATAGCAGCAGACCACCCTGTCCAGCGTCACGATATCGGTGTCGGGAATGCCCCCCGCACACTCCACGAAGTCTCCATGCCGACGCGTGACCCGTGCCGCGTGACCGAGCCGGGCTGCCTCCAGTTCCGCCACCTCCAGGTAGCCCGCCGAGGCATCCACATGCGTGGCCACCCGCAGGCCATGGCGAAAAAGCTCATGCTGGATCGCACCAATTCCTCCCCCGATATCCAGGAGGGTGGCCCCTTCGACGCCGGCGACCCGAAGGGACTCGAGCAGCTTTTGAGTGGACCGTGAAGGTCCGCGACGCCGATAGCGTCGGAGTTCACGCTCCGCGGCCTTCCGGTTGAAGAAACCTTCGGCATCGCGGCAGTGGTTGCAACAGGTCATGGTGGAAGGGAAGTTGGTCAGGTTTGGAACTCGCCGCCAGCCCCGCTGTGGGGGAGCCCCGGCACCTCGCAGGGGAGTCCGCAGCCGTCCGGCACGCTTGCTGGAACGCGGTTCCCGGGGTACCGTGGCAGGGTGTAAGCATCGGAAGTGGACTGAACGGGCACCCGAAGGAGGAACGAGGCGATGGAGGTGACTTTCAGGGTCAACGGGGAATCGGTCTCGGTGGACGTTCCGCCCGAAATGCCGCTCCTCTGGGTGCTTCGGGACGTGCTCGGGCTCAAGGGCACGAAGTTCGGCTGCGGGATCTCCCAGTGCGGCGCGTGCACGGTCCACCTGGACGGAAATGCGACCCGATCCTGCATCACCCCGGTTTCACGGGTGGAGGGTTCGGATGTGCGAACGGTGGAGGGGCTCTCGCCGGACGGCACCCACCGGCTCCAGCAGGCATGGAAGGAGCTCGATGTGCCCCAGTGCGGCTACTGCCAGGCCGGTCAGCTCATGTCGGCCGCCGCGCTTCTCGAGGCCACCCCGAGTCCCACGGACGACGACATCGACTCCGCGATGAACGGGAATCTCTGTCGCTGCGCGACCTATCTTCGGATCCGGCAGGCCATCCATCACGCCGCAGGGATGACGGCGAATGCGGATGGTCAGGCTGACCGCTCCTGAACGGGAAAATCTCATGACCATGACGGTGAGCCGCAGGAACTTCCTCCGCGTGACCGCCCTCGCCGGGGGCGGGGTCCTCGTCGCCGCTCAGCTCGAGGGCTTCGGCATCCTGAGCCGCCTCGGCGCCTCGACCCCGATCGAGACGGAGATGAACGCCTTCATCCGGATCACTCCCGATGGCGTCATCACGATCATGGCCAAGAATCCCGAGGTCGGGCAGGGAGTGAAGACGATGCTCCCGATGCTGATCGCGGAGGAGCTGGACGTGGAGTGGGAGCAGGTGCGGGTCGAACAGGCTTCCTTCGATTCCTCGAAGTATGCGGGGCAGTTCGCCGGGGGAAGCAATGCCACGCCGCAGAACTGGCTCCCCATGCGGCAGGTGGGCGCTGCAACCCGCGCGATCCTCGTCTCGGCGGCGGCGGAGGGGTGGGGCGTTCCCGCCTCGGAGTGCGAAACCTCCCCGGGCGTGGTGCATCACCGCGCGAGCGGCC
>JBGTMU010000101.1:0-19341 GCA_041743405.1 Longimicrobiales bacterium | reverse complement strand
GCCGCGCTTCGTGAGGCGCTCGCCCGGCCGGGTCGCGACCGGTCCGGAGCGTACGCGCTTCTCGCTGCGGATGCGCTCCTTACCTGGGCCGCCGAGGACTCTGCCGATGAGGACGATCCTCGGGAGGCGCTGGAACGGGTGCTGGAGATTCCAGTCCAGGCGATCGCATGATGCTCCAGGCCGACCCGCGGTCGAGCGGTTCGCTCGTGGACCTCCACTCCCATCTCGTCCCCGGGGTGGATGACGGCGCTCGAACCCTGGAAGACGTCGAGGATGGGGTGCAGAAGATGGTGGACCGGGGGATCGGTTCGATCCTGACCACTCCTCATCTCGACGGATCACTGACCCACGATCGGGTGGCACTGGAGGCTCGACTCGGTGAGGTCGACCGGGCCTTCCGCGAAGCTCGGGACCACGTGCTGGTTCGGTTCCCGGAGATCCGCTTCAGGCGCGGGCACGAGATCATGCTGGACCACCCTGAGCCGGATCTCTCGGATCCGCGGCTTCGCCTGGCCGGTGGGCCATGGGTGCTCGTGGAATGGCCGCGTCTTCAGATTCCTCCGGAGACGACCCGCGTGATCCGGGGATTGCGAGCCCAGAGACTCGAAGTGCTGGTCGCCCACCCGGAGCGCTACATCGGATACGATGACGTGATGTCGGTGGCCGAGCAGTGGCGGGATGTGGGGGCCGCCCTTCAGGTGAACTATGGATCATTGACCGGGCGGTACGGACCCGACGCCAGGAAGCGGGCTCTCCATCTCCTCGAACGGGGAATGGTGGACTGCCTCGCCTCTGATTTCCACGGCCGCGCACACCTTTCGCTTTTTCTGCAGGATGCGAAGGCCGTGTTCGACGAGTCCGATGCATCGGAGATATGGCGAACCCTGACCGTGGTCAATCCCGGTCGAATCGTCGCTGGAGAACGACCGCTTCCCGTGCAGGGGGTCGCGCTCCGGCGGGGGCTCGTTCATCGCGTGCTCTCGGTATTTCGTCGATGACACGCCGGGAGGGGCCCGACGTCGAACGCGTGCGCGATCGCCTGCAGGAACGCACGGTGCTGGTGGCGCGCGTGGCCGCTGAGCTTTCCGGGGCGATCGAGGAGATGTCCGCGGAAGCGGCGGGGGTGATCGAGAGTGGCGGGACCCTCTTCTTCTGCGGGAATGGAGGGTCCGCAGCGGATGCTCAGCACCTCGCAGCCGAGTACATCGTGCGTTTCAGGGCAAACCGGCGAGCCCTTCCCGCAGTCGCGCTCACCACCGACAGTTCGGTGATCACGGCAGCAGGCAATGATTTTGGGTTCGAAGAGATCTTCGCGCGACAGATCGAGGCGCTCGCCCGGCCCGGGGATCTGGTATTCCTCCACTCCACGTCTGGAAACTCGGCGAATCTCCTGCGCGCCGCGGCGGTGGCCCGCAGCCTGGGGGTGCGAACCGTCGCCCTCCTCGCACGGGGCGGGGGGAATCTGAAGGATGCGGTTGATCGGGCGCTGGTGATCCCCACCGATCAGACGGCAGAAGCCCAGGAACTCCACCTCATGATCGGCCATCTGGTGTGTGAGAGAATCGAGGAAATCCTCGATCAGCCCCCGGAAGGGGACACGGAAACCCTGAAGTCAGTGGGAGACGGCTCGTGAGTGATGGGAAAGCGTTCGAAGCCGACGGGGTGTCGACGATCCTCCAGGAAGGACGTGTGCGAGAGCGGGGGCAGACGGCCTTCTACCGTCGTCTTGCAGCGGCGGCCGAAGATGCCGGCCGAGCCGACGACGTGGAGCGGCTGAACGAGCTTCTGGCCGATGAACAGCACCACCTCTCCCGACTCACGGCCCGGCTCATGGAACTGGGTGCACCGACACCTCGCCTTCAGGACCCGACGGGCGAAGCGAAGCTCTCGACATGGCAGAGGGAGGCACGGGAACGTGAGGCGGGCGAAGTCGCGTTCTACAAGTCGGCGCTCGCCCGCGAGCTGGATCAGGACACCCGGGAAATTCTGGAAGAAATCCTTCACTCGGAACGACACCACCGCGAGGAGCTGCGCGGAAAGTGGATGTCAGCATGAGCGCATCGAGATCCGGCCCCCGACCCTTCATGGGTCTCGTGGGGAAGGTGGCTCTCGTCACCGGCGGCTCACGGGGAATCGGGCGCGCGACAGCAAGGCTCCTCGGGGCATGCGGGGCCTCCGTCGCGATCGGATATCGCTCGCGCGCGGCCGATGCGGAGGCCGTGGTCGCGAAGCTGAGAGAGGGAGGGGTCCGGGCTGAGGCGTTTGCCGCGGACCTCTCCGAGGAAGCAGGGGCGGTCGAGCTGTTCGAGCGGACCGAGGAGACCCTGGGAAAGATCGACCTCTTCGTCGGAAACCACGGGATCTGGCCCGCAGAGGACGTGCCCCTCGCCGAGATGACGACGGAGCGGTGGAGGTCGACGCTCACCGTGAACCTCGACTCGATCTTCTACACCGCGAGGGAGGCGGCCCGAAGACTGGCGGACGGCGGACGGATCGTGCTGGTGTCCTCGACCGCCGCACAACGCGGCGAGGCACACCACGCTGACTACGCGGCTTCGAAGGGAGCGGTCGTTTCCTTCGTGAAGGGACTCTGCGTGGAGCTCGCTCCGCGCGGGATCACGGTCAACTCGGTGGCCCCCGGATGGGTGGACACGGAGATGGCGGCGCCAGCGCTGAGCGGGGAGGAGCGCGACGGCGTGGAGCGATCAATTCCTCTCGGTAGAGTGGCCACCGCAGAAGACATCGCAGGGCCCATCGTCTTTCTCCTGACGCCGATGGCGCGTCATGTCACCGGAGAGATTCTGAACGTGAACGGCGGCTCGGTTCTGGTGGGATGATCCGGTTCGATCCGCCCGGGGGAGTTCGATGGATCGCCCGTACTCTGGAGGAATCCGGGTACGAAACCTGGGCTGTGGGGGGAGCGGTCCGGGACGCGCTCGCCGGCCGACCCTCCAAGGACTGGGACCTCACCACCCGGGCGACCCCTGCCGAGATGCGCCGGATCTTCCCGAGAACGATCCCGATCGGGGTCGATCACGGGACCATGGGGATTCTGGACCGCTCCGGTACGCTCTTCGAGGTCACCACTTTCCGTCGCGATGTCGAAACCACCGGACGGCACGCCACCGTCGTCTTCGCCGAGTCGCTGGATGAAGACCTCGCCCGACGGGATTTCACGATCAATGCCGTGGCGTGGCACCCCCTCCGGGCCCGGTTGCACGATCCGTTCGAGGGGGCACGCGACATGGAGTCCCGGATCCTCCGGACGGTGGGGGTTCCAGCGGATCGATTCGCCGAAGACTACCTGAGGGTTCTCCGAGCCCTGCGGTTTGCCGGCGTCTTCAGGCTGGAGGTGGAAGGGGAGACGTGGCGGGCCCTTGTGGCGGCCGTCCCGGAGCTGGGGATTCTCTCCCCGGAGAGGGTGCGGGACGAGATGGAGAAGGTTCTCGGCGCGGCGGCCCCTCCCTCGGCGGCCCTTTCCCTCTATGCGGCCTCAGGGGCCCTTCGAGCGCTCTACCCGGAGCTTGCGGCTCTCATCGGGCTCCGGAACGACCGCGGACCGGTCGGCGCATGGAGCCGCACGCTTCGCACGGTCGATCTGATCTCGCGCTCGCACTGTGCAATCCGCTGGGCTGCGCTTCTCAACGAGGTGGGGCTCCCGGTGCCCGGGGGCCAGGTCGGGGAGCGCGGAGGCTCGCGTGCGACCCTCAGGGCCATCACCCTGCTCGAACGACTGCGCTCATCGAATGCCCGGATCCGGGAGGTGGCTGAGATCGTCGCCGGGATGTCCGATCCCCCACGGGACGATGCTGCGGACGCGGAACTGCGGCGCTGGGTGGCCCGCACCGGGAGAGGTGCGGTCCCGGGGTGCCTCCGGATCTGGGGAGCGCTTGCCCGGGGAGAGGCCCTGACCGGGGGCGGCGGCACCGTCTCACAGGCCCTTCGGCGCGCGCGGAGGATCCGTGCCATCCTCAAATCCGGAGCGCCGCTGGAGGTGGGGGATGTCGCGCTGAACGGGCGCGACCTGATCCGCATCGGATATCGCCCTGGACCCTACTTCGGGGAAGTGCTCGACTTCCTCCTCGGGCGCGTCCTGGACGAACCGGAGCTGAACGAGCGGGATCGCCTCCTTCCTCTCGCGGAGCACTGGCTGGAGGAGCGCGGCTTCCACCCCGGGGGAAGGGGAAGTCGAGGGTCGGGCAGGGAAAGCGGTGACTCGATCGACGGTGCAGAGGATGGCCAAAGCTCGGGTGCGGAGGATGGCCAAAGCTCCGGTGCAGAGGATGGCCAAAGCTCGGGTGCGGAGGGCGCCCGCGACTCCGGTCCGGAGGGAGCCCGCGGCTCCGGTGACGAGCGTGGCCCCGACCCCGAAGCGGACGAAGAGCCCCGATGAAAGGCGAACCGGAGCTCTTCCAGCCCGAAGAGCAGGAGCACGACCGCAGGGCGACGCCCCTCGCGGCCCGCATGCGCCCTCGCACGCTGGATGAGATCCGGGGACAGGATCACCTCCTCGGCGAGGGGAAGCCCCTTCGAAGGATGCTGGAAGGTGGAGAGCTGTCGAGCTGCATCCTCTGGGGGCCTCCCGGATCCGGAAAGACGACGCTGGCGCGCCTCCTCGCTTCTCGTGCCGACGCCGCCTTCGTGGCCTTCTCGGCCGTCACTGAAGGCGTCGGAAGGGTCCGGGAGATTGTGGCCGAAGCCACGCTTCGGCAGCGCGCGACCGGACGGCACACGATCCTGTTCTGCGACGAGATCCACCGATTCAACAAGTCGCAGCAGGACGCCTTCCTCCCCTTCGTGGAGGATGGAACCGTGATCCTGGTGGGCGCCACGACCGAGAACCCGTCCTTCGAGGTGAATCGACCCCTCCTCTCGCGTGCGCCGGTGTTCATCCTGAACCCCCTCTCGGAGGCCGCGCTGGTCCTGATCCTGGAAGAGGCGCTGCGCGACGAGGAGCGAGGGCTCGGGGAAAAGCGGATCGAGGCGGGCGAAAGCTCACTCCGTCTCCTGGCGGCCGCAGCCGACGGCGATGCCCGAAGGGCTCTCGGCGCGCTGGAAGTGGCGGTGCGGCAGCTCGAACAAGGGGAACGGCTGGGTGAGGAAGCTGTCCGCGAGGCACTCCAGCACCGCTTCGCCATCTACGACAAGTCCGGCGAAGAGCACTACAACCTGATTTCGGCACTTCACAAATCGGTGCGCGGGAGCGATCCCGACGCGACGCTCTACTGGCTGGCCCGCATGATCCGGGGCGGAGAAGACCCCCTCTACCTGGCCCGCCGCCTGGTCCGGATGGCGGTCGAGGACATCGGGATGTCAGATCCGGAGGCGCTGAACCTGACCGTGGGCGCCTGGCAGGCGTACCACTTCCTCGGTTCCCCCGAAGGCGAACTGGCCCTGGCCGAAGCGGCCGTGTACCTCGCCACCGCCCCAAAGTCGAACCGCCTCTATGCCGGATGGAAAGACGCACTCCGCGCCGCCGAGGAAACCGCATCCGCCCCCGTGCCTCTCCACCTTCGCAATGCCCCCACCCGGGAAATGCGGGAATGGGGCTATGGCGATGGGTACCGCTACGACCCTGACACCCCCGACGGCGTGGCCGATCAGGACTACCTCCCGGCCGGGCTGGAGGGGCGCCGATTCTATCGCCCGGGGCCCTTCGGGCACGAGAAGATCGTGGAGAAGCGGCTGGCCTGGTGGGCGGCACGTCGAACGAGCGGGATGGAAGGACACCAACCCGGGGAAGACGGGTAGCAGAACAACATGAAAATCACTCAGGCGCACGCGCAGTCGCATGCTCAGGCGCCCGCGAATCCGGGCGCGGGACCACGAGCCGGGGCGAGGGGTCGGCTTCTCGCCGTCGCCGTGCTTTTCGCCTTTCTGACCGGTTGTGCGCTCTTCTACAGCGACCCGACCGTGCGGATCGCCGATGTCCGCGTCGTGGGGATGGGGTTCACGGGAGGGACGGCGGAAGTCGTGCTCATGGTCGAGAACCCCAATCGATTCGCCCTGGACGTGCACGAGTTCCGGTACCTTCTGGAGGTCTCCGAGGGAGAGGATCTGTGGGCGGAGCTGGCCGCGGGAACCTCGCTCGACACGGTGCGGCTGGAGGGTCGTGCCGAGAAGGAAGTGGTCCTCTCGATCCCCTTCCAGCTCCGTGCTCTTGGAAGCGCGCTGCGGGCCTGGATGGCTACGGGAGAAATTCCGTACCGCGTTGAAGGCGAGGTCAGAGGCCGGGGACCGCTGGGGGGGATTGCTCTTCCATTCCGCTCGCGAGGGACCGTGACACCCTGATTCAATCGGCCCCGCGTTTCGCCCGCCCCGGATCGCCCGCGTCCGCCCGCGGTGAGCCGAGCTCCGCGGGGAGCCACCATGACTACCCATCTCATTCATTCCCTGGAGGGCCCAGACCATCCCAACGCAACTGCTCGACAATCGGACCCCGGTCGAAAAGGCGATCCTCGTCGGTGCGCCCCTCCGGGAGGTGGAAGCCCGCATCGTCCAGGAGCACATGGACGAGCTTCATCGTCTGACCGATACCGCCGGAGGTGTCGTGGTCGGTGTGCTCATCCAGCGGATCGATGCCCCCACACCCCAGACCTACATCGGGAAGGGGAAGGTCACCGAGCTCCGCGATCTCTGCAAAGAGCGGGAGGCCGACCTCGTGATCTTCGATGAGGAGCTGAAACCGGACCAGGCGAAGAACCTGGAGCGAGCGCTGGATCTCCGGGTGATGGACCGCTCCGAACTCATCCTGGACATCTTCGCCACCCGTGCCCGAACGCGAGAAGCGAAGCTGCAGGTGGAGCTCGCCCAGCTTCAGTATCTTCTTCCCCGGCTGGCGCGGATGTGGACCCACCTTTCGCGAATCCGGGGTGGAATCGGACTTCGGGGCCCCGGGGAAACGCAGCTCGAGACGGACAGAAGGCTGATCGGTCGTCGGATCGCGGATCTCAGGGAGAAGCTGAAGGTCGTGGCCGCGGCCCGTGCCACCCAGCGGAAGCGCCGGGTCGGGGAGTTCCGGGTGGCGCTCGTCGGGTACACGAATGCGGGGAAGTCCTCGATCCTGAAGACGCTCTCGGGTGACGACATCTTCGTCGAGGACCGGCTCTTTGCCACCCTCGACTCGGCCACGCGGCTCATCGAACTGGGGCAGGGATATCAGGCTCTCCTGACCGACACGGTGGGGTTCATCCGGAAACTCCCCCACCACCTGGTCGCTTCGTTCCGGTCGACCCTTGAAGAGGCCCGGGAGGCCGACCTTCTTCTCCATGTAATCGATGTTTCGCACCCGGACTGGGAAGAGCAGAAGACGGTGGTGGAGTCGGTATTGAAGGAACTCGATCTGGACGGCAGCCCACAGGTTCTCGTCTACAACAAGGTCGATCGGCTCACGCACGAGGAGGAAGAAGTGCTCATGAGCCGCGCGCGCGCCTTCGACCCGACTCCGGCTGTGTGGGTTTCGGCGGTGGCGGAGGGTGGCCTCGAGTCGCTGATCGAAACGATCCGTGCCCGCGCGAGGGCGCGATATCCCCGAGTGCGAATCTCGATGGACGCCGGAGACGGGGAGACACTCTCCACGCTCCATCGAGAGGGGGAAGTCGTCTCGATGGCGGAAGAGGAAGGGGTGCTCCACGTGGTGGCGAGGATCCCGGAGGCGCTGGTAGGGAAGTTGCGGCAGGATGTGGCCCTGGAGATCGAGGGCTGATCCTGGAACGCCTTGTGATCGTCGGTCCCGGCCGGGTGGGTCTCTCCCTGGGGTACGCGCTCTTCCAGACGGACGAGGTAGAGTCGCTCGTCTATCATGGGCGCCATCCCGAGCCACCGGAGCATCCCCTCTTCCATCGGGGTCACGCCGAGTATCGGTACGGTGTGGACCGTCCCGACCCGGGCACGACGGCCGTCTTCCTCACCGTCCCGGATGATGCCCTGGCCGAAGTCGCGCAGGCGCTGGCCTCCCGGGGATCTCCCGGTCCAGGCTGTCCGGTCTTCCACTGCTCGGGCGCGATCGGGTCCGAGCCACTGACTCCCCTCCATGCGCAGGGGTACCGGGTCGGGAGCATCCACCCCCTCCAGGCGATCCCCAACTCGATCGTGGGAGCCGACCGGCTCTTCGGTGCGGTGTTCGCACTTTCCGGCGAACACGAAGCGCTGGCTGCCGCCCGCCGCCTCGTCGGATACCTTGATGGACGAGGGATCTCGATCCCGGTTGCTCGGCGACCGCTGTACCACGCCTCGGCGGTCTTCGCCTCGAACTACCTCGTGGTGCTCCTGGGTGAGGCGGCGCGACTCCTGCGAGCCGCCGGCGCCACCGATGAAGAGGCCGAAGCCGGGCTCGTGGGGCTCGCCCGCGGAGCAATCGAGAACATTGGCGCCACAGGGCTCGGGAATGCCCTCACGGGACCCGTCGCCCGGGGTGACGTGGAAACGATCGGGCTCCATCTTCGGACGCTGGATGCGGAGGATGCCCGACTCTACGCGATCCTCGGGCGCCTCGCGCTGAACTCCGTGCAGAACACGCTCCGGCCTGAAACGGTCGGAGCCATGGACGAGCTCTTTCAACGCTACGAATGAGGATGGCTGCGATGAGGCTGTATGTGAACATCGACCACGTGGCTACGGTGCGGCAGGCACGCGGAACGGACGAACCCGACCCGGTGCGGGCGGCCATTGCCGCCGAACTCGGAGGGGCGGATGGGATCACCGTTCACCTGCGCGAAGACCGCCGCCACATCCAGGATCGGGATGTCCGTGTGCTGGCTTCGGTGCTCCGGACCGGAATGAATCTGGAGCTCGCCGCCGAGAACGAGGTGCTTGCGATCGCCGAGGAACTCCGCCCCATGCAGGCCACCATCGTGCCCGAACGCCGCGAGGAGGTGACGACGGAGGGAGGACTGGATCTGTCGCAGATGGAGCGCGCGCGAGCCATCGGGAAGGCCGCCGACCGGCTTCGCGCTGTCGGAGTCCGCGTGTCCCTCTTCATCGATCCGGACCAGGAAGCGATCCGGGCTTCCGCCGCGATGGGAGTGGAAGCCGTGGAGTTTCACACCGGCGAGTACGCACTGGCGCGGGGCGATGACGCGAAGGCGGAAAAATTGACGGGGCTGCGCCGGTCCGCATCGCTCGCGCGAGAAGTGGGGCTCGCGGTCCATGCCGGACACGGCCTTACCTACGAGAACGTGATTCCTGTCGCCGCCATACCCGAGATCGAGGAACTCAACATCGGACATTCCATCGTCTCCCGGTCGATCCTGGTCGGGATGGAGCGCGCGGTCCAGGAGATGCGGCGGCAGCTCGATCGGGCCCCTTCGCGTGTGCCGGAGCCCGGGGTGTGGCTCCCCCCGATCGGCTACTGAGGGCGGGAAGATGACTGGGACGAAGGCCGCCGCCCGCGTGCGGGTGGGATGGAAGGGCGCGCTCGGGATAGCGATCAGCATCGCCCTCATCTACTGGGTCCTGAAGGATGTCTCGCTCGCCGAGGTCTGGGGGCATATCCGAACCGCGAACTTCCTCCTGCTCCTCGCCGCGGTGGCCGTCGCGACCTCCGGCTTCCTCGTGCGCGCCCTTCGCTGGAAGCTCCTTCTGCACCCGCTCCGCCCCGATACCGGGCTCAGAAACCGCTTCGCATCGGTGAATATCGGCTTCGCCGCAAACAACCTGCTTCTGGCGCGAGTAGGAGAGTTCGTCCGCGCCTGGACGATCGCGCGCCTCGAGAAAATCCCGGTGAGCGGGGCTGTGGGATCGCTAGTGGTGGAGCGTTTCCTGGATGGAGTGGCCGTCTTTTCGCTCCTGATGATTGCGCTCCTTCATCCGTCCTTCCCCTCTGGTGCGACGGTGGCCGGGCAACCGATCGGGTCCTTCGTCACCCTGATCGTCGTCCTGATGGGGGTGGTACTCGGGTTCCTTCTCGTTCTCATCCTCTTCCCGAAGCCTCTGCTGGGGGTGGCCGAGCGGGCCGCCGCGGTGCTTCCCGGGCGCCTGGGCCTGCTGCTCGTCGAGGTCCTGACGGCCTTCATCGATGGGCTCGCCTCGCTTCAGAACCCCCGACTCGTGCTGGGAGCGCTGGCCTGGTCGTTCGGATTCTGGGCATGGAATGCGGTCTCGTTCTGGCTCGGAATGCTCGCCTTCGGGATCGATGAGGGGTACGTGGCGGCGCTCTTCGTGCAGGCCGTGATCGCGGTCGGGGTCGCCGTCCCATCAGCCCCCGGGTTCTTCGGAACCTTCCACGCGGCGGCCGTCGTGGGGTTGCACGAGGTGTACGGGGTGGGGGAGGGTGCGACGCAGGCGTTCGCATGGGTGTACCACCTCGGGGGCTTCATCCCGGTCACCCTCATGGGACTCTGGTATGCGTGGCGGCTCGGCTTCTCCCTGAGCGATATGGACGGGGCGCAGGAGCGGGTGGGAGACGAGATCGAGCGGGAGGCCGAGGCCCCATGAGGCCTCCAACGGAGCGGATATGGGCGCCCGGGTCGTCATGAACTTTCCGACAGAAAGCATAGGGGCGCCCGGGTCGTCATGAACTTTCCGACAGAAAGCATAGGGGAGCCCGGGTCGTCATGAATCCTTCGACGGGAAGCACATGGGAGGGCGAGGCCCCCGCGAAGGTGAATCTCTTCCTCCGGGTCCTTGCAAGGGAGGAGACCGATTTCCATCAGATCGAGACGCTCTTCCAGGCGATAGAGCTCTCGGATCGAGTGCGACTCACCCCGGGCGGCCCGTCCGGTGTGACTCTCGAGGTGGCCGGGGCGGAACCCGACGGCCTGGGTGCGCACGACGAGAACCTCACGGCGCGGGCCGCGCGGGCCTTCATCGGAGCGATGGGAAACCGGGGCGCTGCCGCCATTCCGGGGATCGCGATCCACCTCGAGAAACGGATACCGGTGGGGGCCGGGCTGGGGGGCGGCTCGTCCGACGCGGCGACGGTGCTCCTCGGAATGAACGCCCTCCATGGCCATCCGATTCCGGAAGCTGAACTGCTCCGACTGGGTGGACGTCTCGGGTCCGATGTGCCCTTCTTCCTGACCTGCGCGCCGCTGGCGCTGGCGTGGGGAAGGGGGGATCGACTTCTTCCCCTCCCCTCGCTTCCCCCGCGCCCCGTCGTGCTGGCCGTGCCGCCCTTTCCAGTGGCCACCCCTCGAGCGTATGAGGCTGTGGCCCGGATGCGCGCCGCGCAGGCGATGCGCAGAGATCCCGCCGCCCTGTCTTCGACGGGTCTCGGTTCGTGGGATGGGGTGGCGTCGTCTGCAGAGAACGACTTCGAAGCGGCGCTTTTCTCCGAGATCCCGCAGCTCGCCGAACTCCGGTCCCAGATGGGGCGCGCGGGGGCGGAGCCGGCGCTTCTTTCCGGCTCAGGTTCGGTCGTCTTCGGAGTCTTCAAGGATGACGAGGCGGCGGACCGCGGGCACGCGCACCTGCGGGCGGCCCTGCCCTCCGTACGGCTCATCCGGACCCGGACGCGTTCCGGCTAGCGGAGTCCGGGGGGTGGAACCGGTCCGGCACAGGCGTGGCGGAGGCCTTGCGCGGCGCGGAGGGAGCGGCACCTTTACAGGTTCGGGGCCGCGTCGGGAGCGCACGTCCCAACGGTGGCGCCTCGGAGGGGGGAAAGGCGATCTTCGGGAGGCTCCGACGCAGGTGATCGTTTCGCTTTGCGGTGGCAACCGGCCCCTCCTGTCCTCCGCGGGCAGACCGGGAACAGTGGCCCGTCGTCTAATGGCAGGACACCGGTCTTTGGAACCGGTGGTGGTGGTTCGAATCCACCCGGGCCAATCAGTGCAGTTCCCCCGGCAGGGAGCGTGTCCTTGAACAGCCGTCGAGCCCTGGGCCTTTCGTTCCTCCTCCTCTCCCTCCTCGTCCTGGCGCTCGCGCCGGGAACTGGGGCGCAGGTGCTCTCCGGGCCGGGTCCCATCGGCGGGACCTTCCTCCACGCGTCCGAGCTTCAGGCGAGGTCCGACTCCCTGGCACTGCATCGGCGGGCGCGGGACGCGCAGGACCGCTTCGAGCGCCTTCGCGCACGCGAGTCCAGCTTCACCTGGTGGAGCGGGGGGGGCAGCAGTTGCGATGAGATCGTGGGCCGGCTCTGCATTCGGAGCTCGCGTGATGACGATACGGAGGGGTTCCAGGATCGAGGAACGCACTGGACCCCCCGCCCGGACTCTCCGGAACTCACGGAGGCGCGCGGGGACCTTCTGGACGTCCTGGCCGAAGCGGCTGCCGAACATCCGGGCGATGCCTGGGTGGCAGGGCAACAAGTGGCCTATCTGATCGAAAGCGGGATGGCCTCGAGGGCGCTCGAATCCGCAGAGCGATGCCGGGCCGAGATCTGGTGGTGCGCGGCCCTGACCGGGTATGCCCTCCACGAACTCGCCCGGTTCGCCGACGCCGAGTCCGCCTTCGAGACGGCGCTCGCCTCCATGCCGGAGGCCACTCGGACCCTCTGGCTGGATCCGTCCTGGCTCGTCGAGCCATCGGACCGGGGGAGGCTCGGATTCGGAGCCGCGGATGGTGAGGCCCAGCCGGCGGCTCGAAGGTTCTGGGCTCTCGCCAACCCCCTCCTGCTCCTGGATGGCAATCCCCTCCGCACCGCACACTTCTCCCGGCACGTCCTGGCCCGGGTCCGCTCCGACGCCCGCAACATTCACGCGCTGCGCTGGGGCGACGATCTGACCCAGCTCATGATTCGCTACGGGCCGGTGATCGCCTTTCAGCAGGAGGTGGCGACCGGACCCTCGCGTCCGATGGCTCCTCCCTCCATCGTCGGACACTACACGCCTCACGCGCGCGGCCTTCTCCCGAGCCGGGAGGCGCTCCTGGCACCCGTGGAAAGCGGAGCCGATCGCTGGCGAACTCACCTGCGAGCAGTCCACTCGCGTCACGCGGTCCCCGGGATTGAACGGATCATCCGGATGGATGCGCAGGTGGCACGTCTGCCTCTGGGCGACTCTGTTCTACTCGTGGCCGCCTGGCAGGTCCCCGCCCCCCTCCCCGCAACCCCGCCTCCGGAAGGGGGGCCGTGGGCGAGCACCGAGGGTCCGCCGCCCTTCCCCCCGCCGAACCTCCGTGCGGGGGCGGTCCTCATGGATGTGTCGGCGGCGGGGAGCGGGGAGGTCCGCGAAGTCGCGAGAACCGAGCTGGCGCTCGATGGAGAGAGAGGATCCCTCACCCTCCCGGCTCCGCTCGGAGCAATGCTCGTCTCCATCGAAGTGATCGATCCGGATGGCGCGCAGGCGTGGCGCTACCGAAGCGGAATCGTCCTCGAGAAGTCCGTCCTCTCGGACTTCCTGCTTCTCGCGCCACCAATCGGCTCCGAGGTCGATGAGAGCTCCGGAGCGGAGCCGGTGACGCTCGAGGCGCTTCTCGCGCGGATGCTTCCCGGTAACAGGGTGCCTGCCGGAAGAATCGAAATGGCCTGGGCCGTGGAGGGGCTCACGGGGGACGAAGAATCCCTCCGCTACCGCCTCACGCTCGAGCGGGAAGATGTGGGTATTCTCCGGAGGGCCGGGCAGTTTCTCCGACTGGTCCGCCCCGAGCACCCGCTCGACATCCGGTGGGATGAAGGGGTGGAGCTGCGGCCGCCTTCCCCCGACGGATTCCCCAACCTGCGCCGCATCACCCTCGACCTCTCGGCCGTGGAACCGGGGACCCTTCTGATGTCACTATCCCTCACTCGCCCGGGATGGCCTCCGGTGGTCTGGAGCCGGAGCATCGAAGTGCACCCGGAACCGGGGACGGACGCCACATCCCACCGTTGACTGGACCCCAGGGCATGTCTAGCTTCCAAGGCTGTTACTGTTTACGCGAGCCAGGGCAGGGCTGAATGGCGGAATCCTTTGGACGTGGTCCACTTCTTCTGCTGTCGGGGCGGGCAAACCGTCCGCTGGCAGAGGAGATCGGCCGCATTCTCGGAAAAGCGGTCGATGCCGCGACGATCTACGATTTCGCCGATGGCGAGATCTTCGTCCGCATCGATGAAAATGCCCGTGGGCGGGATGTCTTCATCATCCAGCCCACGACGGCTCCGGCCGACAACATCATGGAGCTGCTTCTTCTGATCGACGCGGCCAAGCGCGCTTCCGCGGCGCGTGTGGCGGCGGTCGTCCCCTACTTCGGCTACGGCCGACAGGACCGGAAGGACCAGCCTCGTGTCGCGATCGGCGCCAAGCTGGCGGCGAACCTGATTGTCACTGCCGGTGCGGACCGGGTGCTGGGGATGGATTTTCACCAGCACCAGATCCAGGGGTTCTTCGATATTCCCGTGGATCACCTGTACGCGGCCCCCGTGCTCACGAAGTACTTCCTGGACAAGAACCTCCAGGACCTGGTGGTTGTGGCTCCGGATGTTGGGTCCGCCAAGATGGCTCGCGGCTTCGCGAAACGGCTCGGTGCCGCCTTCGCGATCATCGACAAGCGCAGGCCCGGGCCGAACCAGGCCGAGGTGCTGAGCGTCGTGGGTGACGTCAGGGACAAGAACTGCATCATCACGGACGACATGATCGATACGGCCGGGACTCTGTCTTCGGCTGTGCACGCCCTGAAGGACCGGGGGGCCAGAACGGTTTATGCGGCAGCCACCCACGCACTCCTCTCGGGCCAGGCCCGCGAGCGACTGATGGCCGCCCCCCTCGAGGAACTGGTCGTGACCAACACGATCGATATCCCCGAGGAGCGGAAGTTCGACCGCCTCAAGGTCCTTTCGGTGGCCGGCCTTCTGGCCCGGGCCATTGAACACATCCACTCGAATGACTCGGTAAGTCAGCTCTTCGAGATCGAAGAGACCGCGACCGACGACTGACCGCACCGCGGGCTGATCCCGCTGCGGTGAAACCACGGACCCCTGCCGGGTCCCAGAAGCAAGGAACGAATCATGGGTACGCAGGTCACGCTGAAGGCGGAACGACGCGAGGGGAAGGGGAAGGGAGTGGCGCGAAAGCTCCGACAGAGGGGGCGGCTCCCCGCAGTGCTCTACGGGGCGGGCGCAGACCCCATCTCGATCTCCCTGAACGCGCACGACACCCTCCACCTCTTCAGCACGATCTCGATCGAGAACACGATCGTGAATCTGGAAGTCGAGGGTGAAAAGGGTCCTGTCCCGACGCTGATCCGGGAAGTACAGGCCCATTCGTATCGCCCGGATCTGGTGCACGTGGACTTCCTCCGTGTCCAGACCGGTGTGGCCGTGGAGCTGGATATCCCAGTGCATCTGATCGGGACTCCGAAGGGCGTTCGCGACTCCGGCGGTGTGCTGGAGCAGTCCATCCATGAACTCCCCGTGAGCTGTATCCCGTCGGCCATTCCCGAGTCGTTCGACGTGGATGTGTCGGGGCTGGATGTGGGCGAGTCGATCCACCTGAGCGAGCTCGAGATGCCCGAAGGTGTCGAGCTCATGATGGATGGGGAGCGCACGATCTGTTCGGTTCAGGCGCCCTCGGTGAGCACGACCGATACCGAGGACGACGAGGAGGAGGAAGGTGAGGAGGCACAGCCGGAGCGGGTGGGCGAGACCGACGAGGCGGAAGAGGTCTGAGCTTCCCGTCGGCCGATGAGGGTCCAGTGAGATGAAGCTGGTGCTCGGGCTTGGGAACCCCGGATCCGAGTACGATGCCACCCGTCACAATGTGGGGTGGTGGCTGGTCGACCGGCTTTCGCACGACTGGAAGCTGGGGCCCTTCCGGAAGGAGGGTGCCTCCCTGGTTGCGGGCGGTCCGATTCCGGACGGGGGGGTCGTGAGTCTGGTCAAGCCGATCACCTATATGAATCGAAGCGGTGCGGCGCTTCGTCCCTGGATGAAGGACGAGGCATTCGACCCGGCGCAGGATCTGCTGGTGGTGGTGGATGATGCGACGATCGACGTGGGCCGGGTGCGCTTCCGTGCATCCGGGAGCGCGGGCGGGCACAACGGGCTCAAGTCGATCCAGGCAGCAGTGGGGAGCCAGGACTACGCGCGCCTGCGCATCGGCGTGGGAAAGCCGTCCGGCGGAGAGGATCTGGTGAGCTGGGTGCTCACTCCGATGGAGGAGGAGGACGAGGACCGTGTTCTGTCGCTCTTTCCCGAGCTTGTCGACGCCGTGGGCGTCTGGCTCAGGGAGGGCGTCGGGCCGGCCATGAATCGTTTCAACCGATAACGAGGATGAAGACCACATGGACTTCGTAGCGCTGACCCCCGGCGCAGGACTGCTCGGCCTGATCGGCCTCGCAGTGGCAATGGGGATCTACATGTACGTCAAGAAGCAGCCCTCCGGTACCGATCTCATGCGGGAACTCGAGGGCCAGATCCATGACGGGGCGATGGCCTTCCTCCGGCGCGAGAACACGGTGCTGGCAGGATTTGTGGCCATAGTCGCGGGGCTGCTCGGGTGGGCCATCGGATGGGAGACCGCCGGTGCCTATGTGATCGGAGCCGTCAGTTCATCCGTCGCCGGCTTCATCGGGATGAAGGCCGCGACGCGGGCCAACGTCCGGACCTCGGCTGCGGCCAAAGACTTCGGTCAGGGGAAGGCCCTTCGGATCGCCTTCTTCGGCGGGGCCGTGATGGGGCTCGCCGTGGCCTCGCTCGGACTCCTTGGTCTCGGCGGGTTCTACTGGTTCATGGCGGCGGACGCGATCCCCGGCACGGGTGATCTGCCGCACTTCGCCGAGGTCATCGCCGGGTTCGCGATGGGCGCTTCCTCGATCGCGCTCTTCGCGCGTGTGGGCGGCGGAATCTTCACGAAGGCCGCAGACGTGGGAGCCGATCTCGTTGGGAAGGTCGAGGCCGGCATCCCGGAGGACGACCCCCGGAATCCCGCCACCATCGCCGACAACGTGGGCGACAACGTGGGTGACGTGGCCGGAATGGGCGCCGACATCTTCGAGTCCTATGTGGGCTCGGTCGTCGCCACGATCGCCATCGGTGCCAGCGCCGCGATGTGGCAGGACTACCAGGCCGAAGCGGTGGCCCTGCCGCTGATCACGATCATGATCGGGCTCGCCGCCTCATTCGTCGGAATCGCGATGATGAAGGTGCTGGAACGCACGGACCCCGCAGGGGCCCTCCGAAACGTGACCTTCATTGCCGCCGGGATCTTCCTCGGCGCGATGTACTTCGTCGTCTCGTCCATGGGCTTTGAGCTGGTCGACCCGCTGACCGGAACGGAGTACTCCGGGCTCGGGCCGTTCTGGGCCATCCTGGCCGGAACCCTCGTCGGGATCTTCATCGGACTGGCAACCGAGTACTACACCTCGGCGAAGCCGGTTCGGAAGATCGCGGATGCCTCTGAGACCGGAGCAGCCACGAACATCATCACCGGCCTCGCCGTGGGGATGGAATCCGTAGCGGTGCCGATCGCTCTGATCGCGACAGCGATCTATGTCGCATTCGAGTCGGCTGGCCTCTACGGGATCGGGATCGCGGCCGTCGGAATGCTCGCGACCGTGGGCGTGACCATGTCGGTCGATGCCTACGGCCCGGTGGCCGACAACGCCGGCGGGATTTCCGAGATGGCGGGACTCGGGCCGGAGACGCGCAAGATCACCGATTCGCTCGACGCGATCGGGAACACGACGGCGGCCATCGGGAAGGGCTTCGCCATCGGTTCGGCGGCTCTGACCGCTCTCGCGCTCTTCAGCGCCTATACGTCGCAGGTCGGACTCCAGGTCACCGGGATCAACCTTGTGAACCCGATGGTCGTGATCGGTCTCTTCCTCGGCGGAATGCTTCCCTTCGTGGTGGCCGCCATGACGATGACCGCGGTGGGCCGGGCGGCGGCCGGGATGGTGGAAGAGGTTCGCCGCCAGTTCCGGGAGATCCCCGGGATCATGGATGGCACCGGGAAGCCCGATTCGGCCCGGTGCGTGGACATCTCGACCCAGGCGGCTCTGCGGGAGATGGTACTTCCGGGGGTCACGGCGGTCGTCGCTCCCTTCCTGGTGGGCTGGCTCCTCGGCGTGGAAGCGCTTGGTGGACTGCTTGCCGGGGCCACCGTGACCGGCGTGCTCATGGCGCTCTTCATGGCCAACTCCGGCGGGGCCTGGGACAACGCCAAGAAGCTGATCGAGGGCGGGGCCCATGGCGGGAAAGGCTCCGACGCCCACAAGGCGGCGGTGGTGGGCGACACGGTCGGGGATCCTTTCAAGGACACGTCCGGACCCTCCCTGAATATCCTGATCAAGCTGATGAGCGTGGTATCGCTCGTGCTGGCACCGTTCTTCGTGCGGATCCACGGGCTCGCGGCCGACGAACCCACCCAGCGGTCGCTGGGGTGGCTGGCCGAATTTGTGCAGAGGCTTTTCGGCTGATCCAGTCCGCTTCTTCAGGAGCCGTCCGACAGGCTTCTGAGGAGTTCGAAACGACGAAGGGCCCGGTCCGCGAGGACCGGGCCCTTCGTGCAGACGGATGGGTGAGTGTTGGCTTTCGGTCAGGGTCGGGGAGGCCAGCATTGTTCGTCGCGGGCGAGGTTCGAGGGAGATCGCCGCAAGGAAAACGGACTCCGCGTCCCCGGGATCGAGGTCAACCGTGTGACCTGGCTATCCATTCGCGACGGGATCGCGACCGCCGTACTGTCGGGCCAGGCGCTCACCCGCGTGCGAGCATCCACGGAGTGGCAGAAAGCGGCGGTTGGCGCGCCCTCGGATCCCGACGAGGGCGAGGCCAGGCGGGACCAACCCCGCCATCGGGCCCCCGCCGCGGATCAGCGGCGGAGTTAGTCCCGGAAATCGGGATCAGCACCGCCGGGGCGAGCCCGTGATACCATCGTAGGCGGGGTTAGTCCCGATTTCCGGGATCAACCCCGCCGCGAACACGCGCGAAACGGCGGTGGCGGAGTTGATCCCGGCGGACAGGTCCCCGATTCCCATCCTGCCCACCAGCCTCCCGTTTCGACCGCTCTCCGGCGCCCGCCGGTCATCCCGGGCACAAACAAAGGGCGGAGCGCCAGCCATTCCCGACCAGCGCCCCGCCCGGGGATCTGCTTCATCCGCCTTTGCCCGCTCACACTGCCTTGATGTCCCGGCTCAGAGATTGGTTGGCATGATCGGCACTGTGCGCCGTTGTCCCGGGGAGCCGGGCGTCGCTGGACGGGCCTTCACAGTCGCTCGGCTCGTGAGCCGCTGCATCCACAGCGAGGTCGTTGCTCTTTCCCGCAATAGCGCCGCTATTACTCGGCATCGCGGCTGCTCGCAGCGGCGCAGCCACTCCCTCGGTGCTCAACGAATCTCTGACTTGGGACACTAGGGCCTGTTCACACTACGGTCTTGAAGTGTTATCTTGATGGATGATTATCACCGAAGAGCAGTTTCAACGGATCGAGGGGTGCTTCCCCACGCAACGGGGAAACGTCCGAATCACCAACCTGGATGTGCTGAATGCCATTC
>JBGTMU010000100.1:0-12379 GCA_041743405.1 Longimicrobiales bacterium | reverse complement strand
CGAGCACGCCGACTACCTGGCCCTCTGGCTGGCCGCGGCCGCCTTCCTCCGCTTCACATTCACCTTTCCCCGGCCTCTGCGACAGGAGGACTTCGCCTACATGGCGACGCTCTCGATGGCCGAGCAGCGGATGGACACTCCGGTGGGCGGGCGCCTCATCGGGTGGTGGCAGGGACTCTCCACTGCGCTGACGGACCGGGTTCGGGCCCGGAGCGGCACGAGCCGCCTGGCGCGGCTGATGACCCACGACTATCGCGCCTGGGAGGATCGCATCGTCCTGGCCGTGGGAAAGATCGCCACCCATCCCCACGGCGTGTGGCTGGGCGCACTCGGGCTGGGAGGTCTGCTCGTGCTCGTCGGACCTGCGAGCCCCTGGGCCCTGGCGGCCGAGTACGTGCTCGCATGCGTTGCACCGGTCGTGGCGTTCACCGCCCTCCGGTGCTCCTACCGGGCTGCGTCCCTCTCGGACCGTCGGCGCATGCTCTGGATGGTCGAAGGCTTCACGCTCGGCGGGGGGCTCAGCTTCGCCGGAATCTTCCTCCTGGGTTGGGCGGATTTGGATCGGTTCGTCGAACTCGTGGTTTCCTCGCCCTCCGCGGTGGGTTTCCACGCCTTCCTCAGCGTCATCCTCGCGCCCGTGGGGCTCGTCTACATGGTCGGGATCCTCATGGCCGTGTTCTACGACGGCGTCGTGGACCCCGGGCTCGCAATCCGAAAGACGTCGTTTTTCGGTCTCCTCGGGGTCGCCGTGGTCTTCGTTTTCGGAGCCGTGGAAACCATCCTTTCGGACCATGTGCTCGAGGCCATCGGGCTGCCGCCGGACGCTGGCGGATGGATCGCCGGCGGGAGCGCCGCCCTGGCCGCGTCGGCGCTGCAGGGGTTCCTCAAGACCCGCGTGGACCACTTCTTCGGCGGCGCGGCCGTGGAGGCCGCAGAAATGGGCGTGGAGGCCGCGGAAGTAGGCGCGGAGGCCACGGAAGTCGGCGTGGGCCGGGATTGAACGATCCGAGACGGGTTCTTCGTCCTTCCGGCCGTGAACTTCGTCTGGAATTTCTGAGGAGGAGTGCAGGCAACTGCTGGTGCCCTTTTGCTCCTCATCCACGGCGATGCCCCCGAAAGGTGGGCGACGACCAGTGCCCCGCCCGACGGGAGTTGCGCCCCCTCGCGGGGCCCCGTCTCCGCTTCGTGACTATCCCAGTCCGGTGGGCGGATCTATCTTCGGGTCATGCGTGGCATTCTCAACTTCGCCGGAATGACAGCAGGAGGCTGGGTAGGGTGGCAGCTCGGCGCTCTCGTGTCCTTCTTCACTGCATTCATGGTCGGGATGGTTGGCACCGGGCTCGGGCTGTATCTGGCTCAACGTCTGGCGAAGCGATGGGTGCCCTGACCCCGGGCCGCGGTCGCGAACTTTCGCCTGCGCGGACCCTCCGTGCCGCGGTTCTACGTCGAGTGGAGCAACCCACATTCTGGCTGGCAGCCGCCCTCATAGGCGCCTTCGCCGCGTCCGCGTTCTGGGGAATTTCGCCCGTGCCAGCTCTGGGAGCGATCGGATTTGCGGGCGCGGCCGCCGAATGGATGCTGCTGCTTCGCTGGTGGCGTCGGAAGCAGCGCGCCGCCGCGGAGTTCCCGGTGTCGCTGGGTCGCTCATTCGATCGTGGGCACCTGGCGTTCCTCGTCTCACTCATCGCTTTCACCCTCGCGATGGAGCTCTGGCTGGACAGCCTGACTGGGGGCTCCGTGTGGGGGAAGGGGCTCTTCGCTTTCGGCTTCTCAACTCTGATTGTCGTCTGGTTTGCTTGGTCAAGGCCGGTTCTGATGGGCAGTCCGGGGTTGATGCTTGGCGTGACCTACCTGGGCTGGGAGGATGTGGGCCGTGTCACCGTGAGCCGTAGTTCCGAAGGGGCCAGCGTCACGATCGAACTGCGAAAGGATCAACCTGTCTATCGGAGAACCGTCTCAGGCGCGATAACTGGAGACGGTGCGACTCGATTGCGCGAATGGGTTCCAGAACACCTCACCCACCGTGGATGAACCGGGAAAGCTCCCGGATCCCCCCAGCACTCCTTCACCTCACCCCCACCCCACTTCGTGCACTCCCCTCCAGGGGACGACGGTGGCTCCAGTTCGGGCTCCAGTCCGGTCCCCGCCGTATACCAGGCGAGGGGTGATGCTCAGATGGGGGACCGCTTCGGCGCTGTGAGCCACAAGCGAGTGCAGCCCATCGCGGGATGCCCCTGAAAGGCAGGGTATTGACGAATCGAGCGCAGCGATTCTATGTTGTAGCGTTACAACTTGTATGCCTACAACTTGCCCGGGTGCAACAATGGCGCAAAGCCGCACACAAATCTCCGACGCCATGCGCGGTGCTCTGGCCAAGCCAGCGGACATCGTCGATCGAGATCTGATCTGGCAGACGCTCTTCGACGCCTGGAACAGTGCCGAGCCGGAGCTGCTTCTTGGGCTCGGTCGGCGGCGAGCTGGCAAGAGCTGGGTACTCGCGCGGTTCGCCAGAAGTGTTGGCGGGATATACTACCAGGCGACGAGACGGACCGAGGCTGATCAGCTCGCAGTGCTGAGCCGCATCGTCGGCGAGCACTACGGTGATCGCGCCCTGAAGCAGGGCGTTGCTTTCCCGGACTGGGAGGCGCTGTTCGCGTATCTGGGCGAGCGTGCGGACGGAGAAGCGTTTCTCCTTGTGATTGACGAGTTCCCCTATCTCGCCGAAGCGGCGCCCGCACTCCCATCAATCCTGCAGGATACGTGGGACCATCGGTGGTCAGGTATGAAGGCCAAGATTGTTCTGAACGGTTCCCACATCACTGCGATGAAGCGCTTGGAGGAGGCTGATCAGCCGCTCTACGGTCGCAGAACAGGTCGCCTGACGTTCCCGCCGTTCGAGGCAGAAGATGTCAGGGCGTTCGTGCCGGACTACTCCGCGCGGGACGCCCTCATCACTTACGGCATCGTCGGCGGTCTCCCCGGCCACCTCGGCCTGTTGCGCGCTGGACAGGATCTGGAGACCAACGTATCCCGCCTGCTACTGAACCCCGACGGGCGGCTGGTGGATGAAGCCGAGCACATGCTGGACGCGTTCCTGGGTGACGCCGACATCCATTATTCCGTTCTTCGGGCGATCGCAACCGGAGAGCGGACGTGGAGCAGGATCACGAGGCGCCTGGGAAAGCCGGGCGGGTCACTGTCGCGTCCGATGAGATGGCTGGAAGACATGCATCTGGTGAGACGCCTCGTTCCCGTCACCGATAACCCGAAAACCTCGAAGCGCACGCTTTACAGCCTGTCAGATCCGTATGTCGGGTTCTGGCACCGTTTCATCGCACCGCTTCAGGCGACGGGGGAGCTGAGCCTGGCATCTCCTGCGGCATTGTGGCGGGGGCGTATCGAGCTGGGGCTCGACGACTACATGGGGCCAGTATTCGAGGACGTATGCCGGTCGTGGGTGGCTCGATCCGAAAGGCTCCCGTTCCGACCCAGCCGCATGGGAGCGTGGTGGGATGCCACCACAGAGAACGAGATTGACGTAGTGGCTCTGGGCCCAACAGACGAAGTTCTTGTCGGCGAGTGCAAGTGGGGACCATTCTCAGACCGAGACCTCGCACGGCTGCGATCGAGAGCCGCGACCGTGATTCCCGAACTCCCCTCCTCCCATCAATCGGGCTCGCTTGTGTACGCGTGCTTCTCGGCGCGCGGAGAATGGGGCGACGGCGTGGTGAGAGAGATCGAGTCCGGCTCGGTCCTGGGATTTGACGGGGAAGATCTCCTATCGCTCCGGGAGAGTTGACGGGGGGGTGCGCGGTTCCCCCCCGCAGCCTCGAGCCACCCCCGTCGAAATCGGCCCCCCCGCTCGACGCTTGTGTGAAAGGGTCGGGGATCTTCACATCAGGCGGGGACCCGCGGCTCACACGCCGACCACACCGACTGACAGGAGAGCAAGATGCGATTCATGATGCTGGTGATCCCGAAGGGGTACGAGAGCGCCGAGCCGATCGCGTTCGTGAAGACGAGGAACACGTGTGCTCCCACGGGGCACAGGGGCCGGCCCGCATGAACGGACCGACCCCATGAAAAGTGCGAGATGAGCGGGCCTACCTCCTACCATTCCCCCGGGTGTGGATCACGACGCTACCGCCGCCGAGCCCGGTACCGTCATCCGAGACCTCGCTCGAGCCCATCTGGTTGTCGTAGACGATCTCGTCGCCGGCCGCCTTGTCCCAGATCTTGATTCGGAACCGGTCCGCACCGCCCGCTCCGTCCACCTCGCCGTCGATCGAGGTCAGGATGAAGCCGTAAGTCCCCTGGCCGTTGATCGTGCCTTCGCCCTTGAACTGACCCCGGGCCCCGGCGATCACGAGCCAGTCGTAGCTGGTGGACCTGAAGTTCAGATCACCGGCTCCGAACTGGAACTCGATATTCCCATGGGGCGTGCTGGCTCCGCGCTTGTACTTGCTGACGAAGCCGAAGCTCGCGCGGCCCGAGAGGGACGAGTCCGGCGTGTAGGCGGCCTCGGGGGAGTCGATCCAGCCGCCTCCCGTGATGAAGCCCGCCGACGGGTCGTAGACCACGATGTAGGCGGGGGTGTCCAGGGCGGAGGAGCGGGTGCCGGTGAACTCCTCGTCGCTCACCGAGACGGTGACGGTATACACGCCCGGAGCCGCGAAAGTGTGGCTCCCTGAAATCGTTCCCGACCCCCCTGACTCAGTGACCGCTCCCGCAGTCGTTACGTCGCCCCAGAAGATATCGGCCGTGTGTACGTCGTTCGGGTTGTCATCGGTAAACGTTGCCGTGAGAGACGTGCTCGAACCCACGGGTACGGGAGCCGTCGGCAGCGTGATGGATGTGACGACCGGAGCGACATTGGGTGGCCGGCTACACAGGAGCAGCTCGGCGAAATCAACCTCGGTGTCGTCCTGGACGTGGAAGTCGAGGAACCCCCTGTCCCTCATGACGGGAAGGAAGTCGGTGGGCCGGTCGACCCTACGGAACGGGAGGTCCGAAAGGTCGAGAACCGCCTCGAACTCGAGACCCGGGTTGGCCCTGATGTCCCAGGCACTGCTTTGGAGACCTGGGGCGGAGCCGTCATTGCCGATGCGGCTAACCCAGATTGTACTGTAGAGGCCGTCGTCTTCGATGATGCGGAGATCGAGATTGTCGTTCCGCGCGTACCCGCTCGGCCTGAGGAGCGTCCGGAGTCGGGCGCCGGTGAGGTCCGCGGCGATGTCCTCGAACTCGAACCTGTGGACCACCCGGCGGTTCAGCCGCGGGTCATCCACGCCCTTGATGTTGGGGACGGTCGCCGCCCATACCGCCAGACCACCCGATATGTTCGGGGGATTCAGGTCCGGCGTGGAGCCGAATGCGTCCTCGCTACCCAACATCAGGAATCTCACGTCATCCCCGGCGGCACAGAACGAGAATCCTCCGGAGCCGCTGGCAGTCGACAACAGGGCCGTCCCGGGATCTCCAGCGGCGGGTGACAGCGGAGAGTCCATGTCCGTGCACGCTGAGATCGCTCCTGCGGCCAGAAGCAGCAGTGCACTTTTTGTCCACATGCGAAAGACGTGGGGGGAGAGATCTCGAACAGTCATGGGGCACCTCCTGCGATTGAACGGTGAATCGCGCGAGTCGCGATCCATTCGCCAGCCAAGGTGGCGCCTCAGTTGTCACGAAACCGTCAGAAACCCCGTGACGTCGGCCTATGACGGCCTCGTGACGGCTCTCGTGACGGGTTGGGAGGATGGTGAGCCAGAAGGGTGTCGGAGCGGTCAGCCGACCGGGCACACATCCACGTCGTCCAGGAAGTAGTAGCCCCTGCTGGCCACCGGATTCGCGCCGCGGAAGACGATCTCGTCGTAGGCGTTGGAATCGTCAGGCGCGATCTCGATGCGGTGTGTGTAGCGATGCCATATTCGCGTATTCTCGACGCGCAGCGTATCAACCGTGAGGACGGCCCCGGTGCGGCTCGAAAAGAGGCCGATCTCGATCACGTTCATGTCCGAGTAGGTCTCGGATGCCGAGAACCGGGCGGAGATCTCATAGGTGCCGCCCGGTCGAAGTGGCTCCCGTAGCTGGCCGCCCAGCGCCTCCGTCGCGCCTTCCGCCTTCACCCCACTCCAGCCGTGCGCGACGCCTGCGTAGTTTCGGCCGTGCGCCGGGAGCTGATAGCCGAAGAGGTTCCTGGGCACCGATTCTGGCGCGACGAAGATGTCGGGGCTGTTATGGAAGCCTCCGCTCACGTAGAGTGCTTCGTTGGGATGCCAGCCCGGTACGCCATAGAACCGATCCGACTCCGGTGGGGGATGCTCTGTATCCACCTCCTCGAAGCTCCCGTTCACAACCAGACACTCCTCCGGCCGAGGCGGTGCCCTCCGCCAGTCGGCCCTGCGAGCTCCCCGGCGAGTGATCCGCCGGACGTTCGACCCGTCGATGTCCATGACGTAGAGGTCGGGAGCGCCCGCCCGGTCGCTCCGGAACAGGATCATGGAGCCGTCAGGTGACCACCTCGGGTGGCGATCCGCCCCCGGAGAAGAGGTGATCGGCCCCTCGCCGGTACCGACCGCGGCCATGACGAAGATCTCGCGGCCTCCGATCGAGTCTCTGGCACTCGAGAATGCGATCCGGGAGCCGTCCGGCGACCAGTCAGGCTCGTCGTCGAAGCTGCGGAAGTCGTTGAGTCTCTGCGGTTCCCCTCCGGCAACCAGGTCCAGCACGAACAGATCCACCCCGCGGGGATTCCCGGCCGCGTCGATGGTCGCCTGGAAGACGATCCTGTCACCGTCGGGCGCGAAGGCTGGCTTGTTTTCGTCGCCCGGATGCGTCGTGATCCTTCGTATGTTGGAGCCGTCCGCGTTCATCATGTGGATGTCCAGGCTGCCCTCTCTCCCGGAGGCCCAGACGATGTGTCTGCCGTCGGGCGAGTAGCGAGGAGCGACATCGGGAGCCGGGTCGTAGGTCAGACGGGTGAGATCCTTTCCCTCGGGGTCCATCCGGTAGATTTCGGCGTTCCCGTCCCGCTCACTCACGAAGACGATGGATCGGCCGTCCGGGGACCAGGCCGGCTCGACGTCCCGGGCCGGATGGTAGGTCAGTCGGAACAGCTCCGTACCGTCCGCCTTGATCAGATAGATCTCGTTGTTGCCGTCCCTCGATGAGTCGAAGATGATCTCGAAATCATGGAGGCCTCCGATCTGGGGCTCCACGAACGGGACTGCCTGGGACGCCGCTACCGTGGCAGCCTGATCGATGGGAACGCCCGGCCAAAGGGCCCATATCCCCCACACAGAGAGGGCAAGCACGAGGAGAGCCGAGGCGACCACTGCGCCGGCGTGCCGGCGCGCAGCTCCTCTACCAGCGTCACGGAGCGCGGCCAGGAGAGCCGCGGCCTCTTCGCTGTCCGGATCGACTTCCACGGCTCGGCGTGCCCACTGCACTGCCCGTCCGGCCTCGCCTCGCCTCCAGGCTTCCTGGGCGAGTCGGGTTGCCGCGCCCGATGCTGCGCTCCGAAAAGCTGACCTCCCCGCGTGCACCCACTCCGACCAGGCAGGGCCAGCATCGAGGTCCTCCGAGCCAGGGAGGAGGTCGCCCCCGTACAGGGCCAGCGCGTCCTCGAGGGCCCCACGTTCCAGAGCCTCCTGAAACCCGTCTGCATCCGTCCGTAGGGCGTGCGCGACCACGCGAATGTCCTCACCGGCCCCTTCGAGGACGTCGGGGCCCAGCGCCTGGCGGAGCTGATAGATGGCTTGTCGCAGCGCGGCTCGCGCGCGCTCTGGCTCCAGGGACGGCCAGAAGACACTGGCCAACCAGTCGCGATCATGCGGGGCCGATGGCTCGGCCAGAGCAAGGTAGCAGAAGAGGGACAGCCTCTTCGAGCCATGGCTCATGCCGCCCACCTGCGACCCTTTCAACAAGATCTCGGCCTTGCCGAGGACATGGAGGTCGATGACGCCGGAATGGCTCGAGTCAGTCAACGGGGCAGACATCCACGTCGTCGATGTACCAGTAGCCAGCCGGCTTGGCCCGGGGATACGATCCGCGGAAGACGACTTCATCGTATCCGTTCGAGTCACCCGGCGAGATGGTGAAGCGACGTTTGATTCGCGTCCACGTCTGGTCGTTCGAGCTCGTCAGCGTGTCGATCCGAATGGACGCGCCCGTCGAGGTCGAATGGAGATAGACCTCGAGGAAGTTCCAATCAGAGACGGCGTCCCCGTTCGAGACTGAAGCCCTCATTTCGTACGTCTGACCGGGAACGAGAGCTTCCCGCAGGGAACCGCCCAGAGCCTCGGTCCCCCCCGGAGGGGTGGACCCTCCCGTCGCGAACCCCGCGTAGCGCCTCCCCTCGGCAGGAAACTGGTATCCGAACCGATTTCTGGGCACGCCACTCGGGTGTTCGAACAGATCAGGGCTGTTCGGCTCCCCACTTCTCAGACGCAGCGCGTCGTGCGCGCGCCAGCCCGGCACTCCCTCGAACGCATCGGATCCCGGGGGACGGCGAGCCCCGGTCACCTCTTCGAAGCTGCCATTGAGCATGAGGCATGGCAAAGAGAGGGGGCGTCGCTCCCGAACGTCCGGTTGGGTGCCACCGTCACGGGTGATTCTCCGGGGGTCGGACCCGTCTGCCCCCATGACATAGATGTCCTTCCCACCCCCTCGCTCGCTTACGAAGAAGATCATGGATCCGTCCGGGGACCATCGTGGGAACATATCGTGCCCCACGGTTCGGGTCAGATTCGTCTGACCGGATCCGTCGGCGTCCATGACGTAGATCTCATGGTTGTAGAGTCCATCCCGCCCGGAACGGAAGGCGATCTTCTTCCCGTCGGGAGACCAGGAAACATTGTCATCGTAGGACCATGCGTCCGTTAGTCGAATCGGTGGCTCCGTCCCTACCAGGTCGAGGACGAAGATATCCGAATTGCGGTCGTTGCCGGCGGCGGCAGCGAACGACCCCAGGGCGAGCCGGGTTCCGTCGGGCGAAAAGTCCATCGCGCTGGCCGGAGCGTCCATGAGTCGGCGTACCCCGCTCCCGTCCGAGTTCATCAGATACGGCGCCGATCGGATTCCGTCCCGTGCGCTCTTGAACGCGATCTTTGATCCATCCGGACTCATCACCGCGCCGACTTCTGACTCCGGATGGTCCGTCAGCTGCCGAACGGCTCCGCCATCCTCCTCCATGACGTAGATGTCGTGGTCCCCGCGTCGATCGCTCCTGAAGAGGATGCGCCCGTCGGGCGTCCAGCGGGGTTCCCAATCCGCGGCCGGGTCTTGGGTCACTCGCTCGAGTTCGGTGCCGTCAGCGTTGATCGTGTAGATCTCGCTGTTCCCGTCACGCGTGGAACTGAAGACGATCCGAAGGTCGTGAAGGCCTCCGAGCTGCGGCTCCACGAACGGAGCCTCCGGCGCTGGATCACGGATCCCCGCCGCCTCCCCGGCCGCTTCCGATCGCGTGAGGCTCGAGAAGACCCAACCCAGGCACGCGATGAGGGCCACGCCTGTGACCAGTACCATAGGGAACTGGGTCCGGCGTCGCCCAGCCGGGAGGGGAAGGATGATGGGCTCCTGCTCGGAAACCGCCGCGGGTGGGGTCTCGGCTGAACGTTCTGCGGAGCGAATCTCCTCAATTACCTCCTGCGTCTCTCCGGACGGCTCGATTGCATACTCCACTTGGAGCCATTCCTCGAATTCTCGGTAGGTTCTGAGGGCTCCGAGCCGGTCGCCCGCCATGGCCTGGGCCCGGATTCTCAGCCTGAGCGCGCCCTCGTCCTCCGAGTCGATGGCCATCGCCCGTTTCGCCCACTCGGCCGCATTCGCGGGTACCTCCTCGATGTCGCGCTCGGCCAGCGTACGTGCGGCGTCTGCTGCGGCTGATCGGTACGAAGCACTCGTGGCGTGGAACCAGTCCTCGAGACCTGGATCCATGCCGGAGAAATGGAAGCCGGCGAACGGCTTTCCCGCGTACAGGGTGAGCGCCGCCTCGAGTTCGCCTCGTTCCAGGGCGGCCTGGAAGGAGAGAGCGTCGCAGTCGACTGCCGCATGATCGATGCCGAGGGTCTCGTCCCCCTCCCCGAGGAAGACGTCCTCGTCCAGCGCCCTGCGGAGGTAGTAGATCGACTGCCGCAACGCCGCCCGAGCTCGGCTCTGGTCGAACTCCGGCCAGAAGAGGGGCAGGAAGGAGTCCCTGCGTTGGAGCCCCCGCGGCTCGGCGAGCGTGAGGTACGCGAAGAGTGCCACCCGCTTGGACTGCGTCGCCATCTCACGCTTCCCACCGAGGCGGACGAGTTCGAGACCGCCGAAGACTCGCAGGCGGATCGTTGGTGATACAGGCGGGTGACTACCTTCCACTCAGCGGCTCCTGGGGATAGGAAATCCTAACGCCTTCCGGGGAGCTAAAAGCAAGGTAGGGCGCGGCTTCGGGCTGTGCAAGCAGGCAGGGGCCGGATGCCCATTGTCCTTTGCCAGCTGCTTCTCCCATGTCGAAATCGGGATCCCGCGTTCGACGCCTGGGTGAAAGGGTCGAGAGTCCTCACGTCAGACGGAGACTCGCGGCCCACACGACACCCCATTCAGACCGAAAGGAGAACACGATGCGATTCATGATGCTGGTGATCCCGAAGGGCTACGAGAACGCCGAGCCGGGGACGATGCCGGACGCCGAAGCCGTCGAAAAGATGATGGCGTACAACCGGGCGCTGCAGGAGGCCGGGGTGCTACTCGCCCTCGACGGCCTTCACCCGCCGTCAATGGGCTTCCGCGTGCATTACGAAGGAGGAAGGCCGACGGTGCAGGACGGGCCATTCGCCGAGGCCAAGGAAGTCGTCGGCGGCTACTGGATGATCGATGTGGCGTCGCGCGAGGAGGCGGTCGAGTGGGCCAGGAAGGCCCCCATGGGCGACAACGAGTTCATCGAGGTTCGTCAGGTGCAGGACTTCGACGACTTTCCGGATGATGTGAAGGAGAAAGTCGGTGACTTCGACCTCGGCGACGAGGAGACACGCGGCAAGGGGAGGAAGGGTTGATGAAATTCCTCTGCCTGGGCTACTACGCCCCCGACGCATTCGATGCGATGTCGGACGAGGACAGGAAGACGCTTGGAGCGCGGTGCCGGCCGCACGATGAGGCGTTCAATGCCACCGGGGCCGTGCTGGAGGTGGCTTCGCTGGAGCATCGTGCCGGCGCGCACATCCGCCCGACGCCTTCGGGTCCGACGGTCACGGACGGCCCATTTGCCGAGGCCAAGGAGGTCGCCGGTTCCTACTTCCTCATCGAAGCGGTCGACCTCGAGCACGCGATCCGGATCGCCTCGCTTCACCCGACCGGACAGATCGGCTGGGAGCTCGGCTTCTCGATGGAGGTGCTGCCGATCGAGACGGTGTGGGTTACCGGCGGGACGTTCGTCGGGCCGACCGGTGGGAGCTGACGCGATGGGGCGGCGGTTGGCCGGACCGTGACGCACCCCGATGTGCGCCGTACAGTGGAAGCCGTCTGGCGCATGGAGTCCGCGCGCATCGTGGCCGGGCTCATGCGTCTGGCGGGCGACGTCGGCCTCGCGGAGGACTTCGCACAGGATGCCCTGCTCGCGGCACTCGAGCAGTGGGCGGAGTCAGGCATCCCCGACAACCCGGGAGCGTGGCTGACCACGGTGGCACGTCGGAAGGCGATCGATGGGGTTCGCCGCCGGGAACTCGGGTCGCGCAAAGAGGACGAGGTGGCGGGTGAGTTCAGGATCACCGGTTCGACGGCTCCGCCCGACCACGATCTGGGCGAGCCGATCACGGACGAGGTCCTGCGTCTGATCTTCATCTGCTGCCACCCGGTGCTCTCGAGGGAGGCCCGTGTATCGCTCACGCTCCGCCTGGTGAGCGGCCTGACGACGGAAGAAGTCGCGCGGGCGTTTCTCGTACCGGTTCCAACGCTGGCCCAGCGCATCGTTCGGGCGAAGCGGACCCTTCGAGAGGCCCGGGTGCCGTTCGAACTGCCTCCGGAGCGCGAGCTTCCCGAGCGTCTCGCGTCGGTGCTCGAGGTGATCTACCTGGTCTTCAACGAGGGTTACGTGGCCACCTCCGGCACGGAATGGGTCCGGCCCGAACTCTGCAGAGATGCGCTCCGGCTCGGTCGGGTGCTCGCGGGGCTGGCGCCGGAGGAGCCCGAGGTGCACGGCCTCGTGGCGATCATGGAACTCCAGGCCTCACGGCTCGCCGCTCGCCGAGGGGTGCACGGAGAGGCCGTGCTGCTGATGGATCAGGACCGGGGCCGCTGGGATCCGATCCATATCCGACGGGGGCTCGAGTCGCTCAAGCGGGCACAACGACCGGGCGGGGCCCTCGGTCCGTATGCGCTCCAGGCCGCGATTGCGGCGTGCCACGCC
>JBGTMU010000099.1:0-1953 GCA_041743405.1 Longimicrobiales bacterium | reverse complement strand
AGCTGCCTCCGCTAGCGGCTCCGCCCAGACGCGGCTCCCGTCACAGGTGGGTGGGAGAACGAGGCCCCCGTCGGGTCCGAGCCCCAAGACAGCCCACGCTTGACCATCGGGGGCACGCGTGCCGTCAAGCGGTGCTGGGTTATCATTGACCTTCTGGGTTCGAAACGTATGCATGCCTAGCAGTGCAGATCCGGCAGAAATCTGGGCCTCGAACCAGTCGAGCACTTCGCTCTCGAGTGTGATCGTGACCTCGCCATCCAGAATGGCTCGCGTTGGATCCACTGCTCTCAGCGAGAGCCTGTAGAGGGTCATCCCCGGCATCCCGTGGCGTTCTTCTCCGCGCGTTCCAGCATTCTCCGCGGTGTACCACGACAACCGGGAGTCGACATCGAAAATGCTGCTCGGAATATCAAAGCCGCTGCCTTGCGTGTCTGAAGCAGCGCGTTCGCACGCTCCCAATTCGCTTCTTCCGTCCTGGCCGACCACCACCTCCTGCCCATTCCCTGAGCTGCCACACGATGCGAGCAACGCCACGACAAGACAACCCGCAACTACAACTCTGCGTTGTATATCCACAGCACGTCACCTGTCCCCTACCGGGTGCCCTGTTCTTGCGTCGGCACGAGGGTCTGTTGCCCCCTGAGGAAATAGTGGCAGAATGTCGCTCGCCGGAGGCCGAGGGCCTGAGGAAGTGAACCCAGTCCCCGTCCGGACGGTCGGCGGCTGGGTTTGCGGCTTTTCAGGAGCAGTGAGCGGTGCGTATCTTTTACGTTACGCTGCCCTCATGGCAATGAAGCCCCGAACTGGTGCCGCGCAGTATCTCGCCAAGCAGCAGAAGGATCCCGAATACCGGGCTGCGTACGAGAAGGCCCGGCGGCGCATCGACCAGGTGGACGCCATCGTCCGCTCGCTCGACGACCGCCGCGAGGCACTCGGCCTCACGAAAGCTGAGCTGGCCCGCGGAGCCGATCTCGCCCCTGAGGCGGTCCGTCGGTTGTTCAGCGTCGAGTCGCCCAACCCGACGGCCATCACACTGGCAGCACTCGCCGACGCCCTCGACCTCGACCTCGTTCCCACACCACGGGCGAAAGTCGTCCGAACAGCAGGTCGATCAGCACGCGGCATGCCGGTGGCGCTGCGTCAGGCGCCTTGACCTCACCGTCCCCTCAGGCAACGACGACAGCCGGAAGTCCCTTGGCGTTGCCGCGACCTGGTGGCACACTTGTGCTCGCCAAGGGCCCAGGGCCTGCGGAAGTGAACCCAGCTGACGTCCGGACGGTCGAAGGCTGGGTTTGCGGCTTTCTGGGGAGTTCGCAACTCAGGGGTTTCCCGGCGAGCGATTGGCGATACTCTGAATCCCGCCGAGGGTTGTTCAACCCGAGGAAGTAGTGGCCTGGACCCCTCAGCGGACGCTGGAAGCCAGGCCACATGCGCGTCCGGGGTGGATAGGCCCTTGGCGTCGCCACAATCCGGTGGCACAATCATCAATGCCGAGGGCCGAGGGCCTGAGGAAGTGAGCCCAGTTGACGTCCGGACGGTCGGCAGCTGGGTTTGCGACTTTTTCAGCCCGCCTCACGAGTGAGATCGAGCGCGGCGAGCACCACCCGTGTCCGGGGTGGGGTTCGAACCCACACGGCCCCGAGGGGCCAGGGGGGTTTAAGGCGTGATCTCGCCGTGTTATCGCGTGTTGTCGCGTACCGGAAAGTGCCTCTGACCAGGACTTTCGCGAAGGAGGGCGTCCAGCGCGTACGGCGCCGTGACACCCGATTCTGCCGCGTTCGTTAGCAATCCGTTAGCAGCGAACGGTTCCGCCACAACCTGGAGGACTGCCTCCGAGATTGTCCCGGCCGCTGTTGAAGTAGAGGGGTGGTGGTCCCCCTCCAGGCGGTGCCGGTGAGGCATCGTCAGGAGGTCTTCCACAACTTCCCGAGCAAGGGGACCACGATGAAGAAG
>JBGTMU010000098.1:0-24408 GCA_041743405.1 Longimicrobiales bacterium | reverse complement strand
CGCGCACCGCGCGGAGGGCCGTTTTCTTTCGCGCCTGATCAGTACTTCGAACCCTCACACAGGCAGCGGAACCGGCTTCTCCCCCGAGTAGTCGTAGAACCCCTTCCCGCTCTTCCGACCATACCGGCCCATCGCCACGAGCCTCTTCAAGAGCGGTGGTGGGGCGTAGCGCTCTTCCCGGTACTCGTTGAACATGATCTCGGCGATCCTGTACGTCGTGTCGTTCCCCACGAAATCGCAGAGGGTGAACGGACCCATCGGATATCCACACCCGAGCACCATCCCCTTGTCGATATCCTCGATCGAGGCGACCCCTCTCTCGAGCTGCCGGATGCAGTCGAGCATATAGGGCACGAGCAGCAGATTCACGACGAAACCCGAGTTGTCCTTTGCAGCGATGGGCTCCTTCCCCAGGGCGCGGGCGAAGGCGAAGGCCCGGTCGAAGGACTCGTCCGACGTGGCGATGGTGCGCACCACCTCGACCAGCTTCATGACCGGGACCGGGTTGAAGAAGTGAAGTCCCACCACCCGGTCGGGGCGGTTCACCGCGGCGGCCATGTCGGTCACGGTGAGGGACGACGTGTTCGACGCGAAGAGCGTGTGCTCCGCGCAGAGCGGGTCGAGCGTCTGGAAGAGCTCATTCTTCACTTCCAGATCCTCGACCACGGCCTCGATCACGATGTCGCGGTCCTGGAGATCCGCGATGGCCGTGGTGAAGGAGATCCGGCCAAGCACCTCATCGCGCTCGGCGGCCGTGATCTTCTCCTTCTGGACCGCTCGGTCGAGTGACTTCGTGATCCGCCCGCGACCGGCCTCCACAGCCTCATCGTTGATCTCGCGAACTCGGACATCGAACCCCGCCTTGGCCGAGATCTCCGCAATTCCGCTGCCCATGAGGCCGCATCCAGCCACTCCTACCTTCTCGATTTTCACAACATCTCTCCAGTTCGGGTTGATTCTCAGGGCGCAAATGCCTCGACCACGACCGCTGCCCCCTGTCCGCCGCCGATGCACGCCGAGCCGAGCCCGAAGCCGCCGCCGCGCCGTCGCAGTTCGTGGAGGAGGTGAATCGTGATCCGCGAGCCTGACGCCGCCAGCGGATGCGTGAGCGCGATCGCTCCGCCATTCACGTTGGTCTTCTCGGGGTCGAGCCCCAGATCCTTCTCGACAGCCTTGTACTGGGGCGCGAAGGCCTCGTTGACCTCGACCAGCTTCATGTCGTCCAGGGTGAGTCCCGCCCGCTCGAGCGCCTTGCGCGCGGCCGGTGCCGGGCCGATCCCCATGACCTTCGGCTCAACGCCCACATAGGCCCAGGATACGAGCCGCCCGATCGGGGTGAGGCCCTTCCCCTCGGCCCAGCTCCGTGATGCGATCACGGTGGAGGCCGATCCATCACCGATCCCGGAGGCATTCCCGGCCGTCACGAATCCGCCTTCCCTGAAGTAGGGGCGGAGCTTCGCGAGCGCCTCGAGCGTGGTCTCCGGGCGGATGTGTTCGTCATAGGCGAACTCGGTGTCACCCCGTCGACTCTTCAGCAGGATCGGCACGATCTCCGCGGCGAAGCGTCCGCCATCCCACGCGGCCTTGGCCCGGAGCTGGCTGGCGAGCGCAACCTGATCCGACTCCTCGCGTGTCACGCTGTAGCGATCTCCGAGCTCTTCCGCCGTCTGCGCCATCGTGAGGTTGCAGTTGGTGTCGAGGAGCGACTCCCAGAGCAGATCCTCGAATGCCTTTCCAGCGGGTCCGAGCCGGAGATCACCCCACCGCGCACCCCGCACCACGTGAGGTGCCTGACTCATGGATTCGGTACCCCCGCACAGAGCCACCTCGGCGTCACCCAGGAGAATTTCCTGGGCACCCTGCGTGATAGCCTGGAATCCGGATCCGCAGAGGCGGTTCACGGTGACCGCGGGGGTCGCCTCGGGGAGTCCGGCGCGAAGACCCACATGCCGCGCAAGATAGATCGCGTCCGAGGAAGTCTGCAGGGCGTTGCCGTAGACGACATGATCCACGTCGCCCGAATCCACCCCGGCCGCTTCGAGCGCCCCCTTCGCGGAGAAAACCGCGAGATCGGTCGCGGAGAACCCCTTCAGCGACCCCCCGAAAGTCCCGAAAGCGGTTCGCTTCCCGGAAAGAAACACTACCTCTCTATCATTTCCCTGCGTCGGCATCGGCCTGGACTCCCGTGCTGGAAGATCTGCGTGGAATGGCTCGTGAAGAAACGCGTCGGCCCCGCCGGGGACGGCCGCGAGTGTGCGGCTACCCCGACGAGGCCGGGTGGTTCACGTGGGAGGGCTACCCCTCAGACGAACTCTTCCGAGGGCTTCTCCTTCAGGTACTGGAGGAACTGCGCCTTGTTGTTGGCCTTCATGTACGCCGTTTCCGGCGTGATCTTGTCCGACATCAGGAACTCGAGGATATGCTGATCCAGGAGCTGCATCCCGTCTTTCCGCCCGGTCTGGATGATCGAGGGGATCTGGAAGATCTTCGCCTCGCGGATGAGGTTCGAAACGGCTGAGGTGCCCAGCATGATTTCCAGCGCCGCGACCCGCCCCTTCCCGTCCTTCGTGCGCATCAGGACCTGCGACACCACGCCCTTCAGTGACTCCGCCAGCATCGACCGGATCTGCTCCTGCTGGTCGGCGGGGAACACGTCAATGATCCGGTCTACCGTCTTCGGTGCCGAGTTCGTGTGGAGGGTGCCGAACACCAGGTGCCCCGTTTCGGCAGCGGTGATCCCCAGCTCGATGGTCTCACGGTCCCGCATCTCTCCCACGAGGATCACATCCGGGTCCTCGCGGAGCGCAGCCTTCAGCGCATTCGCGAAGGACTTCGTGTTGGTTCCGATCTCCCGCTGGTTCACCAGACACTTCTTGTTCGGATGGGTGAACTCGATCGGGTCCTCGATCGTGAGGATGTGATCTCTTCGGGTCTCGTTGATCAGATCCACGAGGGCGGCGAGCGTCGTGGACTTCCCGGAGCCGGTTGGCCCGGTCACGAGGATCAGCCCCTTCGAAAGCATGGCGAACTTTCGCACCGCTTCGGGGAGCTTCAGATCGTCGGCCGTGAGGATTTCGGACGGGATGGTCCTGAAGACGGCTCCCAGCCCCTTCCGCTGCCAGAACACATTGCAACGGAAGCGCGCCACGCCCTCGATCTCGTAGGCGAAGTCATGGTCGAGATTCTCGAGGAAGCGCATGCGCCATTCCTCTTCCATGATCTCGTACACGAGCTTCTCCATGTCCTTCGCGGCAAGTTCGCGGAAGGGAAAGGCCTGCATCTCCCCGTGGAGGCGCATGAGAGGCGGGGCGCCGGTGGTCAGGTGAAGGTCCGACCCGCCTTTCTCGGCGAGCGCCCGGAGAAACTGGTCAATTTGTGCCATGTCGCGATCGGTCCGTCTCTTGGGTCGGTTACTTGAGCGGGAGGAGGGACCATTCCAGTCGCCCTCCCGGCTCTCTGTCGATCCGGAGTTCCCAGCGAACCCCGGCCCTCTCGGCCCGCTTCCTGTCGTCTCCCCGCTCCCATGGGACAAACGCGGCTGCGGCCAGATCCAGAACCCCGTCGGCCCAGCTCTCGAGGGGCCCGGAAAGGTCTGCGGTGACCGCATCGAAGTGGAAGATTCTCAACTCCTCGAGCCTCTTCTGCCGCTCCTCCGGGTCGGAGGGAAGCGCCACGGAAAAGACCTCGTCATGGTCTCGCTCGCCCTCGGCGAGATGGGCCGATCGCCAGGACGGCTCCAGCAGGAGCATGGGGAGAAAGGGGAGAATTTCGGAGGCGAGTTCAGGTGGCTCCGTGCTCACGCCGAAGCGGGCCGTACCCGATCGGGCCAGGAGCCGGACCTCTGCCAACACCCCCTGAGATGGCGGGGGAAACCGCTGCTGAACCCCCGAATCCAGTGCAACCGGCTTGAAGAGGTATTCCGTGCCCGCCGGAGACGAGAGAACGCTGACCTCCACCGGGTGCCCGACGCCTTCGCGCTCGAGCTGCGCGGTCCAGCTCGAGTTGGCTGAATCCAAGCGCGCAGCAGGGGAGGGCGTGACCAGCTTCTCGAGTTCGTCGGACCACCCCGTCGTAACGTGGCGACGGCGGATCGTCCCCCGATCCTCGTACCAGCCGGTTACGCGCCGGCCTCGAACCGAGATCCCCATTCGTTTCGCCCCGTGCTCCAGCGCCTCCCCGAAAAGATCGCTCAGCCGCACCGGAGCATGCCCTTCCGGCACCTCACCTGAGGCGGCCGGGCGGCTGTAGATCTGTCGGATCAACTCCCTGATCTTCGCGGCCGAGGCGAGGGCGAGCTCGATCTTGAGCCCCGTCCGGTGCTGCAGCTCGTCCACCGGATCCGTCTTGAGAGGCGAATCCACGATGACGGTCACCGTGTCCGCCGTCTTCATGATCGGGAGGGTGAGGTGCGCGAGCGCCCATTCCGGCGTCACGAGATCGGCCGCCTCAGGATCGATCGAGTCGGCATCCGGGAAGACGTAGGGAAGATCGAACTGGGAAGCGAGTCCCCATTCCAGCTCTTCCTGGCTTACGATCCCGAGAGCGCGAAGCGCCTCGCCGAAGTAGCCTCCGGCCGTCTCCTGATGCTTCAGGGCCCTCTCGACATCGGCCTCGTCGATTCGGCCGTATCCCAGCAGGATCTGACCCAGTGTTCTTCTTTCCGCCATGGTCTCCAGTCCGTTCAGACGTGTACTTCGAGCCGCGAATTGAGTCGGGCCCCTATCCACTCACCCACTTCCACCGTTCCCTGGTCCCCGCCCAGATCAGGGGTAGAGACCCCGGCTCGGACCGCATCCGACACCGCGCCCTCGACCTCCTCGGCAAGGGTGAACTCTCCCAGGTGCTCAAGGAGCAGCGCCACGCAGAGGATCGCGGCCATCGGATTCGCCTGTCCCGTGCCCGCGATATCGGGAGCTGAACCGTGCACCGGCTCGAAGAGCGCGTGGACGCCGGGGTTCAGATTCGCCGATGCGGCCAGCCCCATCCCCCCGGCGAGCACCGCGCCGAGGTCACTCAGGATATCGCCGAACAGGTTCGAAGTCACGATTACGTCGTGATGGTCGGGTCGGCGAACGAGATCCATGACCATCGCATCCACGTACATGGCCTCGGTCGCGATCTCCGGGAACTCTTCGCCTACCTCGTCGAAGACCCTGCGCCAGAGCCGGCCCGCGTGCGACATCGCGTTCGCCTTGTCGACCATGGTCACGCGCGCACGGTCCCGTTCCCGGGCATGTGAGAAGGCCGCGCGCACAATCCGCTCGACCCCCTTCCATGTATTGAGATCTTCCTGGATCGCCACCTCGTCGGGCGTGCCCTCCTTGAACCTCCCGCCGAGCCCCGTATACACCCCTTCCGTGTTCTCCCGGAAGATCCTGAGATCGAGCGGGGCCGCTTCGCCTCGCTTGAGGGGCGAAAGGGCAGGATCCAGAAGGCGGCAGGGGCGGTAGTTCACGAAGAGATCGAGGCGGAAGCGCAGGCCGAGAAGGATGTCGCGGGCGTGCACGTTGCTCGGGACTCGCGGGTCACCCAGCGCACCGAGCAGGATCGCGTCGTAGTCCTCGGAGAGGGTGCTGAACTCCTCCTCGGTGATCGTGGTGCCGGACCTGAGATAGCGCTCGGCCCCGAGGTCCCACTCATCCCAGGCGATGGCCAGCTCACTCTGCGCCTCGATCACCTCGAGAACCCGGACGGCTTCGCGCATCACTTCAGTGCCGATTCCGTCTCCGGGGATGATGGCGAGTCGTGGCATGGCTGGGCGACAGGGAACGAAGGATGTGCGGGGGTTGGATCCGGTCAGGAGTATAGGTGGGGGGCCCTTCGAACGCCAGCATCTTCAGGACTGAAAGCCCTCTGCCTTCACGGCTCTCCGCCCGACAGGACGATGCGGCCCCGGACCGGAGGGCCGCTCCCTTCCACACGGAAGGGGTAGATCCCGGCTGGAGCCCCGTCAAAGCTCAGAACGAGGCGAACGCCCTGCTCCAGCAGAGGAGGTGGCGCGTCCTGCTCGGTGCTTCTCAGGAAGGCGAGTGCCTCCGGAGACAGCCCCGCCGTGTCGAAGCGAAGCAGGTGCACCCGCTGGTCCAGGACCACAAACTGAACCAGGTCCCCCGTCGCGGCATGGATCTCCGTTGGCACGAGCCGGGTCTGGTCGCCGCGGCCGCTCAGATCCACCCGGTGGATGGAGACATCATCCGGGATCCCGAGCTCCGCCCGCAGCTCCGGATCGGAAGGGGGAGGGGGTTCGGGCATGCATCCCTGCCCCGCTCCGAGCAGGCACACGATACCGAGGAGACCGAGGCACCGCCGGGGCACGATCGTGGCGCCCTGACTCAGGACACTATTCGGCCGCTTCGCCGCAGGCCACGCAGAAACGCCAGTCCCATTCCAGCTCTTCACCACAGGCGCCACAGGGTCTGAACCGGACGTTGGTTCCGCAGAAGGGGCAGAACCGGAGCCCGGCGCGTTCCGGAAGAGCCCCTTCACACGCCGGGCACGCCTCCGCAACTGCGGTGGGTTCTCGCGGCCCATCATCCCCTGCCTCCAGCCGTCCGCCTTCAGCGACTTCAGGCGTCGGCACCGGCCAGGCTCCTCGGCCCGGAACCGGGGCCTCATCGACGACCCGGGATTCCTCCATTTCGATGGCCGCCCCTTCCATGTCGTCCGCGCCTCCCTCATCCTCTTCGCCCGCCGAATCTCCCGCCATGTTCATCTCCGGTTCCGAGGGTTCCACGTCAAGGAAAGGCAGGTCGATCGCGGAGTCGCCGTGACCTTCGGGAACGCGCTCGGGGTTCAGTCGCACCCCAAGTGCGGCGAACTCCCGGTAGAGCCCGGTGTTCGGGTTGCTCGTCCGGAGTTCGCGCCGGATCTGATCCACGGCGGGTTCGGATCCGAGAAAGAGAAAATCCCCTTCACCAGCGAGAAGCCGCAGAAGCGCGTCTTCGTAGTCGCCGTTCATCTCGACTCCGATCCGGTCCCGATGCGTGCGGTAGGGCACGAGGGTCTGGTAGATCTCGGCCACCGTGAACTCCGAACGGAGGTAGTGCGGCGCAGAGCGGTTGATCTCGTTTACCAGCGCTCCGAAGAAGCGGTCGAGAATGGCGTCATCCAGGGGCTTCACGTGGGATCCAGGTTCAGGTGGCGGGATCGCTCGGCAGAACGCGGATTATTCCATGTCCGGCGAGGCTTCGCAGAAAGTACTCCGGGTCCTTCGGAGGCACCTCGATTCCGAATTCCTCCTGCCACCGCTCGGCCATCCGGCGCATGAATGCGTGGATCGTCTCGTGCGAGAAGCCGGAGTCGTCGCGGAACTGTCGGACGACTTCATGGGGTGTCCCACGGTAGGTCTGCCCTCCGGTGAAGCGGATCCGCACTACCTGGTCGAAGTGCGGGTCGAATTCCCCGACTTCGAACAGCTCCAGCTGGTTCTCATCGCGAATGCCCCACTCATCCGAGGATGCAGCCTGGGCCTCGACCTCGGCGAGGAGCCGTTCGATCGGATCGTCGTGCTGAACATCCAACTGTTCCAGTCGCGAAGACCAGGGTGCCATGCGCGGGTCTTCTTCCGGCCAGCGCAGCACGATCTGCTTCAGTTCAATGAGACGCCAGAGCGCAAGAGGATCCCAGTGCTCCGGGGGGGGAACCCGTTCAAATTCGCACAGGGCGCCATCCCATTCACCCCGGTCGTAGAGGATGTGTGCCAGATATACCCGGGCTTCATGCAGATCCGGGGTCATCCGGAGGGCGCGGCGGATCAGCCGGCACGCCCCCACCTCGTCTCCCATCCGGTGCGTGGCGTATCCGATCGTGGCGATCGCTTCGGAAGCTTCGGGTCGAACCGAAAGGAGTCGGTTCAGGAGGTCCCTGCACTGCGGGTAGAGCCCTTCCCGATAGAGAGCGCGGCCCATGGAGAGCATGAGGTCGATGTCGCCTGCAAAACCGAGCGCCTCGACCTTCGCGAAAAGAGCGATCGCCTGGTCCGTGAAGCCGAGACGGAGGAGAACCTCCCCCATTCCGACCAGCCCATCTTCGTGCGTGGGATCCAGGATCAGCGCCTGTTCGAACCCCATCCGGGCCCAGGCGAACTCTTCGCGAGCGAGCCGTGCGTACCCCAGCCCGACGTACAATTCCACCGCATCGGGATACAAAGTGAGGCCCTCTTTCAACGTCGAAAGGGCCCCATCGTAGTTGCCTTCATTGTAAAGCGTGTGCGCCTGCTCGTCATATTCCTCCGAACTCCAGAACCGTTCGGGCATGCAGGATCCTCGCGGGGAAGTGGGCGGGTCGGTACGCGGCCGGAAGAGTTGGGGGGAAATGTAATCGGGGGGCATTCCCGGGGCCACCCTTTCAGGATCGAAACCCCCACTCCCGAAATGGAGAAGGGGGCGGGAAGCGTCAACCGGTTCAACTCCGGCAGGCTCCACGCCCCCTCCTTCAACCCCGAAGGGGCAGGTCAGGCCGTGACGGCCACCTGCTCGCTCGCGGACTCGGCCTCGACCACTCCCTCGGTCTCGACCTCGTCGCTGGCGACGGCCGCTTCGACCTCGGCCTCGGCATCAGCCCCATTGGCGGAAGGCCGTCCATGGGCGATGGCCGGCTGGCAGAAGCGGATGCCTACATTGAAGAGCTCCTTCAGATCGGCGTCGGAGAGATCGGGGTAACGCTCTCCCAGGTACTCCATCGTCTCTTCCATCCAGTGCTTCTGGTCTTCAACTTCAGCTTGGAGCACTCCACACCGGTTGATGTGGCTGAAGAGTTCGTCCCTGGCTCGATCCTTGAGCTTCGTCCTATCCGTCATTGAACCTCCGTTCTATTGTGACGACCCGGACGCAGCGTGTCTTCCGGCGGGAGCCGGGGCTTCCGGGGCGTATTGGTGAGAAAGCTTTTCAGCATCGAAACCTAATCGAAACAGGCCTGCAATGCCACCCGGAGTCAGCCCTTGAATTCTACGTCTCGAGGACCCGAAGTGATCCGTCTCGAGGTCTTCCGCCACCTCTTCACGGCACTCACGGAAGAGATGGGCGGTGCCCTCCGGCGCTCCGCCTTTTCCCCCAATATCAAGGAACGGCAGGACTATTCGTGTGCGCTCTTCTCCCCCAGGGGGGTCCCCGTGGCGCAGGGAGACCACATGCCGGTGCACCTCGGAGCCATGCCGCGGAGCGTGGAGTCCGCACTGGATGCGTGCGGCCCGCTGCAACCGGGAGATGTCGTCATCCTGAACGATCCGTACCGGGGGGGCACGCACCTTCCGGACATCACCCTGGTGTCCGCGGTCTACCACCCGACGTCGGGAGTCATCCTCGGTACGGTGGCTGCTCGAGCGCATCACTCCGACGTGGGAGGAATGAGTCCGGGCTCCATGCCTCTCGCCCGCGAAATCTACCAGGAGGGGCTGCGCATCCCCCCTGTTCTGCTCATGCGAGGGGGCGAGCGGGTTCATGAGGTCTGGACCCTGCTCCTGGCCAACGTCCGAACCCCCGAGGAACGAGAGGGCGATCTCGCGGCGCAGCTCGCCGCGCTCCATACGGGGGGCGAGCGACTGCGTGAACTGGCGGTGCGGCGCGGGACGGAAGAAGTCATCCAGGCGATGGAGGAGCTGACCGCATACGGAGATCGACTCCTCGGCGAGGGACTCCAGCGGATTCCGGACGGGGAGTGGACGGCCGAGGACCATCTCGAGGGCGACGGTTTCTCGGAGCAACCCATCCCCATTCGCGTGAGGGTCGAGCTCCGCGGAGACCGGATCACCGTCGACTTCACGGGGAGCTCCCCGCAGGTCGAAGGCGGGGTGAATGCCGTGTCGGCCATCACGGAGTCGGCCACACGCTACGTCATCCGCTGCATCGTGGAGGACCTTCTGGGAGTCGCGCTCCCGGCAGGGGGCGGAGCCATGTCGGCGCTCACACTCATCCTCCCTGCGGCGAGTATCGTAAGCGCCGAACTCCCGGCTCCGGTCGCCGCCGGGAATGTCGAGACCAGCCAGCGCGTCACGGATGTCCTCTTCCGAGCCTTCGGCCAGGCCCTTCCGGACAGGGTCCCTGCTCTTTCCCAGGGTACGATGAACAACATGGCGATGGGGGGGGTCAACCCTGCCACCGGTTCGGCCTTCACCTACTATGAGACGGTGGGCGGGGGGATGGGTGGAGGGCCCCGGGGCCCCGGCCTTTCCGCGGTCCACACCCACATGTCGAATACCCTGAACACCCCGATCGAAGCGCTGGAACACGCCTATCCTTTCCGGGTGGTGCGCTACGAGATTCGACGGGGAACCGGAGGGGGTGGAATCCATTCCGGAGGGGAGGGGATCCGTCGAGACCTGCAGCTTCTGGCTCCGGCCGAGGTGACCCTGCTCACCGAGAGGCGCATCGCAGGGCCGGCGGGAGCCCAGGGCGGATCCGCGGGTGCCCCTGGGGAGAACGCGCTCATTCGTGCCGGGATAGAGGAACGACTTCCCGGAAAGGTTACCTTCCGAGCCGTCGCGGACGATGTGATCAGTGTGCGCTCTCCAGGGGGTGGGGGGTGGGGATCCGCGGACCGGAATGCTGGCGGGAAGAAGTCGGCCCGCTGACCAGGCACTCGAGCAGAATCCAGGAGTCTCCATGCACGTACAGCTTTCATTCGTCTGCGACGACGCCCGCATGCGCGCGGACGGGAAGATGGATGTCGAAGGCGTGTTCAACGATCTCGCAGCGCCCGGGTTTCCGGCGAAACAGGATCGAATGGTCCTCGTTACCACCATCGAGTGGGATCGAGGCGAGGAGGGAAGGAACGCCTTCAAGGTCGACCTGCTGGGCCCGGACGGCCGTCCCTCGCTCACGGTGGAGGGGCACACGGATGTGGATCCCCGGCCTGCCGATCGGCCTCCCCCCCGGACCCGGCTGATTCTCCCGCTCGAGGGGGTGGTCTTCCCCCGTCCGGGACGGTACGCGTTCGAAATCCGGATCAAGGGAAAGAAGCTGCGGGGGCCGTCGCTCTTCCTCATGGAAGTGGAACGGGACGGTGCGGGTGCACCCTCGTAACGTCTGCATCGTCCGCCTGAGCGCGATCGGGGATATCGTCCATACCCTCCCCCTCGCCGGAGCGCTCAAGCGGGCGTGGCCGGAGGTCCGGATCACCTGGGTGGCCCAGCCGGTGCCGGGGCTCGTGCTGAAGGAGAGCCCGTTCGTGGACGAGATCCTACCCTTCCGCCGCCGCTCTGGAGCCGCGGCGATTCGCGAGTACCTCGGCTTTCGGGGAGGGGTACGGAGCCGCCGCTGGGATCTCGTTCTGGATCCCCAGGTGGCGCTCAAGGCCGGGGTTCTGACTGCTCTCCTTGGAGCGCCGGTGAAGCTCGGCTTCGATTTCCGGAGGGCGAGCGACCTGAACTGGGTCTTCACGAACCGGCGCATTCCCCGGGGGCCGCGCGCTCACGTCGTGGACGAGACGCTCGAGTTCGCGACCGCGCTTGGGGCGCCCGCCCGTCCTGTCGAATGGGGACTCCGGTTCTCGGCCCAGGAACGGGAAGCTCAGGAACGCTTCTTCGCCTCGATCGAGCCGCCGGTCTGTGGAGTCGTGGTCGGCACCACCCATCCGGACAAAAACTGGCCCGCGGAGCGCTGGGTTCCGGTCGTCGATGCGCTCCACGAGCGATGGGGGTTTCAGGTTCTCCTTCTGGGGGGCCCTTCCCCGGTCGAGCGGGCGATTGCCGACCAGATACTCCGGGACACACGGACCGACCCGATCGACGCCCTGGGCGACGACCTGCGGCGCATGATGTGGCTCGTGGGTGGCGTGGACCTGCTCGTGAGCCCTGACACGGGCCCGCTCCATATCGGCGTGGCCCTCGGCACCCCCGTCCTCGGGCTCTTCGGGCGAACCAACCCGGCCCGGAGCGGCCCGTACGGCCTCCCCCGGGATCGGGTCGTGGACGGATACGCCCGCTTCCCGGGAGAGGCGTACGGAATGGATACCGGATATCGGAAGGGGATGACGCGGATCACCCCCGAAGCCGTGATCAGTGGTGTGGCGCGGCTCCTGGATCCGCCCCCGGCGCGGGGATGAGCATTCGCGACATGTCATCGCGCAGCCCGTAGCTCCCCATCCGCATCGGCCCGCCCCCGGGGAAAACGCGAACCCCGACGGTGAGCAGAGTGAAGCCCTGGTCCAGCGGAAGCCGCGGGTCGATCGTCCCGGCGACCCGAGATGCCCGCTGCACCGCCCCCTCCACGAAGGGCCGAACGAGAACGCTGCCGAGCCATTCGGAGGCCTCGACCCCCACGGCCCCGATCTGCCATCGTGACGCGCCGACCGGATGCGCGTGGTGAGAGTACCGGAAGTATCCCTCATCTCCGCTTCCGCGCGGGTACTCCGGCCGGGTGGCGTATTCGGCGCGCATGTACGCATGGACCGGCCCGACCGGCATCTTCCCTTCGGCCAGCACCGAGTAGTACCCGGAAACAGGTTGATCTTCGACCCTGCTGCGGGCCGCTTCGATCAGGAGGGATCGACGCCCATCGTCCCACCGAGCGCCCGAATGGAACAGGAGGGTGCGCTCGTCCTCTCCCTCATGCGAGGTCAGAATCCTGGCCGCCGAGAGTGAGAGCTCCCATTTCCCCATCCCATCTCCAGAAGGCACGATCCGCGTGACGCGCGCCGACTGGGAATTCCCGAAGCTCTTCCAGTTGGACAGGTCATGGGGGCCGTCGGGCTCGGAGCCTCCGAACACCCCCGCTTCCAATACCCAGTCCCCGTTCGACAGGAGTCCGTTCAGGGTGAATCGCTCCAGGATCTGGGCGAGGTGATGGTTCGTCGGGTACTTCGCGGACGGACGTCCCATCGGGTCGTCACTTCCGAAGGGCGCGAAACCCTTGCCGCCGGAAACAGACCAGCTCCATCCGTCCTCGGCCCTGTGGTTCCGGCTCACCATCACCTCGTGAAGGAAGGTGTGCGGATGCCGGAAATCGAGGAACCCCTCGCCCCACCCACCCGGCGTCAGCTCCCCATCTTCGAGCGTGAAAGGCTCGAAATGGGGGGTAACCCTGAGCACCCAGCGACCTCCTGGTGATTCAAGGTTCGCCATCAGCGCACCCTGCGTGAGAACCCCCTGGCTCCGATCGAGCGGCTCTCCGTCGAGGCCCCCGATCCGCGAGAAGAGGGGAACGATCTGGGCCATTGCGGCCAGGGTCCAGCCGGATCCGAGCGTGACCCGGTACATCCGATGATCGTCATGAGCGGCCTGCGCAGTCTCGGCATCCTGAGGGTGCGTGTCATGGGCCTGCGCAGCGACCGGGTGAGGAAACCTCACGAGGAAGAGGGACAGCAAAAGCGAAAGGAAAATCAGTCGCCCGAGGCGGGTCGACGCCAACCTAACGGAATACAGGTGGACGGCATGCATGGAATGGAGTTTTCCTCCCCAAAGGTGAAACACGGTGGCTCTCACGCCTCGGGAGGCGGACTCTCCCCTCGGCCTTCGGCAAGAAACGCTTTGATCGCCCACGCAAGAAGGGGCACCATGATCTCGTGATGACCCGTGATCTGGTATCCCTTCCCGCCCCCGCTCCTCGTGGGGCGGGTCACCACATTCATGCGGGGCCGGTAGTGCCGGATCATGTCGAAGTCGGCCGTGAGGAAGGGACCCGGGCGGCCTTCGTTCAGGTTCCGGCTCATCGACAGTGCCTTCAGGAAGACCTCGGGCATGATCACGGCGGAACCCAGGTTCAGAACGGCCCCGCCTTCATGCAGCTCGGGCAGCCATCCCGCCAGCCGCCGGAAGTCGCGCATCGAGGTGGCGCCGATGGCCGCACCGTCCGCATCGGGATGCTGATGGATGATCTCGCATCCCACGGCCGCGTGGATCGCAACAGGAATCCGCTTTCGATACGCCTGGAGGAGAAGCGAGCGCTCCGGGGCCGCGAGATCGGCGCGTTGATCGAGGGCCCAGCCGAGGGCTTCGCCCATCCCCATTCCCCGCTCCGCTCCTTCCCGGATCGCCTCGTTCATCTCCCGGCCCGTTTCCTCGGCCATCCCGAAGGATCCATCCGCCAGCCCGGCTTCCACGTCTTCGGATGTCGCCCCCCACCGAGCCACCTCGTAGTCGTGGATCGCAACCGAGCCATTTCCGGCCAGAAACCCTGCGGCGCCCCGGTCCATCATCCCGATGAGGAGCGGGGCGAGTCCCGTCTTCACCGTGTGACCCCCGAGCATCCAGAGCACCCCCCGCCCCGACCGTGCCGCGTCTGCCACCCCGCGCGCCACCGCCCGGAACGACTCCGCCTCGAGGATCGCTGGAAGCGAGTCGAGGAACTCCCGGAAGGAAGGGTCATCCGTGGGGGGCAGGCGTGCAAACTGACCGGTCGAGACCTTGTTGGGACGCACTTCCACCGGAACCGTCCGGAGCCTGGAGACCTCCGCCTCCGGAGGCGGGTACCGTCGAGGGGTGGTCAGCGCTCCCCTCCCTGGACCGGTGAACCCCGACCATCGAAGCGGATTGCGCGGAGGGGCTGAGCGTACCGGATGTCGGTCAGGTGGAGCGAAAGCGAGCCGAGGAGGGGGATCCCCCGCGAGCGCATCTGGACCATGATCCGACGGTCATCGTCCGAGAAGTGGATTTCCGCTTCGCCTCCCTCACCGAAGATGCCCCGGGTCTGGATGATCGGCTGCACCACGATGGTGTTGAACGTGCCGGCAGGGACTTCCACCCGATCCTTCCGCAGCACGCGGAGAACGACCGGGTTCCCGCGATCCTGGAAATAATGGGGGAGGGTATACGTTTCCCCAACGCGCAGAGGAAGTGTCCTGGCGTAGTAGACGAACGAGATATCGTCCAGCGGGTGGTCCGAGGGGAGCACTCCGGACTCATCGTTGTCTGCGCGCTCGAACCGACGCTCCGAGGGGAAGAATTCGAACTGCCGGAACCGCTTGTATCGGACCTCGTGCTGGTCCTGGATGAACCGGTGGCTCGCGAGCGTGCGGATGTCCATCCACGACTGGAAGCTCGAATTCACATTCAGCCCCAGCCGCCCGCCGCGGATCCCCATCGAGACGTGATAGCTCGAGTTGCCGCGGATCGTCTCGACCCCGTGTACCTCCATGTGTCCCTCGCCCACCGAGAAGATCCCGAGCTTCACCTGGTACTGGGTGCGCTCTCCGGGACCGAAGGGCACAGGGGCCACTCCGACCCGGTTCCGCTCGGGTGCATGGACCTCCTGCGCCGACAGCTCCGGCAGGAGACCGGGCTGAACGAGGGTCAGCCCGGGGATTGCCAGTGGAAGCAGGAGACCCAGGCTTCGACGAAACTCTCTATATGACCTCATGTTCCCTCCCCATGGACAGCTTCAACCCACCGTGTGCGCCTGAGGGAGATCAGCTCCTTCAGCGCGCCCTTCGCCTGGAACCGGGACTCCCGCTCCCGATTGTTCAGGCGGATCCGGTATGGACACTCCTCGATCCGGCGTGCGTGTGGCGCCGCCCTGGACAGGATCTCCAGGTTCGCTCCCCATCCTCTGCTCACGAGGAGCGCCTGTTCCCCGGGCCCCTCCCGGAATGCCTTCTTCAGGACCACCAGACGGTAGGCGCGCAACCCGGAGAGAGGGTCCGAAACGGGGGCCTTCCTGAATGCCCGACCCAGCACGAACGGAGCCAGCCAGCGCGACACCCGGAGCGGGGTGGGGAGGATGGTATCGTTGGTGTCGAGGGTCCCTGCCACGAGATCGGCTCCACCCTCGATCGCCTTCACGAGGGGCACAAGATCGTCGGGGTTCTCAGTGAAATCCCCCTGGAGTGTCACAACCACATCCCTCTTCGGGTAGGACGAACGCTCTACCGCATCACGCAGGAGACGCTCGAGTGCCGCCGCGTAACCGATCCGCACCTCCGATCGGAGCACCCGCAGGGGGAGGGTGCGCTCGTATCGCTTCAGCACCTCTGCGGTGTCATCGGTCGAAGCGTCGTCCAGGACCACGATCTCGTAGTCCCGGCCGAACTCGCGCATGACCTTCCGGATCTTCCAGAGGAGGATCCCGATCGTGCGGGCTTCGCTATGCACAGGGATGCTGATGTAGATCAAGGGGCGGACTCCGGGGGAAATCCCCGTCGAGGTGGCGCCGGGGACAGTTCCCCACGGCGGAGGTATCGTTCAGCCTTCCATATCTTCTACCGGATCCACGGAAGGCTGTTCCTGTTCCGGGCGCGTCTTCCACCGGCGATGCGCCCAGAAATACTGTTCGGGTGCGCTGCGGATACCATCTTCAAGTCCGGCCAGATAGCTCCGGAGGAGCTGGCCGGTACGCGTCTCCGGGTCCTCCGCATCGGGGGCCGGGAGCGAAGTGAGGGTGAATCGGTAGCGGACCGGCACTCCGGGGAGTCGACGCACGATCGCCAGGACCACGGCTGCGCCTGCCCGCTCTGCGAGGAGGGCCGGACCCCTCGCCGTGGAGGCCGGGATCCCGAAAAACTCGACGAAGGCGCCGCCACTTCGGACATTCTGATCCGCGACCAGCGCCACCGCCTTCGGGACCCGGAGCGACCGCAGTACGCGCCGGGTAGCCTCTCCCCTCGGAATCACCGTCATTCCGAGGCCTTCACGGGTCGCGTTCAGCATCCTGTCGAAGAGCGGATTGGACTGACGCTGGGCCACCACGTCGAGGGGGACCCCACGGGCCGCGAGAATTGCGCCTCCGATTTCCCAGTTGCCCAGATGACCCGTCACGATCACCACCCCCTGGCCTCGGGAAAGGGGGTCCGCGACCCACTCCACGCCCTCCACGTCTGAACGCTCCCGGATCTGCTCGGGGCGGAGATCGGCGAGCCGGAGGAGCGCGATCCCTTCCCGCCCGAGGTGCCGGAATGAGGCGGCGGCGGTTGAACGAATCCAGTCGGCTCCGCGATCGGGGAATGCTCGGGCGAGATTCTCTTCCACCACCCTCCGACGAATCCGGAGAACGGATCCTGCAAGCCACCCGAGGCACGTTCCCATGGCCTGGGCCCACGACTCGGGGAGGCGGCGCGCCAGCCAGGCCACCGCGCGAATCAGGGCGTACTCGAATCGGTGCCCGAACGACGGGGAAGTCACGCCTCACCCCCCCCGGTGACCATGGGTTCTCCCGCGAACTGCAGGGAGTGGAGGTACCGATAGAGCCCACCTTCCTCCAGCAGCTCCTCGTGGGTTCCCCGCTGGACAATCCGCCCGGACTCCATGACCAGGATCTGGTCCGCCCGCTGGACGGTAGCCAGGCGGTGAGCGATCACGAAAACGGTTCGCCCGGCGAGGAGTCGGTCCATGGCCGCCTGCACCAGGCGCTCGGACTCCGAGTCGAGCGCCGACGTGGCCTCATCGAGGATCAGAATGGGCGGATCCCGGAGGATCGCACGGGCGATCGCGATCCGCTGGCGCTGCCCTCCGGAAAGCTGTGCGCCCCGTTCGCCTACGACCGTGTCATACCCATCCGGAAGCGCGTCGATGAACTCGTGTGCATGAGCGGCGCGCGCCGCCCGCTGCAGCGCCTCGTCCGAGGTCCCGGCGATTCCGTAGGCGATGTTGGAGCGCACGGTATCGTGGAAGAGCACCGTCTCCTGCGAGACGATCCCGAGGTGGCCCCGGATCGAGTCGATCGTGAAATCCCGGATTTCCACTCCGTCCACGAATATCCCGCCCGCCGTCACATCGTAGAAGCGCCCGAGGAGGTCCACGAGCGTCGTTTTCCCCGCCCCGCTCGGCCCCACCAGCGCGGTGACCGTTCCGGCCCGCGCTCGGAACGAGATCCCCTCGAGCACCGGCTCGTCTTCCCGGTATGCGAAAGAGACATCCCTGAACTCGATCTCTTCCCGGACTCCGGGGAATGGTGTGGCGCCCTCCCGATCGTGAACTTCGATCGGAGCATCCAGGAACTCGAAGACGCGCTCGCCCGCCACGAGCCCTGGCTGGATGATCGCGGGAAGCTTCCCGAGATACTTGACGGGGGAATAGAGCTTCATTGAAAGCGCCAGGAAACCGATGAACTCCGCTCCGGAGAGTTCTCCCCCGGTCAGGACGAGTCGGGTGCCATACCAGAGAATGACGACCGTTCCCAGCGCCCCGACCATCTCCGTGATCGGCTGGGAAAGGGCGCGAAATCTCTCCGTGCGGATGAATGCCTTGAAGTACTCCCAGGTGAGCGCCTCGAAGCGCGCCCGTTCGTGCTTTTCGGCCCCGGATGCCTTTACGAGTCGGATTCCGGAGAGAGTTTCCTGGAGATGGCTGTTCACTTCTCCGGCAAGATTCAGGATCGTGCGATCGCCCCTCCGAACGCGGCGCAGAAGCGGACCCCAGATCGCGAACACGCCCGGGAGCACGACCACGGAGGCGAGCGTGAGCTTCCATGAGATGAGGAGCATGAGCGCCAGAGCCGCGAGAAGCTCGAACACCGACGAGAGGATCTTCGCCAGCTCCTTCGTGACGAGGGTTCGGAGCTGTTCCACGTCGTGCGTGAGACGGGACACGATCTGACCGACCCGCGTACGCCCGAAGAAGCCGAGATCCAGGTCGACCAGGTGGCGATACACCTCATCCCGGAGGTCGCGGGTCACGGACTGTTCGATCCATGCCACCAGGTAGGTTCGCGTGAAATCGAACACGTTCTTCACGAAGAAGACCGCGAGCAGAAAGAGGATGATCCCCTGCATCGCCTCGGCGGGTGGAGCTCCGAGGTCCACGAAACGACCCACGGTGCCATCCATGAAGCGCCCGAGGAGCGCGTCGGGATCGGGCGGGGCGGGGGTCGCGGCAACCTCCCCCGCCCCGGCCTCGCCCCCCCCATCGAAGAGGGTCTGCAGGAAGGGGATCAGGAGTGCCAGAGAGAACGCGTCGAGCGCGGCGAAGATCGAAGTCGCCACCACCGCCACGGCAAACACGCCCAGGTAAGGGCGCAGATACGAGACGATGCGGAGGTAGAGATTCATGGGCTCCCCCGGTCGCGCCGGGTTCGGCTCACCGGGCGCGGGGGGTGAGGGTCGCTACCGATACGATCATCTCTTCCGGGGAGATGCCTCCGTGGAGAAACGACCCCCGGTACCGATTCTGATACTCGCGAAGCTTCGTGGGATACACGAGGAAGTAGTCCTCGAGCGTGAGGACGTAGCTCATCCCCAGCTTGCCGCCTGGGAGCCGAAGGTCGGCGGGATCGGAAGTGGTGAAGACGGAGTCCGGATCCTCGGCGCGCAGATCCTGTCCGAACTTGAACCTCAGGTTCGAGGTGGCGTCCCTGCGCGCAAAGATCGTGGAAGGGCGCTGACAGAGAATGGACCCGTGGTCGGTGGTGAAAACCACACGATGGCCCGCGGATGCGGCCTCCTTGAGCACCTCGAAAAGGATGGAGCGCTCAAACCACGACCCCGTGAGATCGCGAAGCGAAGCCTCGTCCTTCGCCATCTCCATGAACACGGGTGACTCGGAGCGCGTGTGGATCACCAGATCCATGAAGTTGAAGACGAGGGCGATGACTCCTGCACCGGTCGACACATCCGACCTCACGCGTCCACGGAGCTGCTCTCCGTCCTTGTCCGAGAACACCTTGTGGTAGTGAACGGGGACGTCCCTCCGCGTGATGCGCCTGAGCTGCTCGCGGAGAAGCTCGTCCTCGAACCCATTCATGCTCCCTTCCTCTTCGATTCCACCCCACCACCCGGGCGATCGGGACTCGATGTCATCGGGAAAGAGGCCGGAGAAGATGGCATTGCGGGAGTACGGGGTCGCCGTCGGCAGGATCGAGTAGTGAAGCTCTTCCTCCACTTCGAAGTGCTCGGAGAGGAGGGGGAGCACCACACGCCACTGGTCGAGCCTCATGCAGTCCAGAACGACGAGGAAGACCGGCTCGTCTCCAAGGAGCGGCACGAGGAACTCCCGCACGATGTCCGTGGAGAGGATCGGGGGATCGCTTTCCCGGCGCATCCACTCGGGATAGGTGACCCGCATCCACTTTCCGAAATCCTGCCTCAGGTCGTCCATGAGCGCGTCGACCGACTCGAGCAGCCCGCGCTCTCCCGCGGCCTCCAGAGCCAGGTGCCAGTCCACGAGCTCACTGTAGAGGGCCGCATAGTCCTCTGCATCGCGGGCGTCTTCCCTGAGAAAGCGGAGCCGGGAGAATCGGGCCGCGAAGTCCTGCGCCGCCTGCTGCTGGCGGATGGAAGGCCCTTCCAGAATCCGGGTCACGGCCGAAAGCACCTGGAGTGGGCTCGTGGGCTTCACGAGGTAGTCGTCCACGCGCCGTCCAATCGCTTCCGTCATCGTCCGATCTTCCTCGGACTTGGTGATCATCACGACGCGGGCGTGCGGATCCTCCCGGCGGAGGATCTCGAGAACCTCCAGCCCCCGGCGCCCCGGCATCTGTTCGTCCAGAAGAACGAGGTCGTAGGGTTTGTCCCGGAGCAGGGCGAGCGCATCGTCTCCATTCGCGATGGCGTCGACATGATAGCCCCTCTGCTGGAGAAAGAGGCAGTGGGGGCGAAGGAGCTCGATCTCGTCGTCAACCCAGAGAATGCGCTTGGCCGCTCGTGCTGGAATCATCCCGCAAAGCTAGAAGAATACGGGGGTCTGAGCCAGCAACCACCGCGCGATCACTCCCCTGTCGTGCGAACGAGAACTCCCGTGAGATCCGCCACGGTCCAGGGTTTGGGGAGGAAGGCCACATTCCGACCGGTCCCTGTGAGCGCATCCACCTCCCGCGCGGTATACCCGCTGGTAAGTATGAATCGACCCGACCACCCCGCCTCGCTCCAGCGATCGAGCAGCTCGACGCCCGACACCCCGTCCATCGCCACATCCGAGAGGATGAAGTCGAATTCCTCGCCGGCACCCAGAAGCTCCAGCGCTTCGTCTCCACTGGGTGCGGCCTCCGCGTCGAAGCCCAGGCGGGCCAGGAGTCGAAGGGCGGTGCGACGCAGGGTGGGGTCATCGTCCACCACGAGAACCCGATCCCTGCGGTCAGGATCGGCATCCGACGCAGCAATGGCCGTCTTCCCCGATGGCCCAGGCGCGCCAGCCGGAATCCTGGTGGCTCGCGCCGGCTCGACTCCGGGGCGATCCGCCACTTCGGGGATGTAGACCCGGAACACGGTCCCCCGCCCCACCTCGCTGTAGACATGGACGTACCCCCCGAACTGCCGGACCAGCGTGTGGAGCGTCGAGAGACCAAGACCTGTGCCTTTTCCCTTTTCCTTGGTCGTGAAGAAGGGATCGAAGATCCTGGATACCGTCGATTCGTCCATCCCCGAGCCGGTGTCGGAGACCGCGATCTGACCGTAGCTCCCCGGCTCGAACCAGGGGTGATTCTGGACGTATTCCTCCCCAATCCGGGAGCGGCTCACCTCCACGGTGATTCGCCCATCCCCGTCGATCGAGTCTCGGGCATTGGAGATGAGGTTCAGGAGAATCTGCTGGAGCGCCACCGGGTCCGCGCGCACCGCTACCGACTCCGCAGCGCCGTGAACTTCGAGACGGACCCCCTGGGGAAGCATGTGCTGACCCAGCCGAACCGCTGCCTCCACCACTGATCCCAGATCGAGCTCCTCGATCCGCATTTCACCGCCTCGGCTGAATCCCAGGAGAGAACGGATGAGGTCCCGGCCTCCGTTCGCCGCCACCTCGATGTCATCGATCATCTCGTGCGACCCATCCGACTGCACGTCCATTCTCAGGAATGCGACGTTGGAGAGGATCACGGTAAGGAGGTTGTTGAAATCGTGCGCGATTCCCCCGGTGAAGTTGCCCACTGCTTCGAGTTTCTGGGCCTGGTGGAGCTGTCGCTGGAGGCCGTGCTGCTCCGAGACGTCGATCACCGTGCCCATCCAGACCTCCGGGGCCGACGGCGGATTCGCGGGAGGAACGTCAGGAGTGGCCCGGTCCGGATCTTCCGGATCGGGGTTCGCCGGGGTCCACTGCGTCAGGAACCACCGTCGCTCTCCCCCGGCGGAAGACCCTACCTCCACTTCGAACGAGAACGCCCGACCGATTCGCACCCTCGTCGCCCAGATCTCCCGTACTCTCTCCTGCTCTTCCGCGTGCAGAGGCAGCCACCAGTTTCTCGAGGCCCACTCTTCCTGTGGAACCCCCGTCTCCCGGCACCACCACTGGTTGCACTCGATGACCCGCCCCGCCCCGTTGACCCTCAGGAGTCCGACCGGGGACAGCGACCGAAGGTCGGAGTAGCGCCGCTCGACGTCGATCCTCCCGGCCTCGGCCATCACCTTCTCCCTGAGAAGGAGGAGGGAGGTCAACCCGCCGAGGATCAGGAATCCGACCCAGGCGAGAAGTATGCGGCGGTGCCGGAGTTCGGCAGCCGCCACGCGGTCGGCCGCCAGCTCCGAGGCGGCCGGGTAGGCTGCAACCTCGTGCAGGTCCTGGATGGAAGCTCGGTGGGCTCCCTCGACCAGTGCAATTGACGCCACCCCCACCACTCCGATGGCGATGAACGTGATGAATCGGAGGCGGGTCATGGAGCCCTCTTCCTCGTGGCCCGTTCTGACGGAAGCTGACCACCCACCGTGATGCCCACCCTCCCGTCTCGCATCGCTCCCCTCCGCTCATGTCATCGTTTCCGGCTCTGCAAGCTATCGGGCATGCCGCAAATGGGCTATAGTACGTGTAACTATATGCCTAATAGCGCGCCCCACTGCTTCGGGGGGCTCGGGAGGCCGTCGACTGTGGAACTCTCGCCGGAGTGAAGTGGAGTACCCTCCGCAGCCTCGCTGCCGGGTCCATTCCGCCGGAAGGTGGGAGAGGATTCGTACGACACGTAACCCAACCAGAGGAAACAGAGGAATTCATGACGACGCCCCATCCTGATACAGGCCCCTCGCGGGGCCCGGTCGTGACCGCGCTCCGGCAGGTGGTCGCGGACAGCTATGCACTTCTTGGACAGACGCACCTGTGCCACTGGAATGTGCGTGGACCCTCCTTCTTTTCACTCCACGCCGCCTTCGAAGTGCAGTACACCGAACTCTTCACCGCCATCGACGAGATCGCGGAACGGATCAGGGCGCTCGGGGCGCTTGCTCCGGGAGGACTCGGCAATCTCGCCCGCATGGCGGAGATGACGGAAATCGAGGAAGACGCGGGATCCGGAGCCATGGTGGCCCACCTGGTCGAGGCGAACGAGCGGCTGGTGAAGGATCTCATGAAGGCCCGGGACAGGGCCAGTGAGGCAGGAGACACCCAGACGGAAGACCTCATGATTGGACGAATCCAGACCCATGAGAAGACGATCTGGATGCTCCGGAGTTTCCTGGCCTGAAGGCCCTTCCCTACATGGAGATCACGTAGGGATACCAGGAAGCGACCGCTGCGCCCTCGCGCCGCGCAGGGTTGAAGATCCACTGCGCCGCGTCGGCGATGATCTGCTCGTTCAATCGACGGTCGGGGGTGGGAGGTTCAAGCCGAGTCGAGTCGGCCACCACTCGCCCCCTTTCGTCCACGAACACCCAGACCTGAATCTCCCGACCGCGGAGACTCCGGTGTGTGGGGGGAATGATCATCCCCCGCGGAGTCGGCGGCATCAGCCGGAAACGCCCTTCATCTTCCGTGCCGGCATCCCCCGCTCCAGTGGCTCCCGCAATCCCGGAATCACCGGTCGTGTCCTCGGGGTCCGATCCGGTGGTGGTTCCGACCCCCGGAGGCTCGGGGAGCTCGACCGGGGGCAGCTCCTCCTCGGCCACGACCTCCTCGACGACTTCCTCGACGGGGAGCTCGGGTACCGGAATCGGGAGCGGGATCGAGATCGCCACCTCGGGAGGAGCCGACTGGAGTGCCACGGTCTGCAACGCCCCCTCGGCGGCCCTGTCATCGTGATTTCGCGGGCCCGCGGCGCTGAAGGGTGACAGGGGGAGCGGAGCCGAGGACCCGAAGAGGAAGAGGAGCAGGTGAAAAAGGAGGGACGCGACGAACGCGGCCCTCCACACCCGACCCTCTTCCTTCCGTCGACCGGCCACATCCGTGTGGCGGCCAGTTTCGGTCTTCATGCCACGTCCACCCGTTTCGCAGGAGCTGCTGGTTCACGGTCTCTGGTGTTGTACGACGGGAGGGGACCAATGGTTTCCTCCAGAGGGCAGGCCCCGGGGTCGCTCGAGCCGTCCCCCACGCACGGAGGCGACGGGATCCTCTGACCACCTCCCCCCCGGAGACGCGCCAGGGCGCCCCCAGGCGAGAGGGGGGGCGGGGCCAGCCCTGTGCCGGGAGGCTGCTGCCTTCCAGGGGCCTCACCATACTGCTTGGGGCCGGAGACCCTCTAGATCCAACGGGAGTGGCAGCGAGCGGCGCGCCCGGATCCCGGCGAGGGCGCGCCCAGGCGGGACCAACCCCGCCATCGTGGTCTCGCCGCGGATCATCGGCGGGGTTCGTCCCGGAAATCGGGATCAACTCCGCCAGGGCGAGCCCGTGACGCCATCGGCGGGGGGGGGGGGGGG
>JBGTMU010000097.1:0-13076 GCA_041743405.1 Longimicrobiales bacterium | reverse complement strand
TCGGGGCTGGGCTCGGGGCTTGCCGACGGCGGTCCGCCCCGCCCTACCGGCGTACAGGCATTCACGCCCATCAGCAGCAGGACCACCGGAGCGAAATGCCGCGCCCGGCAGTGACAGGAGAAAGCCGTCATCGGTTAAGGTTCGGCTCGCGCGGGAAGGGAGACAAGTTCAGGCCTGGCGCCGCACGGGCATCCTACATCATGATCATCATGTGCCCACCTCCGCCCGAAGTGGTGAAGCGCGGGTTGACCACATTGTTGAAGATGGAGCCGAATCGGTAGTTGAGTCCGAGAAAGAGCATGTAGCTGTGGCCGGTAGCGAGCTGACGCTGCCGAAGAAGGATTTCCTCTTCCGTAAGGTTCCGGGCCGGGAGGGAGAGCTGGTCCCTCACCCGCGTGTACCCCCCACTCACGTTCAACGAGAATCCGCGCAGGAGCTGCAGGTTGGTGGAAACGCTGATCCCGGCGTTGTACTTCTCCAGGTCGTGGAGATACTGCGAGCCGCTGAGGGACACGCTGGCACTCCCCCAGGGCTGACGGGTGGCATAGCCGACGACCAGGTCATGCATCGGCAGGGTTTCCTCATCCTGACCGAAGATCGTGGTCTCCCGGTAGTCGGCATACTGGCCGCCCAGGCCATAGCGGACGATCATGCTCCGCCGGGTCGACTCCGCATAGGGAACGAAGTTGTACTCGATGGCTGGCATTACCGAGAGCGAGAAGGCGGTGTTGCCGAATGTCGACATGCTCGCCACGGTTCGCCCCCCGACCGATAGATGCGGCCCAAGGCTCTTCACGACCAGCGTGTTCGCATTGTAGCTCCGCCGGATGGAGAGGGTTCGGATCTGTTCGCCCCCCGACTCGTACTTGAACTTCGATTCCGCGTAGCTTCCACTGAGCCTCGAATTGATCTTCCAGGCTTCTGTCGTGCGATTGGCCGTGAGGTTCGTCGAAATACTTCCGGAGGATTGCTGGGTTTCCCCGAAGGCGCTCCCATTCAGTCCGACCGAGAAGGTCCAGAAATTCCAGGGATCCTCCTGAACGCTGGCCGGAGGAGGCGCTCCGGCACCGGGCGCGACCAGCGGGGGTGCACGCCGGACTTCGAGTTCGCTGCCGACTGCGGTCCCGGCGACGAAGGGTACCAGTCCGAGCCCGAACGACCGCGTGAGCCCGCGGCGTCGGATGTCCTGGCTGTCGTTGGCTCCCGATACGTAGACCAGGGTGTCCGCCCGCGGCGCAAACTCACGAAGCCCGATGAACTCGAGGCTGAACTCGAAACCACCCCCACCCGTGGTCTCCCGACTCACGAGGACGTGAACCTGCGCGTCGGCGCGGTCCCGCATGTAGTCGACCCAGTCGATCTCGGTGCGCACGAAGTCCATGTCACAGAACCCGCAGTCGAGGTACACGCGAATTCGATCCGAGGGCGCCTGCGCGGCCAGAGGGGACGTCCAGAGGGACACCGAAAGGAGAAGGGCAAATGATGCGGCCTTTCCAACTTGAACTGGATGCATGCGGGCTCCGGAGTGGGAAGGAAGTCGGACCTCGAGTGGTTGGACCCGAAACTCGGTGGGAGGGTTGCAGTGGCTTCCCTGGCGGCTCGCCCGGACTGAAAGGGAAACGGGTGGCCAGGGCCTGTCCACGAGTCACATAATACTACTCATAGAGGACCGAGGCCACCCCGACGAGATCGAGTCCCTCGCACCCGCTCAGGGCGCCGTCCCTTCCACATTCACGGACCGCCCGTCCCGCCACACCTCAAGCCGAACCGCCTCACCCGAGCGGTAGCTGCGGAGGATCTCCGTCGCGTGACCGACGTCCCGCACGGCCCGGTCGCCGATCCGGACGATCACGTCGCCAGCGGCAAGCGACAGCGGCGAGTCGTCGCGCACATTCAGCACGAGCACCCCCTCATCCCGCCCGAAGTAGCTTCCCAGCCCTTCATTCAGAGTGGTCAGCTCGAGCCCGTAGCGCCCCGGAGCCACGGACGCGGAGAAGAGCCGGAGCGGTTCCCGCATCTCGATGTGGGGGGCGACCCCACTCAACATCGGAAAGCTCTCCCCACCCCTCAGTACCACCGTTCCCGGGCCCAGCCGGCGCGCCTCGAGGGTCGCGCTCCGCGACTCGCCTCCCCTCCGGTACACGATGCGCACGGTGTCGCCCTGCTCCAGTTCACCCGCGAGCTGGATGAGCCTCGTGACCGGCGCACTCTCATCTTCGTCGATCCGCTCATCTGCGAGGGGCTGTGTGAGATCGTGGTCGTTGAAGCGGGTGATCACATCGCCTTCGCGAAGTCCGGCCTCCTCAGCCGGGGAATCGGGAACGACACGGCTCACCCGCGCCCCCAGTGCATCGGAATCCGCATCCGCCTCGCCCATGAACTCGATCCCCAGCCGGGCTCGCTGCCCCCCGAAGGAGAACGCCATCTGATCGTCCAGCCCGCGGATCCTGACCATCCCCTCCCTCATGACCGGGGCCAGTCGCTCGATCCGGATCCTGGCTTCGGACAGCGCGCGCTCCATCTCCTCGCGATCCGGGGTCACGCACACGCACCGCTCGCGGGGGGGCTCCTGTGCAGACAGAGCCGCAGAGGAAAGGACTCCGACCCCGACGAGGGCCATGACGAAGAGGGAGGCTCGGGGTGTGGTACAGATATTCATCGGTTCATCTCCTTGAGAATCTGGGATCTCCCGGCCACGGAGCGCCGGATCTGCCCCTTCGATGTTGCGGCCGGCACCGGGGGTTGCCTCGAATCAGGACCCCTCCTTCCGGAGTCGGGTATCGACCCTGTTCGGCCCAGGACTTCCCTCCAGCTTCTCTGAATGGACACCCACATCCGCATCCGCGGGGCCCGGCAGCACAACCTCCGCAACTTCGACCTGGATCTCCCGCGGGGGCAGGTCATCGTCGTGACCGGACCTTCAGGCTCCGGGAAGTCGTCGCTCGCCCTCGATACCCTGTTCGCCGAGGGACAGCGGCGCTATGTGGAGTCCCTGTCCACCTATGCCAAGCAGTTTCTCGAGCGGATGGAGAAGCCGGATGTGGACGCCATCGAGGGAATGGCCCCGGCGGTGGCCATCGAGCAGAAGAACCCTACCAAGACCAGCCGCTCGACCGTCGGCACGGCCACGGAAGTCCATGACTACCTGAGGCTCCTCTACGCTCGCGTCGGGCGCACCCACTGCCCCGAATGCGATCGCCGGGTTTTCCCGGACACGGTCAGCGGTTCCGTCGACCGCATTCTCGCCCTCCCTGAGGGCACCCGCTTCCAGATCGCCTTCCCGCTGCCCCGGAGCGAGAAATCGAACCATGCCGCGCTGGTGGAGAACCTGCGTGCCCTCGGCTTCGTGCGACTCCTGGCCGACGGCGCTCCCGTCGATCTGGGCGCGGGGACGGCTGGTGATCCCGGGGCCGGCGGAGTTGACCTGGGTGCCGCGGAGGAGCTCCTCGTCATCGTGGACCGGCTCCGCGTGGATCCGGCATCGCGGGATCGTCTGGCGGACTCCGTCGGCACGGCCTTCATGGAAGGCGAGGGCGAAGCGCTCATCCTCATCCCGGACGGAGAGGCCCCCGAGCTCCCCCGGAGGATCGCCTTCACCGAGCGATTCCGGTGCCCCGATCACCCGGAGATCGAGTTCCCGGAGCCGACCCCGCAGCTCTTCTCCTTCAACTCCCCCTGGGGATCGTGCCCGACCTGCACCGGATTCGGCGCCACGCTGGAATACGATCCGGCCCTCGTGATTCCGAACCCGACCCGCTCGCTTCAGGAGGGGGCCGTCGACCCCTGGTCCAAGCCCCGCTACAAGCGGGAGCGCGCGCGCCTTCAGGAGTACGCCGATCGGCGAGGCGTCTCGAACCACCTCCCCTGGCAGGAACTCCCCGAAGACTTCCGTGATGCCGTCGTGTTCGGTGCGAAGTCGGGGAAGGGGCGCCTTACCGATCACGCCTTCAAGGGAGTGATCCCCTTCCTCAGGTCACGTGAGAAGAAGCGCTACAAGCAGTACATCCGAGTGTTTCTCCGACAGTACCAGACCCCGCAGGCCTGCCCGGAATGCGGGGGTGCCCGCGTCCGGAAGGAAGCGCTCAACATCCGGGTCGGTGGAGAAAACGTGGCCGCGGTCTCGGCCCTCCCCCTGGAGGAGCTTTCCGCCTGGCTGGAGCGGCTCGCGCTGGAAGGCGCCGAGGCGGGGATCGCCGAGACGATCCTGCGTGAACTCCGGGCGCGGGTCTCGTTCCTTGTGGATGTGGGGCTCGGCTACCTCTCGCTCTCGCGACAGACGCGGTCGCTTTCCGGCGGCGAGTCGCAGCGGATCAACCTGGCCAACTCTCTCGGTTCGCGGCTGGTCGACACGGTGTATGTGCTGGACGAACCCTCCATCGGACTCCACCCCCGCGATACGGAGGCTCTTCTCCTGCTGCTGGGGAAGCTCCGTGACGGAGGAAACACCGTGGTTCTCGTGGAGCACGATCCGCAGGCCATTGCCTCGGCCGACCATGTGGTCGAACTCGGACCCGGATCGGGAGAGAAGGGGGGGCGCGTGGTGTTCGAGGGTCCGCCCGCGGGGCTCATGGAGGCGGACACCGTGACCGGGCGATACCTCTCGGGGCGAAGCGCCATCGAGCTCCCACGCCAACGCCGGAGTGTGGATGGCGCCTGGCTCCGTCTGCTCGATGCTCGCCTTCACAACGTCCGGGGCGTCGACCTGGAGATTCCCCTCGGCGCTTTCACCGTGGTTACCGGCGTTTCCGGTTCCGGGAAGTCCACGCTGATCCACGACATCCTCTATCGGGCCCTTGAACAGGCGATGGGCGACGGCGAAACCTCCGCCAAGGAGCACCTGGGCGAGGTGGTCGGCGAGTACCGTGCCCTGGAAGGGGTGGGGCGGCTGGAAGACGTTGTGCTTGTGGACCAGTCTCCCATCGGGCGGACCCCGCGCTCGAACCCCGTGACCTACATCAAGGGCTGGGACGAAGTGCGCAGGATCTTCGCCGCCCAGCCTCTGGCCCGGCAGCGGGGATATCAGGCCCGGCACTTCTCCTTCAATGTCGCCGGAGGACGCTGTGAAGACTGCAAGGGGGCAGGGCGGGTCGAGGTAGAGATGGTGTTCATGGCCGATGTGTACGTGCCCTGCGACGTATGTCGGGGAAGGCGCTTCAAGCCCGAGGTCCTGGACGTGCAGGTAAAGGGAAAGTCGATTGCGGACATCCTCGAACTCACGATCGACGAAGCCATCCGCTTCTTCGTGAAGGAAGATCGACTGGGCCAGACTCTGTGGCACCTTCAGCAGGTGGGGCTCGGCTATCTGCGGCTCGGCCAGTCGGCGACCACCCTCTCGGGAGGTGAGGCTCAGCGGCTGAAGATCGCGCGCGAACTCTCGGGGGCATCGGGGCGAAAGGGCAGAAAGCTCTACCTGCTCGACGAGCCCACCACCGGACTCGCCGGCGAGGACATCCGGAAGCTTCTGGACGTGCTGGATCGCCTGGTGGAGGCGGGGAACACGGTGCTCGTGATCGAGCACAACCTGGACCTCATCAAGACTGCGGACTGGGTGATCGACCTCGGGCCCGAGGCCGGCGCGCGGGGCGGAGAGATCGTGGCGACCGGTCGACCCGAGGAAGTGGCCGCGAACCCGCGGAGCGTGACCGGACGGTTCCTGGCGCCGCTTCTCGTGCGTCCGGACCGGAAGGGCTGATCTACTCCCGCTCCCGGTCCCGCTCTCCGGTCCGGTAGGGCCCCTTTCCGCGGGTGTAGATCACGAGCACGCCATTCGACACATTTCCGGCGATCCCATACAGGGTTGTTCCCTGCATCGGAGGCATGTATTCCATGCTTTCCACGTCCGCGACCGAAAGCGACTGGAGATACTGGGAGGCGGAGGCCCCGTCGCTGTCCGAAATCCGGAGCCCATCCACGATCACCTGCACCATGTGACACCCGTTCTCGTCCTCGTCCGGGTCCCTTCGGTTCGGATTGTCGTCGCTGAGCTCGACCTCGGCCTGCGTCACGTCCACGGTCTCCGTGCGAGTGAGTCGCTGGATCCGGCGGTTGGTCTCGAGGCAGAGAAGGTGGCCCTGCATGGTGTTGATCTCCCTCACCCTCAGCCCGATCATCCCCTGCCGAAGCACGTCCGGCAGCGTGGCGCCACGGATTTCCGCATCGGCCAGCGACTCGCCCGACACCACGTAACGGCGGAAGGGTGAGGTCCGGATCGTCTGTTCCTCCTGGGAGCGAGCGACGATGTCGATGCCATCGAGCTCGACGGCCCGGGGAGAGAGCCGGAGCCGGACCGATACGTCCTGCCCTTCCTCGAGGGTGACCTCGCTCGACTGCACGGAGTACCCGAGATGCTGGATCTGCAGGGTGTACGCACCGGGAAGAAGATCGGTAAAGGCGAAACGCCCTTCGAGATCGGTCACCGCCTGGAATCCGGTCCCGTCGACCCGCACGATCGCTGCCTGGATGGGCTCTCCCGAGAGCTGATCGAGGAGCTGTCCGCGCAGATCGGCCATCGTTCCCGCGACCCGGCCGAGAACGAGCTCTGCCACCACGTCCTGTCCGAAGGAGCGCTCGCTCCCCAGCGTCATGTGCACATCATGGAACACGAAAGCGGGGCGGGGGATCTCGACTTCTTCCCACTCCCCCGTCTTGCCGAAGCTCTCTCCGCGGAAGCGCACGATCCCGCCGGCAGGAATCCCGCAGAAGAGGAAGCGGCCGCGGCTGTCGGCAGTCGTGTCGATCTCGCGCATGTCCGCGCCTTCGATCCACCGCGCCACCACCTTCCCCAGGGGCACTCCGACCCCTGACTCCCCATCCCGTACGAATCCGACGATCACCGCGCCCGGAGCCGCCTCCGGATTGCACGACATGGCCATCATGAGGAGGGGTGACGGGACCATGAGAACCAGATCGTCGATCCCCTCCTCGGCGCCCACCCGGTAGGGGGGAGAGAGGGGGCTAAGGAGTCCGTCGAAGTCGGCCTGAACCCGGTATGTGCCGGGCTCGGCCGGGATGAAGATGAAGGAACCGTCTTCGGCAGAGACCGTGTTCCCGATCGGATCGAGGTCGCCGTGTTCGCCGGTCACCCGGTACAGGGTGATCACCGCATCCGGCGCGGCAGAGAGGGTGCCCTGCTCCGCGACGAGGCCGGCGATCTGCTGGGCCGTGGAGTGCGTGGGGAGAAATGCCATCCACGCAAGAGCGAGCGTGGCCGGGACAAGGGCGGCGAGGGGGCGTGGGTAGCGCATCACAACCTCGAATGCTGCTGGGAAAGCGGGGCATGTGTCGGGGATCCCCCCGGGCCGCCTCCGCTCCTTTCTATACGCCTCAGGCCTCGCCGGGTTTCTCGTGCGAGTCCGGGAACTGTCAGGGAAATGTAAGAAGCTGAAGCCTCATCGATCTCTGAGGGGTGACCGGTACGGGCCCTTGCCCCGTGTATAGACGATCACGACTCCGTTCGCGACATCGCCTCCCATGCCGTACTGGATTGTGGCCTGGCTGGGAGGAAGGAACTCGATGCTCTCGATTTCGCTGACCGAGAGGCTCCGGAGGATCTGCGCACCGTCGGCCACGCGCGCACCGTCCAGGATCACCTGCACATTCTCACACCCCCCGCCTCCCTCGAGCCGCTCGACCCGCCGATTCGACTGGATACACCAGACCGTACCGTTCACCGTGTACAGCTCCCGAACCTGTACTCCGGTGAAGCGCGTGCGGAGCACGTCAGCGGTGGTCGCGCCCCGAACCTCCTCGACCGCCAGCGCCTCGCCGGAGACGACCTCGCGCCGGAAAGCCGTCGTGCGGATCGCTTCCTCGACTGCGGCGCGTACCGTGACCTCGATTCCCTCGAGCTCCACGGCCCGCTGCGAGAGCCGGAGCCTCAGCATGACGTCACGACCGTCGGGAACATCCACTTCGCTCGTCTGCACACTGTAGCCGAGGTGCTGCACTTCCAGAATGTACCGCCCCGGCTGGAGGTCGGTGAACGAGAAGCGGCCTTCCGCATCCGAGACGGCCTGAAACCCGGTTCCCCGGATCCGCACCACCGCCTGCTGGATGGGCGTTCCCGAGTCCATGTCGAGGAGCTGCCCGCGGAGGTCACCCATCGTCCCCGCCATCTCGGCAATCACGAACTCCGAGATCGCCTGCCCCCCATCGGCGCCAAGAGCGCTGAGCTGCAGGTCGATGTCATGGAACACCACTGCGGGACGGCGGATCTCGACCTCCTCCCACTCGCCCGAGTGTCCGAGGCTCTCCCCGCGGAACTGGACGAATCCGTCCGTCTCGACCCCGCAGAGCAGGAAGCGGCCGCGGGTATCCGTCTGCGCTCTCAGCTCATCCGAGACGCCGGGCCGGGTCCAGCGCGCGGTCACCCACGCGGAGGGTACCGGCACCTCGCTCGAGAGGTCCCGGACCGTTCCGACGACCACGGCTCCGGGAGCGGCATCGAGGTCGCAGCTCGCGGCCAGCATCAGCAGAGGAGAGGGGACCATGAGCACCAGGTCGTCCACGCCGCTCCCCGCGCCGACTTCGAGGATGGGAGAGAGGGGGCTGGAGAGCCCATCATAGTCGGCCTGAGCCCGGTACCTCCCGGGCATCGGAACCGTGAAGCTGAACGCCCCCGTCTCGTCGGTCACCGCCGTTCCGGTGGGTTCCAGTTCGCTGTCCTCGTCCTCGACCACCCGGAAGAGAGTCACGACCGCGTCGCCCGCCGGAGCGAGGGTGCCCTGCTCGGCGACGAGACCCGCAACCTGTTGTCCAGCCAGGGCCGTTGGAACCGCGATGAGGGCGAAGAGGAGGATGGCGCTCGCGCGCGCAAGGGTCCCGGAACGATCGTGCGCATGAATTTCCATGACTTCCTCCGACACTCGCTTGAAAATGATCCTTCGGCGGCAATATTCCCGGCGGCGACAGCCCCCCGATACTACCTGTAGCGGAGCCGCGCGCAAAAGGTTCCGGAGCTCTGTGCAGAAGGGGTGTGATCGGTTGCCCGAAGGGGGGTTTAGCCGTTATTTTTCAAGGATTACGGTGCTATCGCACCTGAGCCCGAACCCCCCCTTCCCGCGGCGGATCCATCGATCTGCGACGGGGGAGCTTCAGGCGGCTTTTCCGGGTGGCCTTCCCATACGCAGATCCAGGTTGATCCATGGAATCGGAAATCGGGCTGGAGGGCGGACAGAGGGTTCTGTCCCGCCTCCTTGAAGACGAAATGCGCGAGTCGTTCATCGACTATTCGATGAGCGTGATCGTGCAGCGGGCCCTTCCTGATGTGCGAGACGGGCTGAAGCCGGTACACCGCCGGATTCTCTACGCGATGAACGACCTGGGCCTCAACCCGGGTCGAGCCTACAAGAAGAGCGCGAGCGTGGTCGGTGAGGTGCTCGGAAAGTACCATCCGCACGGGGACTCGGCGGTCTACGATTCCATGGTGCGGATGGTTCAGGACTTCTCGCTTCGCTATCCGCTCGTGGACGGCCAGGGGAACTTCGGGTCGATCGACGGGGACTCCGCTGCGGCCTACCGCTATACCGAGGCACGCCTGACCGCGATCGCGGTCGAGATGCTCGACGACATCGAGCGCGAGACGGTGCGCTTTGCGGACAACTTCGACGGCAGGCTTCAGGAGCCCACCGTCCTCCCCTCCAAGTTCCCGAACCTGCTGGTGAATGGGTCTTCGGGGATCGCGGTCGGGATGGCCACCAACATTCCTCCTCACAACCTGAGGGAGATTGTCGCTGCGCTCCACGGTCTGATCGACAACCCCGAGCTTCCGCAGGAAGAGCTGGAGAGCCTGATCACCGGCCCCGACTTCCCGACTGGCGGATACATCTGCGGCCGCGACGGAATCCGGGATGCCTACCGGACGGGACGCGGGCGGATTGTGATGCGCGCCCGCGCCGACATCGAGGAGACGGCGACCGGGGGCGAGCGGATCGTGGTCGGCGAGATCCCCTTCATGGTGAACAAGACCCGCCTGATCGAACAGATCGCGGGGCTGGTGCGCGACAAGAAGGTCACGGACATATCGGTGCTGCGCGACGAATCCGACCGCGACGGGATGCGGATCGTGATCGAGCTGAAGCGCGATTCGATCCCGCAGGTGGTCCTCAATCAGCTTTACAAGCACACCCAGATGCAGTCCACCTTCGGGACCATTCTCCTGGCCCTCGTGGACGGGGTTCCGAAGGTCATGGGGCTCCGGGAGATGCTGCTTCACTTCATCGACCACCGTCATGTGGTGATCGTGAAGCGGACCGAATTCGAGCTGAGAAAGGCGCAGGATCGGGCGCACATCCTCGAGGGGCTGAAGATCGCGGTCGACAACATCGACCAGGTGATAAAGATCATCCGCGGATCCGCGGATACGCCCACCGCCTCCCAGCGGCTCAGAGACGGCTTCGATCTCTCCGAGAAGCAGGCCGACGCGATCCTGAACATGCGGCTCGCCCGCCTCACCGGGCTCGAGATGGAGAAGCTCGAGGCGGAGCTGGCCGACGTGCTCGCTCGCATCGCGGAGCTGGAAGAGCTGCTCGGGAGCCGCGAGCTCCGCATGCAGATGATCCACGACGAGCTCCAGACGCTCTCGGACAAGTATGGCGACGACCGGCGCACCGGGATTATCGGGGAATCCTCGGACCTCGACATGGAAGACCTCATCGCGGACGAGGAGATGGTCCTCACCGTGAGCCACCAGGGATATGTGAAGCGGATCCCGGTCGACACGTACCGTTCGCAGCGGCGCGGCGGGCGGGGGCTCCAGGGGATGGGCACGAAGGAGGAAGACTGGGTCGAGCACCTCTTCGTGGCGTCGACCCATGACTATCTCATGATCTTCACGCGCGACGGGCAGTGCCACTGGCTGAAGGTCTGGCAGGTGCCGCAGGGAAGCCGGCAGTCGCGCGGGAAGCCGATCGTGAACCTCCTCAACATCGAATCCAGTTCGAAGATCGCCGCGGTCGTCCCGGTGCGGGAATTCAGCGAAGACCGCTACCTCTTCTTCGCCACCCGGAACGGGGTAATCAAGAAGTCGACGCTCTCGGCCTATGGGAATGTCCGGTCGGTCGGCCTGAACGCGATCAACATCCGGGAGGATGACGAGCTCATCGACGTCCAGATCACGGAAGGGGAGAACGAGATCATCCTCGCTACCCGTGACGGGAAAGCGATCCGCTTCGACGAGCGGGATGCGCGCGTGCTCGGGCGGGCCACCGGCGGGGTCCGGGGGATTTCGCTCCGCCGGGGCGACCACGTGGTGGGGATGGTCGTGGTGAGGCCTGATTCCACCCTCCTCGTGGTCACGGAAGCCGGAATGGGGAAACGGAGTGAGGTGGACGAGTACCGGCTCCAGAAGCGGGGCGGGATGGGCGTCATCAACATCAAGACGAACTCGAAGACCGGGAAGGTGGTGGCGATCAAGTCGGTGCTCCCGACGGACGAGGTGATGCTCATCACGCGAAACGGGGTGGTAAACCGGCAGCGGATCGACGCGATCCGGGTGATCGGTCGTGCCACGCAGGGGGTGCGCCTCGTGAGCCTCGACGCGAAGGACCAGATCATGGATGTGGCCCGGGTGATCGCCGATGACGACGAGGAGCTCGATGAGGCTCTGGAAGAAGGTGGCGCGACTCCCGAAGGAATGGAGGAGGCGGGAGCCGGGGAGGAGGAATGAGTGTGGTCCCGGCCCAGCGCGTCGGCCTTCCCGAGATCCGCGCTGCGGCAGGCCGAATGGCTGGCTTCGCGATCCGCACCCCGCTTCTCGAAGCGGCGGAGCTTTCGGAGCGGACGGGCGGGAAGCTCCGCCTCAAGGTGGAGTCGGTCCAGCGCTCGGGGTCGTTCAAGTTCAGAGGGGCCTTCAACTTCCTCGCACGCCGTCCGGATGATGTGATCGCCCCCGGGGTCATCACCTACTCTTCAGGGAATCACGGACAGGCCGTCGCTCTCGCCGCGAAGCTCCGGGGCGTGCCGGCCACCGTGGTCATGCCCGTCACCGCCCCGGCCGTGAAACGGGAGGGCGCGGAGCGCCTGGGAGCGCGGGTGGTGCTGGAAGGGACCACCTCGATCGATCGGAAGACCCGCGCCGAGGCGATCCAGGCAGAGGGGGGGCTCTGCATGGTGCCCCCCTTCGACCATCTCGACATCATCGCGGGCCAGGGCACCGTGGGTCTGGAGGTGGCGGAGGAGTGGCCCGAAGTGGACACCTGGGTCGTCTGCATCGGGGGCGGTGGGCTCGCGTCGGGCTCGGCGGCCGCGCTCCGGGCACTCCGCCCCGGGATCCGGATCATCGGCGTCGAGCCGGAGGGGGCTTCGGCCATGCGAGCCTCGCTGGATGCCGGGGAGCCAGTCACGCTGGACCGGATCGACACGATCGCGGATGGGCTCGCGCCTGTACGCCCCGGTGACCTCACCTTCGCTCATGTTCAGGCTCTCTTCGATGACGTGGTCACGGTCACCGACGACGAGATCCGGGATGCGACACGCTTCCTGATTCACCGTCAGAAGCTGATTGTGGAGTACTCGGGCGCGGCTCCAACCGCAGCCGTGCTTTCAGGGAAGGTGGATTGCACCGGGCGCAGGGTGGCCGCCGTCATCAGCGGGGGGAATCTGGACTCGGGGATCCTCAGGGAGCTTCTCTGAACGTGAACGCAGCAGGGGACGACTCGCTCACCGATGTCTCCGGCCTCCGCGTGGGTCACGCCGAGGTGGCGGGGGGCGAGAGCGGATGCACCGTGGTGCTCGGACCTTTCCGGGGCGTAGTGGAGGTCCGGGGAAGCGCAACGGGAACGCGCGAGCTGGGAACCCTCGATCCGTCCCATCTCGTGGCACAGGTCGACGCAATTCTCCTCACCGGGGGGTCGGCCTTCGGTCTCGCTGCAGCCGATGGGGTGATGGCCTGGCTCGCGGAGCGCGGGGCGGGATTCCACACGGGTTCCGCAGTGGTTCCGATCGTCCCTGCGGCCGTCCTTTTCGACCTGGCTCCGGGACGCCTGCGCCCCGATGCGGCGCTGGGACGCGCCGCGTGTGATTGCGCGGATGCGGGTCCGGTGGTGAGTGGGCGAGTCGGGGCGGGGGCCGGCGCCACG
>JBGTMU010000096.1:0-69345 GCA_041743405.1 Longimicrobiales bacterium | reverse complement strand
AATCCGCGGCCACCGCCACGTACCGGCCGGGAGGGAGGCCCCGGTGGCAACTCCGCACGGCGTGCAGCACGCCGCCTGCCGAGCCGCCGACGAGGAGCGCGTCGGTGCGGGCCAGGCGGCGGCATCCGACGACGCAATCGAGGTCCGTGACTCTGAGAACTCGAGGTCCGGCGGCCGTTCCGCTCCACCTCCGCTTCGCCAGGGGAGGAACGCGTGCGGCCCCCATCCCGGGGATTCTGCGCTCGCCCTCCACCCCTCCGAACAGGATGCTTCCCACCGCATCCACGGCCGTAACGCGAGTCGAGGGGGCGTTTGCGGCGACAAAATCCATGCACCCCCCCAGGGTGCCCGTCGTGCCGACGCCCACGAACACCCCGTCCACCTGGCCGTCCAGCGCCTCGTCGATCTCGGCCATGGTTCCGGCGGCATGGGACGCGGGGTTGAGCGCGTTGCCGTACTGGTTGGGCCAGAACGCTCCGTCGGTGGTGTCGACCAGGTGGGCGACCCGGGCGAGTCTTGCCGCAAGGGGATTCGCGTCCGGGCCCCTGGGCGCGTCCACGATCTCGACCTCGGCCCCGAGCGCACGCATTGCCGCGAGCGTACCGGAATCGGCCCGGGGATCCACCACGCAGATGAACCGCAGCCCGTACCAGGCGCAGGCCTGGGCAAGCCCAACCCCCATGTTTCCCGACGACGACTCGATGACCACCGAGCCGAGCCGGAGCCGGCCCGATCGGATCGCAGCTTCGATCATCGTCACGGCTGGCCGATCCTTCGAGCTCCCCCCGGGGTTCGCGCATTCCAGCTTCAGGAAGAGCCGGACCGGGCCCCTCGGGAGGAAGCCCGTGAGCTCGATGAGCGGGGTCCCGCCGATGGTCTCCAGAACGCTGCCGTATCGGGGTCGCGGCGCACGGAACTCCGGGGCGTGAGCATGGGGCGAGAGTGATTCCATCGGGGTCCTCGAGCGCGGGTGCGGGTGAGCCGGACTTGCGGGAGGCACCTTCAGCAAATAGGGGACCACATGGGCAGAAAAGAAGTGCACGGCATGAATGAGCGGCCCCCCGACACGGAGCTCGGCAGAGACCCATCCGGAGGTCGGCGTGAGGTACCCGCCGCCGGAGATGTGGCACCCTCACCGCACGGTTGGGGACCGGGCACGACACATGCCGCATTCATTGTGAGAACGGAGATCTCGGAAAGTACGTGTCGCGAAAGGGAATCCAATCCGCCTTCCCACCTCGGCACAGGTCTTGCCTTTTGCGAGATTCCGCGAAGTAGACAACCACCTGCGACAAGTGAGGCACGCATGCCGAACGACACGAACAAGGACCGGAACAATCCGGACACCCGTGAGAGAGACAACGAGAGGCAGAAGAAGGGCGGAAGCCATGAAGAGGAGATGGGACGTGACGGCGGGGAGCGCGACCAGAACTCCCCCAAGCGCGGGAACTGACGGACCTGTTCCACCCCAGCCCGGGTGACCCTGGCTGGGTCCAGCTCGACGATGGGGGTAGCGCAGCGTGACAGGCATTGGGCCTGAATCGAGGTGCTGCCCCCATCATGAGTTGGCATGCAAACGACCACATTCCCCATCGAACCCGGAGACACCGTGGAACTCACCGACCTGAAGAAGCTTTACGTACACGAGTTGAAGGACCTCTACAGCGCGGAGACCCAGCTCCTGGAGGCCCTGCCGAGGATGGAAAAAGCAGCCGGGGATGCGGGCCTCAAGGAGGCCTTCGCTTCCCATCTCAAGGAGACGAAGAGGCACGTCGAGCGACTCGAAGACATCTTCTCCCGGCTCGATTTCGAGCCCGGCGGCCACAGGTGTGCGGGCATGGAAGGTCTCCTCGAAGAGGGCTCCGACATGATCGAAGAGGACGCGCCCGCCGATGTGAAGGACGCCGGGTTGATCTCTGCCGCCCAGCGCGTGGAGCACTACGAGATCGCTGGCTACGGTACCGCGCGCACGTACGCGAAACAGCTCGGCGACTCCCGCGCTGCCGAGATCCTGCAGACGACCCTCGACGAGGAAGCGCGGGCGGACCTGAAGCTCACGGATCTTGCGGTCCGGCGCATCAACTCCGCAGCCATGGATGGCTGAGGGGACCCCGAGCTCAATCATGCGGGGGTGGAGGGGTGGGAAGTCCGATCGGTGGTTGACCCACCGTCCGATTCCCGCCCCTCGACACCCCCTACGCCCTTCAGCAGCTTCCAGTCCAGCTCGGGACCGCCCACCTTGCCGTGAAGTACCGATACGTCACCGGTCGTCTCCATGACCACGGCCCGCACCTGCTCGGGCCTCAGTACGTTCGCTTCGCGCAGTTTGCTGCGCAGATCGGCCTCGGTGAGCTTCACTTTTCTCAGGTTCTCGTGGAGGACCCTCTCGCCGTCCATCAGGAGCAGGGGAGTGTTGTCGACTGCGCGGCGCACCAGATCCGACCGGACCCGCAGCCACCCGACAGTGATCTGGATCCCGTAGAGCGCGGCCAGGGCGATCGCCGCGCGAGCGAGCGGCGGATCGGATGAGACGATGGTCGAGGCGACCACGGAGCCGATCGCGACGGTCACCGCGAAGTCGAAAGAAGAGATCTTGGAGAATGATCGCAGCCCCGCGATCCGGGTGAGGGCCATCATCGTGAGGTAGATTCCAAGCGCGGAGATCACCGCCAGGCCAGCCGCCCCCCATCCGGTGGCGAGCCACTCCTCAATCACGAACTCTCACCCCGGGGAAGTCCGAAGTCGCGGCCGGGTTCATACCCGGTCCACAAGAGCCTCCACCCCGTCCTTGCTCGCACAGTGAGAGCAGCAGTAGTACACCCCGTCCTTCTCGAGCCCGTGGCCGATGATGCGGCACTCGCAGTGCTTGCAGTGGGGAGCCAGCGCCTGAATCGCACACTCGAAGCTGTCGAACGTGTGTGTCGTGCCCTCCATGGTCACATCGAAGGTCTTGTCGTAAAGGTTCCCGCAGAGTTCGCACGTTCGCATCGGAGTCCTCCTGTCGGTTGGGTGGTTCGCCGACTGGAGGCAGTGCACGAAATGTACCAGCAAAAGCTCCGGTGACCCGCGCAAGTGCCGGATGCCCGGGAGGGTGGTCGCCGCTACGCCTCTGAACGCGATCCTCGCAGCAATTCCAGCACGATCGGCACGACGTCAAGCTGGGAGGGGGTGCCACTGATCAGAGCATCGATCCGGCTCCTGACCCGCGCGCCGGATATGCCCCTGCGCGCCACCATCAGCGGGATCCGACTGTCCTGCCACTCCGGACTGCCGTGCCAGGAGTGGTAGGCGTGAGAGAAGTAGTAGCGGTCGACGATCGGGCGCTGCATACCGGAGCGCGTGATCAGCAGCACGTCGCCGGCGCGGTGGCCGTAGGGCCCTTCCGCCAGGTCGCGCATCCGCGCCTCGAAATCCGCCAGGTCGGGCCGGTCGTTCATGGCCAGGAACCGCGCGATTGGAACGAGCTGTTCGCCGTCCCAGACCTCGAACGGAAGTGCCGGCTCGCCCGTCGGCCGCGGCTCGCGCGCGAGAATCATGTCCAGCGTGCCCTTCAGCTTCGGTACGACTTCTCCGGTCCGGTTGGCTCGGTCAAACGCACGCACGACCGGAAGCACGTCCTCCTCAAGGCGTGGCGGCAACATCCAACTGCATCGGTCACCGGGATTCTCGCAGGTAGACCGGTCGGCGAGGTAGACGTAGGCCATGGCGCCCTGATAGGCGACGGTGGCCTGGAAGTCTTCGCCCTCCCCTTCGACATCGAGCACGAGCGGACGCAGCCGGAACCCGGCGTGCCGCAGGACTGCAGGCGGGTCCTCGATCGAATCCGCGGCCAGTGCGTGCCGTCCGTCGCCGAGCACCGGTGTATGCCCGTGGTCGGCCACGAGGATGACCCAGGTGTCGTCGAGTACGCCGGCGCTGTCCCACGCGGCGAGAATCCTGCCGATCGCGGGGTCGGTAACCTCCGCGAGGTAGCGCTCCATCTCATCGAGCGGTCGCTCTGCGACGTGGGTGTAGAGATCGATGCCCGGGAAGTAGACCACCTGGAGGTCGGGCACGCCGTAGGTGGCGGCGGACCCAAGCAACACATCGACGGACTGAATGTCGAGCCGACTGTACATTTCGCGGTCCGCAGGTTCGCCATCGACGAGGCCTGCGGTAAGGGCGGCGAACGCGGCCATCACGTCTCCGAGGGTGGGCGTGGTGAGCAGGTCGGCGCCGCGGCTGATCGGTGCCAGCGAAACGTGAGCGCGAACGTCGGCCAGCTCGTAGAGCGTCGGCACGCGGATGGCGCGGCCGAGGAAATCGTCCGTGTACATCTGAAGCGTGTGCTCCGTATCCTCGATGGTGACCGCGCCGGGCGCTGCGTACTGCATGGTCTCGCGCACGAACCATTCGTTCCCGGGCACACCGGTCTGGCCGGCTGGCTCTCCCGTGAAGACCGACGCCCAAGCGGCCATGGTCGTGGACGGCAGGATGCTGAGCGCCCCAGGCACTGCGTAGGCGTGCGCGAACACATCCTCGGAGACGGCAGCCCCGAACAACCCGGCCAGGTTCGGCATTCGGCCGGATCGCACCATGTCGCGCAGCATGTCATCACCGACGCCGTCGAGTGCGATGAGGAGCACTCGGTCCCCGCCGCGGATCGGCCGGAACGGCTCGCGCAGGACGAATTCCCCGCCCGCCGTGGCGAGCTCCACCACCGCCTCGCCCTTTTCCGTGAACAGCAGGAACGCCGCGGCTCCGGCCAGCGCGAGCGATACGATCCCCACCCCCAGCCAGACCCAGGTCTTGCTCATCAGGGGCACTGGCTCTCTCGCTTCTCCTGGCCATCGCACCTTTCACGGGTGCCGGGATCGTTCCTGTCCCTGTTCGTGCCGATGGTCATGCCTGCCTCCCTTCCTCAGGTGATTGTGTCCCTCGGAGGGTGGCAAACCGCAAGTCCGGTGCCGGGGTGGGCGAAGGGTCGCACCGCCGCGAGCCGAAGGCACGGTCCTTGCACGATTTGAGGGGAAAGCGAATCCCCGGAGCCACGCCTCGAGTGAGACCATGAATGACAAGGATCGGAAGGACGGTCGGAAAGGGCGTCTGAATCGCCTCACCGCCCTCCTGCTGGGCCTCTCGCTTTTCGGCTGCGGGGATGGGCCCACCGAGCCTCAGGTCGCCACGGTTCAGATCGCCGGTTCCGCGGAACCGCTCGTTCTCGGGCAGTCGCGTCAATTCACTGCGACTCCCCGCGACGGGATGAGCACCGCAGTCCAGGGGCAGACGGTGATCTGGGCCAGCTCCAATCCGCAGGTAGCCAGTGTCAACGCCGCCGGGCTCGTGTCGTCAGTCGCAGTAGGCTCGGTTCAGATCACGGCCTCCGTGGGGAGCGTGGTCGGATCCATGTCGCTTCAGGTCGTTCTTCCTCCTGTGGCGACGATATCGATCTCTCCTCCCGCCCTTCAACTGACCCCGGACGAGAGCGCGACCCTCCAGGTGACCCTGCGGGATAGCCAGGGGAACGTGCTTCATGACCGTGCCGTAACCTGGGCCGTCTCCAATACTGCGATCGCTACCGTGAACGCCTCCGGGACCGTAGAGGCGGTGGCGCCGGGAAGCGCGACCATCACCGCGTCGTCGGAGGGGATCCAGGGCTCCGCGACGGTCACTGTCACCTCCGGTTTCGCCCCCACCATCGCCGGACTCGCGCCCTCGCCGATGCGGGAGGGGGAGGAAGTGGTGCTGACCGGAACGGGGTTCAGTCCGTCTTCCCAGAGCAACGTGGTGCGGATCGGCGGCGTTGACGCCCAGGTCCTCGAATCGGGAGCGGACTTTCTCCGGGTGCTCGTTCCCTCCGGCCAGTGCGCGCCGGAAGGACTCCAGGAGGTCACGATCACGGTCGGTGGCGAAACGAGCGCTGCAACCAGCCATCCGTTCCTCCCCGAATCGGTCCTCCTGATGGAGGTCGGGGAGTTTCAGCGAATCGCCTTCCCCGAAAACCTCTGTTTCCGGCTGGAGGCGACCACGGCGAACGAGGAGTACCTGGTGGGCGTGCAGTCGACGACCCCGACGGCACTCAGCGTGACCCCCGCCCGGCTCACCTCGCAAGTGGGGGTCGAGGTGAGGGCCGCATCGACCCTCGACGCGCCGGGGCATGCCGCCTCACCTCCCGGGGGCCGGCGCTACTCCGATGTCATTCAGCCATCTGCGGGCCACGCCCATCCGCTGCTCCCTCAGACTGGGGAAATGGAGCGATGGGACCGCCATCTGGAGGCGAAAGCGCACCTTCGGTTTCTGGAAGAGAGGACCCCCGGCTCGCTCGTTTCCGGTTCGACGGCTCCGGCCGCCGCGGCACTCGCCGAGGCGAGCACCCCCGCCCGAGTCCCGGGGACTGTTCAGCCGGGAGATACGGTACAGATCCGCTTCCCGGACATCTCTTCCTCCAACTTCTGCCAGACATTCATCGCGGTCTCGGCGGTCGTGAGAAAGGTGGGAACCGCGTCGATCTGGCTGGAAGACATCGAGAACCCGGTCGGGGGCTTTGCGGCCTCTGACTACGACGCCCTCTCCGCGCAGTTCGACGAAATCATCCTCCCCGAGATCGCCTCCTACTTCGGCGCCCCCGCCGACTTCGACTCAAACGGGCGCGTGGTCATCATGATCTCGCGCCAGGTGAACCGGATCTCGAACGCCCTCGGGTTCGTGGTTTCGACCGATTTCAGCCCGGGCTGCCCTTCGTCCAACAGCGGCGAATTCTACTACGCCCGTGCCTCGGACCCCGATGGCGGTACGGTCAGGCTGGACGGGACCAACGCCCCGCCCTACTCCATCGAAAGGGCGCTCGCCGACGCTCCGATTCTTCTGGCTCACGAAGTCACGCACATCATCCAGTTCGGGCGACGGATCATGGCTGGTTCTCCCTTTGCCACCGTCTGGGAAATGGAAGGACAGGCCACCTTCGCGGAAGAGATCGCCGGGTTCCGGGTGCTCGGGCGCTCTCCGGGACAGAACTACGGCTTCGACGTCGCCTGGAACGTCCCGCCCACGGGAGCAGTGAACTGGCACCGCCCTGCCTTCACCGACCTCGCCCTCTACTACGGATTCCAGTCCGCCACGGTCCAGAGCCCCGATGCCCCGCACGCCTGCGGGTGGTTCGCCCGGACCGCGAACGGGCCCTGCGCGACCAACCGACTCGTTTACGGGGTGAGCTGGGCCTTCCTGCGGTGGCTTTCCGATCACTACGGGCCCCGGTTCGCGGGGGGTGAGCGCGAGCTCCACCGTCGCCTCGTGGACAGCAATCAGACCGGATTCGCCACCTTCGAGACGGTTATCGGTGAGACAATGCCCTCAATGCTCGCCCCCTGGGCTGCAAGCCTCTACACCGACGAACGGGTGGCTCCCCTCGACCCACGGCTCGTCTGGCCCTCGTGGAACCTCCGGTCGATCGAAGCGGGCCTCGCGGAGACCGCCCGGCTCCGCCCCAAGCTCGAAGGGTTCAACGCTTACACACGCAGTTTCTCGGTGGCGGCGGGATCCTCGGCCTACGTCCTCATGAGCGGGGGGGATCGCTCGCCGACGGGCGTGCGGGCCAGAAGCGGGGACGGCGAAATGCTGGCCTCCCACATGCAACTCTGGATTGTGAGAATTCGATGAAGACTTTGACTTTCTGTATCCTGTCCTCCCTCCTGCTGGCGGGGTGCGGCGGGAGCGAACCGACGGCGCCATCCGAAAAAGGGGGGGACCTGCCCATCTCGGTCGACTCCATCCCCCTCCCACGCCCAATGTCCGAACCGGACGCGGCCGACACGCTGCGCATCATCCCGCCGCCAATTTCGGCGGAGTCCGCTCCATCGTCTGATGGCACCGTGGTCGTGACCACTTTTGGACCTTTTCCGGCGGTGCTGCTCCTGAGCCCCGGGCGCACTCCCGTCCAACTCGTCGGCCCGCTCGCAGATGAACTCCAACGTCTCGACGGGGGGCTCGTCGCGGTCCGGGGAGATTCCATCCCGGGAGCGATGGGGCCTGCACTCCGGGCGACCTCGTATGAGATCCTGGAGATCGATGGCCTGCGACCCTGGGTCGGTGCGCTCGTCCCGGGCACGGGCGCCGACCAATGGGAACTGGAGACCGGCTCCGAGACCCTCCACCTCGAGGGACTCGGTACCGACACCCGCCTCGTGCACGATGCCTGGATCTGGGTCACGGGCAGCCGCAGCGGGGGTTCGATCTCGGTCGCGACGTATGGGATCCTGCGCCCGGGGGCCTGATCCTGGTCGTCCACGCCATCCAGGCGCCAGGTCCTACCGGCGGAGCCCCTCCTGCCACGCGCGCCGGGCCGGGTTGCAGTTCGGCCAGCTCCCCGCACGTCCCCCCTGATCAGGCACGATTCTCACGTCCCGCGGAACCCTCTCCGGATCCTCCGATGCCATGTATGCGAGCATGGCGGCGAGCGTCGCGTTGTTGCGCAGATCATCCCACACGATCTTGTCGAAGGTGTCCCGGTTCGTGTGCCACGTGTACTGCCGGTATTCCGGGTAGCTCGACTGAAGACGGAACCCGGGCGCCTGCCGGCAGATGAAGGCCATGTGATCTGAGCCGCCCTGCTCCGGCACCCCGGGAATATCCAGGTCGATGTGACCCGTGATCTCGCTCGGGATGGAGCTGAACCATCGGGCGAAGTGGGCTCCTGCACCGATGAAGCCCATCATCCGGATGTAGTCGACCCGCCAGGTTCCGTTGTCCTGATTGAAGGCGGCCTGAAGGCCGTCGATGACATCGGGGTGATCTTCCGCATATGCGTTCGACCCGATCAGTCCCTGCTCCTCACCCCCCCAGAGCCCCAGCACGATGGTGCGACGTGGGTTCGGGTAGTGGAGTCGGAGCATTCGCATGGCCTCCAGCATGAGGACCGATCCCGTACCATTGTCGGTGGCTCCGGACGCCGCATGCCAGGAGTCGAGGTGAGCCGAGAGGAGCACGTACTCATTCGGAAGCTCGGTCCCCGGGATCGTCCCGATCACGTTGTACATCGGCGCCTCATCTCCGAGAAACCGGGCCTCGACGTTCAGACGCATCCGGGGCGGTTCCACATCTCCCTCGGCAAGGCGGAAAAGGAGTCCGTAATCCTCGCAGCTCAGGTCCACCGAAGGGATTCCGTCCGTGGCCGAAGAGAATACCTTGTTCACCCCCCACCCCTCGGACCAGCGCGAGGTCAGGATCCCTGCCGCGCCCGCCTCGTCCAGGGCACGGCTGATCGCCGCCTGACCTCCCAGTCGCAGGAGACGCTGATTCCATTCGGTCATGGCGATCGTCCGGTTCGAGCGAAGCCGCTCGTAGCTCTCCGCCCGGCCCCAGGTGGTCCATTCGTACTCTGCGCGGCAGGTGGGCTCCGGCATCGAAATCAGGACAAACTTCCCTCGCACCCCTTCGAGCCATGCGGGGAAGGCGGCGCCATCCATCTCCGGAATCACTGCCACTTCGCCCTCGACCGGCCCGTCCGTACCCGGACTCCAGGCCAGGATGTGGGCCTCGAGGGTGCGGCGCCTCGGGGAGAGGAGGTCTGCGTGGATGAAGTCACCCTCCCAGCTTACCCAGGAGCCATATTCGTCCCGCCGTGCCTCGATTCCCCATCCCTGGAGCGTGCCCATCGCCCAGTCCACCGCCCTCTGGAACCCCGGCGAGCCCGAAAGACGGGGCCCGATCGAATCGATGAGCCCATGAGCGAGCGGCATCACCTGAGACCGGGACTCCTCCATCCCCTCCGCCCAGAGCGCCCGAATCACCGGGTCGTCAGTGGGAAAGGTCTGCGACGCGACGGGTGCTGCACCGAAGGTGACCGCGAGGGCGAGACCCGCTGCCGAGAGAAGCTTCGCGGCCCGAAGAGGGCGGAAAATGCCGAAGGACATGCTGGAACTCCTGAAGCGGTTGAGGGAGGGCGCCTGCCGTCAAAAAGTACCCTGACACGGCCGCTCGCGCGAGGCGCGCGAGACACCGCCGAGGTGAGTCCAACACCCCCGGTGGCTCAGGTGTCCTTCAATGCAGACGTTGCGCCCCCGGCGCCCGGATGCTCACTTCCCTTCCGGAATTTCAAACTTCCCCACGCAGGAGAGACCAATGATGAACCGACGTGAATGGCTCCGGCTCACGGCCGCCGCCACCGCGGGTGCGGCTCTCACCATGAACCCCAGGCTTCTCGAGGCGCTCCGGACCCAGACGATTCTGACCCGTCCGATCCCCTCGACTGGTGAGGTGATCCCGATCGTCGGGCTGGGGAGCTCCGCCACCTTCTCCCAGGTGGCCCGCTCGGAAGACGTTTCCGCTCTCCGGGAGGTCCTCAGCACCCTGTTCGAGAACGGGGGAACCGTGTTCGACACCGCCCCCAGTTATGGTGCCTCGGAAGAGGTGGCGGGCGATATCGTGAACGAACTGGGAGCTCGGGATACGGTGTTCTGGGCTACGAAGGTGAATGTCGCACGGAGCGGCGACGCGGATCCGGCAGCGGCCCGCGAGCAGATCGAAACCTCGTTCCAGCGCATCCGGAAGCCACAGATCGACTGCATCCAGGTTCACAATCTCGGCGACATTCCGACGCAGCTCGGGATCCTGAAGGAGCTGAAGGCCGAGGGGCGGGTGCGCTACATCGGAACCACGGTCACGAACGAGAACCGTTACGGAGAACTCGCGGCCGTGATGCGGAACGAGCCACTCGATTTCATCGGTGTAGACTATGCCGTAGACAACACCGAGGCCGAGAACATGATCTTCCCGCTTGCACAGGAGCGCGGGATTGCAGTCATGGTCTACGTGCCCTTCGGCCGGACCCGACTCTGGAATCGCGTTTCCGGTCGTGAGGTCCCCGAGTACGCGGCCGAGTTCGGAGCGAATAGCTGGGCCCAGTTCTTCCTCAAGTTCGTGCTCTCGCACCCGGCTGTGACCGTCGTCACGCCAGCCACCAGCAACCCCCGGAACATGCTCGACAACCTGGGCGGGGGGATGGGCGCGATGCCGGATGCCGCGATGCGCCGCCGGATGATCGCGACGGTCGACGCCCTGCCGACGGCATAGCCCGACACGATCTGGGAGGGATGGAACGCGGGCCCGGCGAGTCAAACGACTCCGCCGGGCCCGCCGCTTTGGCCCCCCGTGCCCACGCAGGAGGCAATTCATGCACATGGATGAGCGCAGGCTTCGGGACGAAATCCGCCGAGCGGTGAACGCGAGTCGCACCCGACTTCCCGCGATCGCCGAAGTCGCGATCCGCTCGAACGTGCACCGGCTGGCCTCAACCTCCCGGAGGAAGGGAGGGCTTACGGTGTTGAACCTCGCGCGCGCCGTAGCTGATGCCGGGGAGGAGGCCTGGACGATGGTTGCGCCGGCGCTGGAAGGCGATGCCGAGAGCCGGAGACGCCTGCGCCTGCTGGCGCGGGCACACGTTTCCGGCGAGCGCCCCCTCCCATCCACACCCTGTCACGGCACCTTGACGCAGCGCGAGTACCTTCTCGAGCTGGTGGCCTTCCTTCGGGAAGGTGCGGGGGTGAAGGAGCTCTTCCCTCCTCAGCTCCAGCTCCGGATATCGGCCTCCATGACCTCGGCCCTGGGGAGCTGCCTCAAAAGGGGTGACTCCCACCGCATCACGATTTCCGAGCGGCTCTTCCGGGTCGGGCTCGAGCCGATCCTCTGGGATACGGTGAAGCATGAGGTGGCGCATCTCCTGGATCAGACTACGTCGCCGTCCGGTCGGTCGTCCCACGGCCCGCGCTGGCGGGAATGGGCGATCCGTCTGGGTGCCCGGCCGGAGAGGCGATGCGCGGCGAAGGAGACGGTCTGCATCTCCAGGGCCCGCCGCGCTCGAGGGGGAGACGTCCTCCTTTTTCCACCCGAGGTCGAGGCATGGCGGAGGCACAGGGTTCTGCCGGGGCTCGCGCGCGAGCATACCGGAGGATAAGCTGGTCCGATGAAACTCCGATCGAAGATGGCGGCGCTCATGCCGCGCGTTCTCCCCCTTCTGATACTCCTCCTGGCCGGGGCCGCCTGTTCGGATACCCCTCCCCCTCCCGAGGCAGCCTCCTCCGTCGATACGGCCTCCTCGATCGCGGACGGGCCAGTCGAGAGCGGTCCCTCACCCGAGCAGGACGAATTCTGGGCGCGATGGACTGCACACTGCGGGAATGCCTATCGGGGTCAACTCTCCGATGCCACGCCCCACTACCGTCCGGGGCTCGAAGGCAGAGAGCTGGTGATGCACGTTCTCGAGTGCGACGAGGACCGTATCCACGCAGCCTTCCATGTGGATGACGATCGGTCGAGGAACTGGATCCTGACGCGCACCGGAGGGACGATCCGCCTCAAGCACGATCACCGTCATGAAGACGGCACCGAAGACGTGATCACGCAGTACGGAGGCGACGCACCGGTTCCGGGTCTCGCGACCCGCCAGATATTCCCTGCGGACGCTCACACCGCAGGGATCCTCCCGGATCGGGCCGACAACTTCTGGTTCTTCGACTTCGTGAACGAAAACACCCTGCAGTACGGGGTCCACTGGCCCCGCTTCGGACATTCCATCCGGATCGAGTTCGACCTGTCCGCCCCGGTGGCCGCGCCGCCGCGACCCTGGGGCTACTGAGCGACAACCCTTACTCCCCCGGCGGCTCTCCCCGCACGTTCCAGCTCTTCAGAACCCGTCCCTCGTCCGCATCCAGGTCGAGGGAGGTGAGCATCCCTTGCGAAGCCAGCTCTTCGACCAGCCCGGTAGGTGAGCTCGGGCCCTCCTCGAGAAGACGCTGTGCCCGGGTGAGCGCTGCCGGGGGATAGATCGCGCAGAGCGGTTCCCATCGTCCGTTCACTCTGAAGGCGACGCCGCGCGCCGGTTCCGCATGTGCCAGGAGTCGCCTGAGGAAGTCCCGTTCCACGAGTGGCATGTCCACCGCAAGCACGAGGAGGGGCCGCCCATTCTCTCCGGGATGCGATGCCCAGCCGAGTCCGGACACGATCCCCGAGAGAGGGCCTTTCCCCGGGAGAGCGTCCAGTACTGTCGGCACCCCTGCGTCGAGAGCCGGCTGGGTGCCCGCTCTGGATATGCCCACCGCGCCGATCCCGATGGCGGTGAGAAGCGAAAGCTGGCGCCTGAAGAGCGGCTCGTCCCCCCACTCCACCAGCGCCTTGTCTTCCCCCATCCGGGTGCCGTCGCCTCCCGCGAGGACGAGTCCCGACACGTCCCGGGCGTTCAGCGACACGGGCCTGCCTCCCGGCTCATGGGGCCCCGGCGTCCGCCCTCAGTACGCCGTCCGTCAGGATCCGGGCGCGGAGCCCTCCGCGGCCCTTCAGCGCTTCCTCCGCCCCCGGCGCGAAAGCCCGGTCCATCCAGTAGCAGGGCGAGCACTCCGAGTGCCCGGCGAAGCGCACTCCCTGCACCTCGAATTCCCGCCCCACGAGGTCATTCAGGTCGATGCCACGTGTGAAAACATTCCGCCGTACGACCCCGGGCTCCTTGTTCACCACTCCGAAGGTTCGTTCCAGCTCTTCGAACACCTCCATCGAAAAGAAGGTGATCTGTCCCTGGTAGTCCTTCCTGTAATCCAGAAAGCGATCCCCCTCCACCCCGCGACCGGCCAGACAGCGAATCTGCGGGACGCGAACCACCGGATGCTCTCCCGGGGGGTTCCCGTGATGGCCGAAGAAGTTGTGTCCCTCTGAAATGAAGAGGTGCTCGATCGTGAACATGGAGCTGAGTGGGGTAAGAGGAAACCGGGCGCTCTGGAGTCCGACCCGTCCTGATGCAATGTCGTGATTTCCTCGCTGAAGAGCCAGCGCGTCCGTGCCTCCCGAGTGAAGAAGGGGAGAGCCCATTCCGTAGCCCGGGTGCGAGCCGCACCTGATTCAACCAGGACGGACGGAACCGGACGAGGAGAGGGCATGTTTACACACGAGAGATGGAAAGGACCGGAAGTCAGGCGTCTCGGCGGAGTGATGATTCTGGCGTTTGCAGTGGGCGCCTGCGGCGAGTCCGATGGCGGAACCGAGTGGAGAGGAACGGTCCAGGACAGCGCCGGGGTGTCGATCGTGACCAACCCCGGGAGCGGAATCTGGACCGACGAGACCCGGTGGACGGCAGAGGAGGAGGTCCGGATCGGAGTCGAGTCGGGCGACCCGGAGCTCCAGTTCGGCCTTGTAACCGGCCTCGATGTGGACGACGATGGGCGCATCTACGTGCTGGACGCCCAGGCCGCGCGGGTCAGGGTTTTCAGCCCCGACGGGGAACTTGTTCACGCATTTGGAAGTGCCGGAGGTGGGCCCGGGGAACTCGGCGCGATGGGCCCCCAGGGTGGTGCGATGGGGCTCTTCATCACTTCGGACGGAAACCTCATGGTGCCTGACATGGGGAACTTCAGGCTCGCCCGCTTCACTCCGGACGGCGACCCGCTGGAATCCCAGTCGCTCGACTTCGCCGAGGGGATTCCCTTCTTCTGGAGCGTGTCGGGGAATCGGGTGGTGCACAAGCAGCTTCGCCGGATGTCCCTCCCTGGGTTGCCTGCAGTTGAAGGCGGACCGCGCGACATGATCCTCGCGCTGGCACCGGATGGAACGGTGGCGGATACGCTCGCGATCCTCGCAGCCGGGCAGACCTTCGAGATGGGCGAGAACGGCTTGCCGCGGATCCGCCTCTTCGCTCCCGAAACGGTCTGGACGGTCACATCCGACGGGCAACTCGTGACCGGTTTCAATTCGGAATACTCCATGAACGTCTGGGGGGCAGATCACGCGGTCTCCACGGTGATGCGTCGGGAGTTCACTCGACGTCCCGTAACTGAATCTGAAAGAAGCTCTTTCCGGAGCGCCATGCGCGGCGCCTGGGAAGACGCTGGGATGCCGGAAGCCGCTGCCAACGCGATGATGCAGAACGTGGAGTTCGAGGAAAACTGGCCTGCCTTGTCCGCCGTTCTTGGCGGGATGGACGGAACGATCTGGGTGCAGCGGGTCGACCCGTCGAAGGCGATGGATGTCTCCAGCGCGGCCGAGCTACAGTCGATGCAACTCGGCAGCGAGAATTGGGACATCTTCGATCGGGACGGTCGCTACCTCGGGCCCCTCACGATGCCGACGGGCTTCGTACCGCGGCGAGTGATAGGGAATCTGGTATACGGGATTCATCAGGACGAACTCGAAGTTCAGAGGGTGATGCGGGTGCGGATCGAAGGGCCGAACGGCGGATAGCCAGGTCGTTCCGACACATCAGAGGGCGCTGGATGGGGCAGCCGCGGTCACGCGGCTGCCCCTTTGCATCGGCCCGCAATCCCCATGAACGACAGAGGGGTGAGCCTTGTCGGTCAGGTTTGCGAAGGAAGGGATGATTTCGGTACCTTCTGGCGCCTTCCCCCCCCAACCCTTTTCACCTCGGCGGTGCTCAACTGATGCTCGCAAGTTCGTGGACGCAGGCATTCGTGTTCGGGGCCCTGAGCGCCATGTCCCTCCCGATCGGGGCCATGATCGGGGTCTGGCTGCGTCCCTCGGTCTGGCTCACGGCTGCAGTGATGGCGTTCGGAGCCGGGGCCCTTCTCGCTGCCATGAGCTTCGAACTGGTGCTGCCGGCGTTGGAGAAGGCCGGGTTTCTTCCACTGGCCCTCGGTTTTTCAGGGGGCTGCCTGCTATTCGTATGGCTCAACCACGTCCTGAATGTGAAGGGTGCGTTCCTGAGAAAGGCTGCCACGCTCGGCGAGTACGCGCGCGGCGTGAAGCGGCGGCTCGTCGAAGACACGATCCGCGAACTGAGCCGGGTGGATATCCTCCGATCGCTGCCGCCCGAGGAAGTGCAGGGGATCGTTTCGTTCGTGTCGCATGTGCACCTGCACGCCGGGGACATCGTCTTCGACCAGGGTGATCCGGGGGATGCACTCTACATCGTGGACGAGGGGAAGGTCGCGATCATGAGAACGGATCGGGGCGCTACCCAGACCCTCGCGCACCTGTCGTCCGGGCAGACTTTCGGCGAGATGGCGCTGCTTACCGAGAAAACCCGGATGGCCTCCGCGATTGCTGTTGAGCCGGTGACTCTCTGGAAGATCCACAAGGACGACTTCGATCGGATGATCGAGGGGTCCGAGCTGCTGCGAAGTGCGGTCAACGAGTTGATGGTGGAGCGGAGGGCTCGCACCGAAGCCCTCATCACGGCGGAGGAATGGCGCGCCCGGGCCATGCACACTCTCGACCGAGAGGCCCTCCAGCCCACGAACCTCGACGTTCAGGACGTGATCCATCAGGCGCGAGCTCGCGGGCAGGCGGGGTTCGCCATCTGGCTCGGGTCCGCTCTCGATGGGGTGGGGGAGTCTGTCGTGATCGGTGCGAGCACACTCGGGGCGGCCGTGAGCATGCCGCTCGTCGGAGGCGTGTTCATCTCCAACCTTCCGGAGGCGATGGCTTCGGCATCGACTCTTCGCCGGCAGCGGATGCCAGGGGCCGTGATCTTCTGGATGTGGGCGTCCCTTGTGCTTCTCTCGGGGGTGTGCGCGGCTCTCGGCAACCTTCTTCTCGCCCAGGCCGGACCGGCGGGTTTCGCTGCGGTGGAAGGGATGGCCGCCGGCGCGATACTCGCCATGATCGCACAGACGATGCTCCCGGAGGCCTTCGAAGGCGGGGGAGGCGTGGCGGTGGCCGTCATGACCGCGGCTGGCTTTCTGGCAGCCATCTTCGTGGGCATCCTGACAGGCGCATAGCGCCGTCCCTCTGAGCCTCCGCCTCGGCCCGCGGACAGCGGTTCCGGGAGCCACCCCTCTGGCATTCCTTACCATTCGTTCTTACGTTTAACCCTCGAGCTTGCGAGCTCGGGGTGATTTGCGGCGTATTGCGACCCGGGAAACCGAACCGCTAAAAGGCCATCCCCCGGCGTGCTTCTCGCGACGGGGTTTTTTCGTCCCCCTCGCGCCGCCGCCCACCCGCCCCCTCAGGGGGATATGCGCCCGGGGAGCCGCCTCCTGGAGGAGGCATTGAACGATGAATAGAGCACACGACCGCGATACCGGACGCACCGGGCTCTTCGAAGCCGCAGCCGCCGAGCGGATTCTCGTCCTGGACGGAGCCATGGGCACGATGCTTCAGGGACGAGGCCTCACCGAGGACGACTACCGTGGGCTGCATTTCGCCGACCATTCGTCGCCGCTCAAGGGGAACCACGATCTCCTGTCGATGACCCGGCCCGATCTCATCGAGTCGATACACCGGGCCTACTTCGACGCCGGCGCCGATATCGTCGAGACCAACACCTTCTCCTCAACATCCATCTCTCAGTCGGACTATGGCTTGCCGCATATCGTCCGGGAGTTGAACCGGAGTGCGGCCGAGGTGGCCGGTCGTGCTGCCAGAGCGGCCGAGGAGGCCGATCCGAGCCGACCGCGCTTCGTGTGCGGGGTGCTCGGTCCAACGAACCAGACGGCATCCCTTTCGCCCAGGGTCGAGGACCCGGGATTCCGGAACGTCGGGTTCGACGACCTGCGCACCGCGTATGCCGAACAGGCGCGCGGGCTCGCCGAGGGCGGGGTGGACCTCTTCATGGTCGAAACCATTTTCGACACCCTCAACGCAAAGGCGGCCCTGTTCGCCTTGAGAGAGGTCTTCGATGAACTGGCTTTCGAGCGACCGATCCTCATCTCGGGGACCCTCACCGACGCCTCCGGACGCACCCTGTCGGGGCAGACACTCGAAGGCTTTCTGAACTCGGTCCGGCATGCGAGGCCCTTCAGCATCGGCCTCAACTGTGCTCTCGGCCCGCGACAGCTCAGGCCCTACGTCGAGGAGTTGTCGGGGCTCGCGGAGTTCCGCACCTCGTGCCATCCAAACGCCGGACTCCCCAACGAACTCGGGGGGTATGATCTGGGTCCGGCGGAGATGGGCGAGCTCATGGGTGATTTCGCCCGGTCCGGGTGGCTGAACATCGCAGGCGGATGCTGTGGGACGGGCCCGGAGCACATCCGGGAAATCGCGGCCGCAGTGAGGGGGCTCGCTCCGCGTACTCCGGCGAAACTTCAAGTCCGATGCCGACTTGCGGGGTTGGAGCCGTTGAACATCGGTCCGGAGTCGCTCTTCGTGAACGTCGGGGAGCGCACCAATGTGACCGGTTCCAGACGTTTCAGGCGTCTGATCGAGGATGGGTCGTACGAAGAGGCACTGGAGGTCGCCCTCAGTCAGGTTCAGGGGGGCGCCCAGATCCTCGACGTGAACATGGATGAGGGGCTGCTGGATTCGAAGGCGGCCATGCGGCGATTCCTCAACCTCCTTGCGGCGGAACCCGAGATCTCGCGCATCCCGGTCATGCTCGATTCCTCCCGCTGGGAGGTGCTCGAGGAGGGGCTCAAATGTATCCAGGGGAAGGGGGTGGTGAACTCCATCTCGCTCAAGGACGGAGAGGCCGAGTTCCGGACCCGGGCTCAGACGGTGCAGCGCTACGGCGCTGCCGTCGTGGTGATGGCTTTCGACGAGGAAGGGCAGGCGGACACCGCCGCCCGCAAAGTCGAAATCTGCGGACGGGCCTACCGGATCCTCACCGAGGAAGTGGGTTTTCCGCCGCAGGACATCATCTTCGACCCCAACGTGTTTGCGATCGGGACGGGGATCGCCGAGCACGATGGCTACGGGATCGCCTTCCTCGAGGCGGTGCGTGAGATCAAGTCGAGCCTGCCGCACGCACTCACGTCAGGGGGAGTCTCGAACCTCTCCTTCTCGTTCCGCGGGAGTCCCGAGGTGCGGGAGGCCCTCCACGTGGTCTTCCTCTACCACGCGATCAAGGCTGGGCTGGACATGGGGATCGTGAATGCCGGAGCGCTCCCGGTCCACGATGAAATTCCCCCTGATCTGCTCGAGGCCTGCGAAGACCTCCTCTTTCACCGCCGACCGGATGCTACGGATCGCTTTACGGCGCTCGCCGAGGCGAAACAGGGCACCGAGTCGCGTCGGACCGCGACTCTCGAGTGGCGGGAGGGCAATGCCCATGAGCGCCTTGTCCACGCCCTCGTTCACGGAATCGACGAGTTCGTGGAGGCGGATGTGGAAGAGGCGCGGGTCGGGGCGGAGCGGGCGATCCGGGTCATCGAGGGTCCCCTCATGGATGGCATGAACCGGGTAGGCGACCTCTTCGGCGACGGGAAGATGTTCCTTCCCCAGGTGGTCAAGAGCGCCCGTGTGATGAAGCGCGCGGTGGCGGTCCTGATTCCGTATATCGAGGCCGAGACCGCTGCCGATCTGGCGGCGGGGCGGGAAGCCGTGTCGGCTTCCGGAAAGGGGACCGTGGTTCTCGCCACCGTGAAGGGGGATGTGCACGACATCGGAAAGAACATCGTCGGGGTTGTCCTTCAGTGTAACGGATATCGGGTGGTGGATCTCGGCGTGATGGTCCCTTCCGATCGGATTCTGGCCTCGGCCCGCGCAGAGGAGGCCGACGTGATCGGCCTTTCGGGGCTGATCACGCCATCGCTCGATGAGATGGTCCACGTTGCGGCGGAAATGGAGCGGGAAGGGTTCGATCTTCCGCTGCTGATCGGTGGCGCCACCACGTCAAAGATCCATACTGCGGTGAAGATCGAGGAGCGCTATCACGGTCCCGTGATCCATGTCGACGACGCTTCCCGTGCGGTCGGGGTCGTGAGTCGGCTTCTCAGTCCGACAGACCGCCCGGTCCTCATGGCCGAGACGCGCGCCGAATACGAGGTCGTGCGGGAACGGTTCGCGAGCCGAGGGGAACGCACTCCGCTCCTTTCGCTGGCTGAGGCCAGGGGGAACGCTCATGCGATCGACTGGGAGAGCTATACCCCTCCCACGCCGCGATCTCCCGGGGTGCACGTGCTGGACGATCAGCCTCTGGGCGAGCTCCGTGGATTCATCGACTGGACCCCCTTCTTCCAGGCCTGGGAGCTGAAGGGGAAGTACCCTGACATTCTGAGTGACCCGCAGGTCGGGGAAACTGCTTCCAGGCTTCTCATCGACGCCGAGGCGATCCTCGACGAAATCGAGCGGGGGAAGCTCCTCCGGGCGCAGGGGGTACTCGGGATCTTCCCGGCCCGGCAGGCGGGCGACGACATCCATCTCTTCGAGGATGCGGGCCGCAGCCGTCCCCTCGCCCGACTTCACGGCCTCCGACAGCAGTTCAGGAAGGGGAGCGGGGGGAAGGCGAACGTAGCGCTGTCAGACTTCGTGGCGCCTGCGACGTCCGGGAAAGACGACTGGCTGGGAGCGTTCGCCGTGACCGCGGGCCATGGACTGGAGGCGCTCGCCGAGAAGGCGCGGGGTCGGCACGATGACTACCGTGCCATCCTGATCCAGTCGCTGGGCGACCGACTGGCCGAGGCCTTCGCCGAGTTCCTCCACCTTCGGGTGCGCCGCGAGTTCTGGGGGTATGCACAGGGGGAGTCACCCACACCGGAGGCGCTCATCGCAGAGAGTTATGTGGGAATCCGGCCCGCACCGGGATATCCGGCCTGTCCGGACCATACCGAAAAGCGAACTCTGTTTCGGATTTGTGATGTGGAAAAGAATGTGGGAATCTCGCTCACGGAAAGCTACGCCATGTTTCCCACCGCTTCGGTGAGCGGCTGGTACCTGTCGCATCCGGAGGCGTATTACTTCGGGGTAGGGCGTATCGGGAAGGATCAGGTGGAGGCGTATGCGGAACGCAAGGGGGTCCCGGTAGCCGAGATTGAACGGTGGCTCCGACCGAACCTCGGGTATGAGCCGGCGGCTCCCGCTTCGGAATCCGCAGGGGTTCGCTGAAGATGTCTCCGAACAAGGCGCACCCCGGCCAGCTCCCCACCGTGCGGGAGATGCTCACCGATGGTCGAGTCCACCTCCTGGACGGCGCCATGGGTACGCTGCTCTACGAGCGGGGCATTTTCCTGAACGTCTGCTACGACGAACTGAGCGAAACGCACCCTGACCTCGTGGAGTCCATCCATCGAGAGTACATCGACGCGGGTGCCGAACTCATCGAAACCAACACCTTCGGGGCCAATCCGATCAAGCTGTCGGGGTTCGGACTGGATGAACGGACCGAGGCGCTCAACCGGTCCGCCGCGGCGCTGGCTGTCCGGGCCGCGGGAGGAAGGGCGCGCGTGCTGGGAGCGGTCGGCCCCCTCGGCATCCGCATCGAGCCCTGGGGGCCCACATCGGCACACGAGGCGCGAGCCTTCTTTCGGCGGCAGCTCCGAGGGCTCGTGGAAGGAGGCGTGGATGGAATCATGCTGGAAACCTTCCAGGATCCGGCTGAACTTCAGCAGGCCCTGCTCGCGGCCCGCGACGTCTGCGACCTTCCCGTGATCGCCCTCGTGAGCGTTGGGGAAGGGGGTCGCACGGCCCACGGCGCCGAGGTGGAGTCGATCGTGACCTCGCTCGAGTCCTGGGGTGCAGACGCGGCAGGGTTCAACTGCTCGGTGGGCCCTGCCGAGATCCTCGATGCGATCGAGCGGGCGAGCGAAGTGTCATCGCTCCCCCTGGTTGCGCAGCCCAACGCGGGGCTGCCACGCACCGTGGGCGACCGGAAGATGTACCTCGCCAGCCCGGAGTACATGGCCCGCTACGCACGCCGCATGATCGAGGCAGGGGTGCGCTTCGTGGGAGGATGCTGCGGCACGACTCCCGAGCACATTCGTCGTATCGTGGAGGTGCTCCCCGAGGAGGACCGGGAACTCCGCAGGGCGAGGGGGGCGGGCCAGGCCCAGTCCCCGCATCGGGGGATGGAAGCTCGAGGGGACGACGACTCCTCGCTGCCGGACACCCTCCCCGTGGCTCTCCAGGTTCGCTCCGACTTCGGGCGTGCGCTCGCCGAAGGCGCCTTTGTCGTGTCCGTGGAGCTCGTCCCTCCCCGGGGCTGGAACACCGAGGAACTCCTCGACGGTGCACGTCGACTTCGCGCGGCGGGCGTGGAGGTGGCCACGATTCCGGATGCTCCCCGGGGCCTCACCCGGATGGGAGCGCTTCCTGCCGCGGTCCTCCTCGCCGGGGTACCCGGTGTGGAGGTGATCGCCCACTACGCCTGCCGCGATCGGAACATGATCGGAATGATATCCGACCTCATGGGCGCGGCCGCCTCCGGAACCCGGAATCTTCTCCTGGTGACGGGGGATCCTCCCCCGACGGGTCCGTATCCGGACCGCACGTCGGTCTTCGATATCGACTCGATCGGGCTCACGAATGTGGTGCATCACCTGAACCTCGGAGAGGAGCCGGGAGGGCGCCGCATCACCCCGCCGACCCGTTTCGTGATTGGCGTAGCGGTGAACACGGGGGCTTCCGACAGGGAGCTGGAAGATCGCCGCTTCCGCTTCAAGGTCGAAGCGGGTGCTGATTTCGCAGTTACCCAGCCGCTGTTCGATCCGGAGGAACTCCAGAGCTTCCGGGCCCGACACCCTTCGAACCAGAGTCCGATCATCGTGGGGGTGAGGCCGCTCGAGTCCGTCGAGGATGCGGAAGTGCTCGCAAACGAAGTCCCGGGCGTGCGGATCCCCGCCGAGCTCATCGAGCGGATGCGCGCGGCCGAAGGGGAAGGACTCGATGCCGCTGAGGCGGAAGGGGTCCGCATTGCGATCGAGGTTGCGGAGGCGGTCCGCTCCTTCGCGAACGGGATTCATGTGACCGCGCCCCGCGGTCGCCTCGATCTCGCGATCCAGGTCGTCGAAGGCGTGCGCTCACGGCGTCCTGACCGGAGCTCTCAGTGACCCCCCGGCCGACTGCGGCTTCCGAGCGCCCTCCCTTCCTGGAGGCACTCCGGAGACCGGGCCCCGTGCATGCCGTGGAGCTCAGACCCCCGTCGGCGGCCATGGCGAGGGAGGCGTCGATGGAGGCGTGGATCGATGCTCATCATGCGATGCGTCGCCTGCTCCGCGACGGGCGCTTCGTGCTCTTCACTGACGATGCGGTCGGGGCACGGGAGGAAGAGAGCCTTGAGCATTTGACCGCGAACCTCGGCGCAGAAACGGATCTCTCGGGGGTCCTGCCCTTCCTCACCTGCAAGCACCCGCTCGAGTACTGCCTTCTCTTCGCGAGGCGTGCGGCTTCACATGGCTTCGGGGCCATCACGGTGACCGGGGGCGACGCCTCCGTCGGTCTCCCCCGATGCCTCCCACGATCGCGCGATCTGCGTCAGCGGATTCGCGCAACGGAAAGTCCACTCCCGCTCGGCGCCTGGGTAAACCCGTTTCGCGACCCCACCGAGCAGCTCGACTTCCTCGAAGAGGCGGAGGACCGCGCGGACTACTTCCTCACCCAGGTCGTATCGCACCATGACCTCGCTGACGTCGACGCCTTCCTCGAGGGTGCCAGCAGGCGAGGCCTGGAGGTCCCAGGGCTGTTCGGCGTCTTCTACTACCGGAGCGCCAACCCCCGAACGCTTCAGCGTCTGGCAGACTTCCTTCCGGTGCCGGCGAAGGAGGTGACGGCGGAATTCGAGTCAGGGGTGACCCCGGATGAAGTCTGTGCTCGGACGATTCGGGCACTCAGGGAGCGCGGGGTCGAAAAGGTCTACGTAAGCAACCTCGGCTTCGGAGACGCCGCCCTCCGGCTACGACGCATCGAGGCCCTGCTGCGCGACCTGGAATGACCCTCTCCCGGGAGACTCGCACCTCCCCGGACAGAGCCGAGCTTCTCCCGCTGGTGATCGTCGGAGCTGGCGCGGCGGGCCTCATGGCGGCGATCTCGGCAGGAGCGCAGCGCGCTTCCTCCCTCGTCCTGCTTGAGCGAACCCGCGATGGCGGCAGGAAGATCCTGATCTCCGGCGGCGGGCGCTGCAACGTACTCCCCTCCGCGCTCGAGCCGCGGGACTACGTGACAGGCTCCTCTCCGAACTCACTCAGGAAGCTCCTGCTGGCATGGCCCCTTCGCGAGCAGCGGTACTTCTTCGAGCAGGAACTCGGGATCCCCCTGAAGGTGGAAGCGGAAACCGGGAAGGTCTTTCCGGTGTCGGACCGGGCCCGGGATGTCCGGGACGCGCTGCTTCGCCGGGCGCGGGAAGTGGGAACGGAGGTGCGCTTCGATACGACGCTCAAGGAGCTGGTCCCCCCTTCAACACCGGGCGGGGCCTGGACCCTCGCACTCGAGGGCGGCGGTCGCCTGAGGGCGCGGGCCGTCATCCTCGCTTCGGGGGGGCTCTCGGTTCCGGCGACCGGCTCGGACGGGACCGGCCTCGGAATTCTCGAGCGGCTTGGACATACCCTCACCCCTCTCTATCCGGCGCTCACCCCACTGCTCGCCGATCCTCCAGTGCACGCGGGGCTCGCAGGGGTCTCTCTGGAGGTGACTCTGACCGCCCCGGGGGTGCGGGGGCGAAGTCAGGACCGAGGCGGCTTCCTCTTCACTCACCGTGGATACAGCGGCCCGACCGTCCTGAACCTGTCGCATCTTGCGGTGCGCTCAAGATCCGAGGGTCGCCATCAGCCGATCGAAGTGCGCTGGACCCACCTCGCCCGGGAGGAGTGGGACGCGCGCCTGATGGGGGAGACGAGCGGCGAACTGGGTCCCCTGCTGCGGCGCGCCCTTCCCCAGAGGCTGGCGGACCGACTGCTGGAGGAGGGGGGAATCGCCGCCGACACGCCTCTTGCCAGGCTCCGAAGGGAAGATCGTGTTCGAGTCAGTACTCTCCTCGGAGCCTACCCCCTTCCGTGGACCGGCGACGAGGGGTACCGCAAGGCCGAGGTCACGGGGGGCGGGGTACGTCTCGATGAAGTGGACCCGCGGACGCTGGAGAGTCGGTTGCACCCCGGGCTCTTCCTCTGCGGGGAGCTCCTCGATGCATTCGGACCGATCGGAGGGTACAACTTCGTCTGGGCCTGGTCTACCGGTCGGGCGGCGGGGATGGGGGCGGCGAAGGAGGGCTGACGTGAAGGTGGATCTCCAACCCGCCGTTCCGGGTGCGGAGCCGATCTTCCAGAGGGATTCCCGTGGATGCGGCGAGGACGGGGTCCGCTGCGAGGAAGGCCACCCCCCACCCTGCCCACTCCCGGCGCATTCTTCCCCCCAGCGCAGAGTAGAGCGGGCGAAGGGCGCGGCGGTCCCCGAGTCGGCCACCATAGGGCGGGTTGGTCACGATCCACCCCGGGCGCGAAGGAATGGGAGCCGAGCCGAGGCTTGTTACCGCCCACGCGACATCTTCGTCAACGCCAGCCCGCCCCGCGTTCGAACGCGCAGCCTCAACGGCATCCGGATTCCGGTCGGAGCCGAGAATCGGGGCGGGTGCACTGGGAAGGATCCGGGTTCGCGCTTCGCCGAGGAGCCCCGCCAGAAGATCCGGATCGAAGTCCGGCCACCGCTCGAAGGCCCACCCTCTCGGCTGGAGTCCGGGGGAGGCGAGCCCCGGAGGAATCCGTCGCGCGATGAGTGCGGCCTCGATCGGGATGGTGCCGGAGCCGCAGAAGGGATCCATCAACGGCGAGTCCGGGTCCCACCCCGCGGCCAGGAGGGCGCCCGCGGCGAGGTTCTCCCGGATGGGTGCTTCCCCGGTATGGGTGCGATACCCACGCCGGTGAAGGTGCTCCCCCGAGGCATCGAGTCGGACGGTGACCCGATCTCTGTGCACTCGAACCACGAGCAGGGATGAAGGTTCGGACTCAGACGCGGGGGACCTCCCGATAGCGGTGCGGAGCCGCTCCTCGATTGCGCCCTCATGGTAGAGGCGCGACCGGGATGCCGAGACCCGTAGTGAGACGGGACCCGGGGGCAGCCTTCCGTCCCAGTCGACGAGGCCGGCCTTCCGTTCGAGCTCTCCGAGCGCTCTCGCCGGGAAGTTCGCCACTTCAGCGAGCACACGGGTGGCCACCCGGGAATGGAGGTTCACTTCGATCAGGGATCGCCATCCCCCCTGCCACCGAACCCCACCCTGAACGACTGTGCCCTTCGCGCCCAGGCGCGTCAATTCATCGGCTGCGAGAGGTTCCAGCCCTGGGGCCGTCTGCGCGAGCAGTGTAAAGGAAGTAGCGTCCATGATCGGAAAGCTCTAAGAATACGCTCATCCAGCCCACCCCGGACGATATGACACATGCGGAATGACCTGCCGGCTCGCGACGAGAGCCCCGAAGACGACTCCCTCACGGGCTCGGGTGCGACCGAACCCGAGGTACCCACCCCTTCGATTTCAGAGTTCCTGGAGCGGCACCCCCTCCGCCTTCTGGTGGAGGCGTCTCTGGGCGCCGTGACGGGCGCGATACTGGGGGAACTTCTCAGACCGGAGCAGCCGTCTCCGGTGCTCTTCGCGGCGGCCGGTGCGGTGCTCGCTCCTCTTTCCCTCATGCTCACGCCTCTGGAGGGAGGGATCCCGTATCGAGCCGTCCGATACGGCGCCGCGCTGGCAATTCTCGGCACTCTCCTCGCCTCGTTTGCCGCCGACGCGGGCGGAGTCCGAGTGGATGAACTTATCGCTCTGGGCGTGGTCCTGTTCGGTGTGGGTGCGCTCGGACACGGTGCGATGGCCGCGGCTTCCCCGTGGACATAGTCTCCATTTTTCGCTTACTATTAAGGTGAATCTTTCGGCAAGGGTTCTCCTCGCCGGATCCGTTTCATCCAGAAGGATGGATGACCATGAGACTTTCTCGCTTTCTCCCTGTAGTCGCTCTCGTGCTCCTTTTTTCAGCGACCGGGTGTGACTCCTCTACCGACCTCGAATCCGTGCCAGTCACCGGGCGATGGAACTCCGTCGGGGCGCTGGCCGGCGTGCTTCTGTTCGTGGGTCCCGAGTCGGGCAGCACCTTCACGGGAAGCTGGTCCGGACCTGCCGGCACCTCGTCGTCCATCACGGACGGATCGAATTCGGGTGGAGTGATCCGGTTCACCCTGCTGGGATTCCAGGGCGGGCCGCGCACCTTCGAGGGCAAGTTCACCGATGCGCTCAGGCTGGAAGGCGCGATTTCGGGCCTGTCCCTTGACGGGCCCGTGGTGTTCAGACGCACTTCCTACTGATTGTCGCTCGGCGCTGAACCGGAAGCCTTCGCCTTTCGCGAACGGGGACGGGGGAATCCCCCGATCGTCCTGCTTCACGGCTTCACCGGATCGTCCCTGACCTGGGGCGGCCGGATCACCGAAGGGTTGGCTCGAGCACGCCGGGTCATTGCGGTGGATCTCCCCGGGCACGGAGCCACACCCGTTCTGTCCGGGCTTCCTCCCGTCCGTTCCCCGTGGGAGCGCCTCCTCGACGGGCTCGACAGAACCATGGAAGCTGCAGATGCCGCTCACGCGGATCTGGTGGGCTATTCCATGGGTGGAAGGATCGCGCTGGGTTTGGCGGCCACCTTCCCCGAGCGGGTGCGCCGGCTGGTCCTCGAGAGCGCATCCCCTGGCCTTGAAGACCTCGCTTCCCGGAGAGCTCGTCAGCACGAAGACGAGCTGAGGGCGCAGTGCATCGAGTCCGAAGGGGTGGAGCCCTTCGTGGACACCTGGATGTCCCTGCCTCTGTTCGACACCCAGGCTGCACTTCCCCTGCGCCTTCGAGAAGAAGCGCGGGCGAATCGCATCCAGAACAGCCCCGAGGGCCTGGCGGCCGCGTTGCGGGAGTTTGGAACGGGTGCGCAGCCGTCGCTATGGGAAGATCTGGGGCGGATGGACCTTCCCACCCTTCTGCTGACCGGAGCGCTGGACTCGAAGTTCGAGGCCGTCGCGCATGCCATGATCCGCCAACTCCCCCATGCTCGGAGTGTATCGGTTCCCGGGGCCGGGCATGCCGTACACCTCGAGGCTCCCGAAGAATGGCTGGCTGCAGTGACGGCGTTTCTTTCCTGACCGGAAGCGGGTCCGAGCGGCGGGGGAAACCCCGGGGCGCGGACCCGCTCCGGAAGGTCCCGATCCGGATTCAGACGGCGTTGAGCGCGGTCAGTTCCACGTGAAGTAGTACTGCAGGAATGACCCCTCACGCGTCTCCGTAACATCGAAGACCTTGTCATTGTCGATGAACACGCGCAGGGTGAGTGCTACCTGGCCCTGTTCGGGACGTTCGACCCGGACCGCGAGCCGGTTGTCCGGCTGCAGGTTGTAGGTCTCATCCCGGGGGAGACTGATCATGGTCGTATCGGCGGTGAGGTAGACAACACCCCCGTCCACGCCGACCCTGTCTCCGTCGATGAAGAATCGGCGCGACGTGATCAGCCTCAGCGGCTCCGGACTCGACCCTTCAACCTCGATCCGCATCTGATCAGGAGGAGTGCGAGGACCCAGTATGTCGCACCCTGAAGCCGTGAGTACGAAGACCGCGACCAATGACACGAGAGAGGTGAGGCGAGTTCGGCAGACCACGGATTTCTCCTTCATGGAACACTCCTGCTGAGAGTCCGCGACCCTCCCCGAACGGGGCCCTCGGGGGCGTGGAAGCGGCGAATTGTCCAGTTTCATACACGAAGGTCGGTCCGAGGTTCGCACTCCACAAGTGTGCTTGCAGATTGTGGACGTTCGAGGGGACACTTTCCGTGAAGGCTTCTGCTTGACCTCGGAGCGTGCCCGCTCCGAGTTGACAGGCCCCGGAGGCGAACGTCACCATGAATGGCTGGGAGTGAGCCGGAATACACAACGAGGTGGTAAATGAGCGAGAGACGTCAGAGCGCTGGCCGATGGAGAGCATGTGGGCTGATCGTCGCCCTCCTGGTATCGGGAGCGTGCACCCCGGAATCGAACGAGATGACCGACGACCCCGAGACGGGTCTCGGTGAAGGTGCCGAGTTCGGGATCGTGATCCACGGCGGGGCCGGCACTATCGTCAGAAGCAGCATGACGGACGAGCTCGAGGCGGCCTATCACCTGTCACTCACAGCGGCGCTCGAGGAAGGTTACCGGATTCTCGACGGTGGCGGGAGCGCCATGGACGCAGTAGTCGCTGCGGTGATGGTTCTGGAAGACGATTCCCTTTTCAACGCTGGCAGGGGAGCGGTGTTCACCAGCGAGGGGACGAATGAGCTCGACGCGGCGGTGATGAATGGATCCGATCTGAACGCCGGTGCCGTGGCGGGGGTGCGCGCGATCCGAAATCCGATCGCCCTCGCGCGACTCGTCATGGATGAATCTCCCCACGTGATGATGGTGGGGAGCGGTGCGGAGGCCTTTGCCCGCGAGCATGGCGTGGAAGAAGTGGACCCTTCCTGGTTCCATACAGAGATGCGGTGGCAAGCGTTGATGCGCGCTCGGGAGCGGGAGCAGACGACGGTGGGCTTCGATCTGGGTGAGAACCGGATGATCGGCACCGTGGGTGCCGTGGCGAGGGATCGGAGCGGGAATCTCGCTGCCGCCACCTCGACCGGGGGGATGACGAACAAGCGATTCGGGCGCGTGGGCGACGTTCCGGTCATCGGGGCTGGCACCTATGCGAGCAACACCTCCTGCGCGGTCTCGGCAACCGGCCACGGCGAGTATTTCATTCGGAACGTGGTGGCGCGCGAGATCTGCGCGCGGATGGAGTATCTGGGAGAAACCGTCGAGGCGGCGGCCGAAGCGATCGTGATGGTGCGACTTCTGGAACAGGGTGGGGAGGGGGGAGTCGTGGCAATCGATCGTCTGGGAAATATCGCGATGACGATGAACTCACCGGGGATGTATCGGGGCCACTACCTCGCTGGCGGTTCACCCTTCACCGCGATCTACGCCGATGAGGGAAGTGGGCGCTGACCTCCCTGCACGCCGCGGACCCGAATCCGGGCCGCCGTCTACGCTCTCGTCGGGAGATCTGGACAAAGTCATCCGGCGCGCGGTCGAGCTTCAGTTCGCGCACGGTGATCGGGAAGTCGGGGATGGGGTGGATGAGGCCGAGGCGGTCCGGATCGGTCGTGAGGTGGGTATCGAACCCAGACACATGCGTCGGGCGCTCGGGGAGTTCCGGGCCGAATCGCTGGTTCCGGATGCTCCCCCGGATGCCGGCCTCTTCCGATCGCTCGGGGGAAGCGGATTCGTTCAGGCATCCCGTGCGGTCCCGCGCTCCCCTCCCGAGGTGGAGGAGGCGCTGGATGAACACTTCCGCGAAGGCGAAGCGCTGACTGCAATTCGTCGGCGCGCGGGGCGGTCGTTCTGGGAACCTGCGGGCGGGGTGATGGCCGGGGTCCAGCGAGCGTTTCAACTGGGCGGGCGAAGCTATCACCTGGCCAAGGCTGCGTCCGTCGAGCTCGCGATCACCGCACTCGAGGATGGGTTTTCGCTCGTGACGATGACAGCGGACCTGCGAAATGTCCGGGGCGAGCACCTCTGGACCGGGCTTCTCGCGGGGCCGGCGGTGATCGGGGCCGTGGGGCTCGGGGTCGGATTCGCTCTGGGGGCTCCGCTTCTCGCCGCCCCGGCGGTTCTGGCCGGTGGATGGGGGGGCGGGCGAATCGCCCGCGACCAGTTCCTCAAGGAAGCCGGACGGGTGCTCATGGCGATGGAGGGGATCCTGGACCGGGTCGAGACGGGAGAGCCGCTGGCTCGACGTCCGCCTCCCTGGCGGGAGCGGTTCCGCATCTGAGCGACCGGTTCAGTGCATGAGTTTCTTGTACCGGATTCGGTGTGGCTGCTGGGCATCCACTCCCAGTCGACGCCGGCGATCTTCCTCGTATTCCTGATAGTTTCCTTCGTACCAGACCACCTGTGAGTTGCCTTCGAAGGCCAGCATGTGGGTCGCGATACGATCCAGAAACCATCGATCGTGCGAAATCACGACTACACACCCGGGGAAGGCGAGGAGAGCCTCCTCCAGGGCGCGGAGGGTGTCCACGTCGAGATCGTTGGTCGGCTCGTCCAGGAGGAGGACGTTTCCACCTGACTTCAGGAGCTTCGCGAGGTGGAGGCGATTGCGTTCACCTCCGGAAAGCACCCCCACCTTCCTCTGCTGCTCGGCACCTCTGAAGTTGAACCAGGACAGGTAAGCACGCGAATTGACCTCGCGCCACCCGAAATCGAGGGTGTCCTGCCCCCCCGACACCTCTTCCCATGCCGATTTCCCGGGGTCGAGCGCCGCGCGGGACTGATCCACATGCGAGATCTGCACAGTGGAACCGACGGAAACCGTGCCGGAGTCGGGGTTTTCCTCGCCTGTCATCATCCGGAACAGCGTCGTCTTGCCCGCCCCATTGGGTCCGATCACGCCCACGATGCCGCCACGAGGAAGTCGGAACGAGACGTCTTCCATGAGGAGGACGTCACCGTACCCTTTGGAAACCCCTTCGAAGTGCACCACCTCCTCGCCCAGCCGGGGAGGCTTCGGGATGAGGATTTCCGCGGTCCGAAGCTGCTCCCTCCCTCCCTGCGAAAGCAGCTCCTCGTAGGCTGTGATGCGCGCCTTTCCCTTCGCCTGCCGTGCTCGGGGCGACATCCGGATCCACTCGAGTTCACGCTCGAGGGTCCTGCTGCGGGTTGACGCTTCCTTCTCCTCAAGGACCAGCCGGGCCTGTTTCTGTTCGAGCCAGGACGAGTAGTTCCCCTCGTATGGAAAGCCCTCTCCGCGGTCCAGTTCGAGGATCCACTGAGCGACGTTGTCCAGGAAATACCGGTCGTGTGTGATCGCGACGATCGTCCCCTTGAAGTCGGCGAGGTACCGTTCGAGCCATGCCACGGACTCGGCGTCGAGGTGGTTCGTCGGCTCATCCAGAAGGAGGAGATCCGGTTCCTCGAGGAGGACCCGGCAGAGCGCGACCCGCCGCTTTTCGCCTCCCGAAAGGGTCGTGACATCCGCGTCCGGTGGGGGAAGCCGGAGGGCGTCCATCGCGATCTCGATCTTCCGATCCAGCTCCCACGCTCCAGCGGCCTCGATGCGATCCTGGAGCTTCGCCTGCTCATCGATGAGAGCATTCATCTCCTCGTCCCCGGAGACCTCGGCGAAGCGAAGGTTGACCGCCTCGAAGCGCTTGAGCAGGTCCCGAGTCGGCTTCACGCCGAGTTCAACATTCCCCCTGACATCCAGCGCCGGGTCGAGTTCCGGTTCCTGCGGGAGGTATCCCACCCGGGTGCCCCTGGCGGGCCAGGCCTCTCCCTGAAAGTCGGTGTCGACCCCGGCCATGATCCTGAGGAGCGTGCTCTTTCCCGAGCCGTTCGGACCGACCACGCCGATCTTCGCGCCGGGGTAGAAGGAGAGCCAGATCCCTTTCAGAATCTCCTGCCGCGGGGGAACGACCTTCCTCAGGTCCTTCATCACGAATATGTACTGGGGGCCACTCATCGTATACAGGTCCGGCGATGCGGGGAAACGAGCTGGTAGCTGCCTGGCTGACGCGGGCTTCCCCAGGCAGAGGGGCAGCGGCAAGGCTGCCAGCGACCGGGAAATCTACCCGGTTCCGCATCCTGCGTCAGGGGTGCACGACCGCCCGCAGCGCCAGAGCCCCCAGAAGGAACCCGGTACCCGATGCCCAGACTTCCGGTTCTACCTGAAAGGCGAGAAGAACGCACCCGAGCAGGCCGACCACGGCGACCCAGCGGGGATAGCGGCGATTCGGGACTGGCAGCCGCAGAGCGGCGAGGTTCGTGATGCCGTAATAGATGAGAACCGTGAATGCCGCGAAGGACCAGGTCGTGCGCACGTCGCCGAGGAGAACCAGGAGGAAGATCACCGCGCCCACGAGGAAGACGGCGGCGGTGGGGCTGCCGGTGTTCGCGTCCACGGCCGCGAACCGTCCGGGCAAATCACTCCGCCGAGCCATGGCCAGAGCTACGCGCGAAAGCCCGAGCAGGAGGTTCAGGAGAACGCCCAGCATGGCCGTGACCGCGGCGATCCCCATGAGCGCAGGGAGCGATCTCACCCCGAGTGCGCGAGCGACCTCCTGGAGAGGTGCTGCGGTTTCCACTGTGGCCCTGGCGAATTCCTCGGCGCCGAGGGTGCCGAGGGCCACGAATGCAACTCCGAGATAGAGGAGGGTCACCGTGACCAGAGTGATCCAGATGGCCCTCGGGATGGTGACAGCGGGGGATCGGACCTCCTCACCGAGGGTGGCGATGCGACCGTAACCGGTGAACGCCACAAAGAGGAGTGCAACCGCGTGGAGAAGCCCGTAGCCGTCCGCACCTCCCAGCCAGCCCGGACCCCCTCTGCCCAGGCGGGGAAGTTGATCGCTCCCGAGGGCCTGCGGGATCCCGAGAGCCAGGAAGAGCCCGAAGAGGGAGAGAGTGGCCGCCACGACGACGATGTTCGCACGGTTGGATCGACGCACTCCCGATGCGACGAGAAGGGTCAGCAGGAGGGTGGCGCCGGCCGCGACTCCGATGAGGGTCACGCGGTTCGGCGGGGCGCCGAGCAGAAGAAGGAAGTATCCGGTGAGCCCGAGGGCCGCCGTGGCAGCCGAAGCGCTCTTGGCCAGGAGGAACGCCGTCCCGGCCACGAAACCGAGCGAGGGCGAGAGCACCCGGTATCCATACTCGTAGGTCCCCCCGCTGACAGGGTGCGCAGCCGCGAGCTGAGCGGACGAGAGGCCGTTGGCCAGTGCAAGCAGGGCTGCCAGCGCCAGCGCGATAAGGATTCCCGATCCGGCTACCCCGGCGGCGATCCCCAGGGACACGAAGAGCCCGGTTCCGATGATCGAGCCGAGCCCCATGGCGACCGCACCGGGGAGCCCGACCTCGCGTTTCATCGCCAACGCGGTTCAGCTCCGGCGGGTGCGCCCTGCGTCCTTCTGCTCCGGACGAACAAGGACCACGATGAGCATCACCGTTCCAAGGATGCCCATCAGCCCCGAGAAGATCTGCGAGAGGGTGAAGTCGAGCCATACGGTTCGTTCCTCACGGAGGAACATCAGGCTGAACCGGATCCACCCGTACAACCCGATGAACGACCAGGTGATCACGCCCGGGCGCGGACGGAGACGTTCACGCACCAGCAGGAGACCCCCGGCCAGCCCGAAGTTCTTGAACGACTCGTAGAGCTGGGTGGGATGCCTGCACCCCTCGGGGGGGCGAGCCATGTACTCGCTTTGTGAATAGTCCACGCAGAAGGCCCCGTCATACGGGGTGCCGTACATCTCGGCGTTGATGAAGTTGGCGATGCGACCGAACCCGAGGGCAAGGGCGACCGGAATCGCGATCCGATCGGTGATCGAGTACACCGTCATCCCGTGCTTCTGGGCGAACCACCCGACCACGAGCAGGACTCCGATCAGGCCGCCGTGGAACGCGAGTCCTCCCCGCCACACCGCGATCCACGCCATGGGATCGAATCCGTATCGATCGAACTCGAAGACGAAAACGTGGAAGAAGCGCGCTCCGAGAAGTGCCGCCAGGATCGCGGTGAACACGAAGGTCTCCGCGCCTTCCTCCGTCATTCCAGGAAGACTCCGGTCGCGGGCGGCCTTTCGCAGCGACATCCAGACGAAGAGCATCCCCAGCATGTAGGGGATCGAGTACCAGCGGACTCCGAAGCCATCCCCGAACTGAAAGATGAAGGGGCTGATGTTGTGGATGATGGGGGTCACGGAGACGGACTCCAGGCGGCGTGGGGGTGCGTTGCGACTTCGCAGGACCGGGGAATGGTCTCGCTGCTACCCACCGCGTGTCAACCCGGCAGGCCGTTGAACAACGGCCACGCGAGACCCGCCAGGATCATCCCCTGAGCGGACGACCCGTTGCGATGCGATGGATCGCGTCGGCGAGCTCGGGCCACTCCACGAGCTTGTTTACCATGGGGTGTCCGGGTTCGGGGCCGGGCGCCCCCCTTCCGGAGAGGAGGAGGGTCCGAGGTACGAGTGCGGGCGCGCGACTCTGAAGCTCAAGGAGGATCTCGTCGCCGCGCAGATCTCCGAGGTCCAGGTCAAGGAGGATCACATCGGGATCACAGCGGATGAGGGCCACGGCTGCGGATGCATGCGTCATCCCCTCGGGTGCGAATTCGAGTGGGATGGCTCCGGTTCGCCGGAGGAGCCGTGAGTAGACATTCCGAATTGCAGGCTCGTCATCGAGGAGTGCGATTCGAAATCCCTGGAGAAGTGAGTGCGGGTCTGCGGTGTGGCGGGCCGTAGGGTTCCAGGCGCTTCGATCCTGGAGTCCCTTCCGGCTTGCGGCCAGAGGGAGGATCATCTGGAAGTGTGCACCCCCGAGCCCCGGGGCCCGGCCCATGTAATTGAGGGTGCCGCCGAGTCGCTCCGCTCCCCATCGGGCGAAGGAGAGACCCAGTCCCGTTCCCAGCCCGCCCGATGTGACGAAGGGATCAAAGAGAGTTTCGGCCAGCTCGGGGGGAATGCCTCGGCCGTCGTCCTCGACGCGAACCTCGATGCTCCGCCCACCCGGATCGGGGGCAAGCGTGAGTCTGACCTCGGTTCGCGCATGGCGGGCCGCATTGCGTAGAAGGTTGCCCACCGCGCGGGAAAAGAAGGTACGGGGTCCGATGACCCAGGCGTCCCGGTCCACGGAGGCGTGAAGGGTGGTCGGCACGGCAGGCGAGCGCGCCATCCAGCGGTTCACCGTGTCTTCCAGGGTCGGCAGGATGGTAAAGCCGATCTCGGGAGATCGCGCCGATCCCCTGAGGTCGTCCAGGATATCCACGACCATCCGCCGGATTTCGTCCGAGTCGTTCTGGAGTCGGGCCAGCTCTTCGGTGGCGATATTTCCGTTCGCTGCCTCCTCGCGCACGAGGGCCACACGCCCGTTCAGGACCGAGAGGAGCCCGGCGAGATCGTGCATGAGCTCACCGGTAGCCTGTCCGAGACGCATCAACTCGGCGTCGCGCGATCGGACACGGGAACGGGAGGTCTCTGCGCTCGTCATGTCCGGATGCTCAGCGCTTGTCCGCGCGGTCATCGCGGAGAGAAGCGATCTCACGGAAAAAGGCCTTCGATACCGTCTCGAAAGCGCCCCGCTCGCGGAGTTCGGACGGCGTCTGCCGCACCACGGACTTGATTGCGCGGCGCAGCGCCTGGTCGCCGGAGTAGCCGCAGACGATCCCCACGCTGAAGATGGTGTGGCCCGGGTCGTCCAGAAGGGCCGACGCGAAAAGCACTCTGAGCCAGAGGAGAAGCCGCCGGGGGTTCGGAAGCTGGGAGCGCTCGCACCATCGGAGGAGGGTGGATGGAGAAAAACCGAGGGAATGCGCAAGGTCCTTCGGGTGTCCACCGTTCATGACCGTCTCGACCGCGGCCTCGAGAAGGGCACGTGCCCTCCCGGTGAGGGGCACCCCGTGATCTTCGGTGAGGAGCCGCCGGAGCGGCTGAGCCCTGGCGGTGAGCAGCCGGCGGCGGAGTGCTTCCGGGCCCCGGTCCTCCTCCACCTGGAGGATTTCGGAGATCCCCCACTGCCCCATCATCCAGATGTCCCGGTAGCGCGATGGCGTGGAATCCATCGCCGCGATCACCGTGGAGGAGGGAAAGGCCCGGAGGAGGTTGTAGAGGTGAGGAGACGGTCCCCCGTTCTTCTGATCGTGATAGGGGTCCACCACCACGACGGCAGCCGGGGGTGAGCCGGAAACCCCTTCCCGGAGTTCCTCCCAGCTCTGGGCAACGGACAGGGAAAACCGCGACCTGGCGACGCGGCTCACGCGCTCGTGCAAAGCCCGATCGCGGTGCAGAATGAGGAGTGGACGAGGGTTCGCCTTCATAATTTGACGGAATCTGTAATGAACGTGACGGAAAAGGAGTGTGTGTCTCCTGCGATTACCCCCGATATTAGATCAGCGTTCGGTTGCATCGAGTACGCATCATCCCCAATCCTGAAGGAGTTCCCAATGTCGAAGGTTCGCTTTTTCACTGCTCTGTTCTCCATTGCCTTCCTCGCCGCCTGCGGTGATCTCACCCCCACGGCCTCCGAAGATCCGCCCGAAGTCTGCCTGAATGCCGAGGGCGAGGTGGTGGACTGTTTCGGGGGGATGGGTTCCGGGAACTGATCGACAAATTTGTCGGACGGGGGGCGGCAGCCGCTGCCGCCCCCCGCTTTTCCTGACCGCATCCTGGTCGTCACCCCACCGCCTTCTCGGTCCGCAGAATCCTGATCAGGGTCCGCGCCAGTTCCTCCTCCATCTCGGTCGTGGGCTCCGGAGTGTAAGTCCGGGAGAGGGCCACCTCGGCCCTCCGCTCCGCCTCGATCTGCTCAAGAACGGAGGTAGCCATGAATCTGACCTGGCCTTCACCCCTCTGATTCGCCACTCGCTCCGCTATTTCGGTAGCCTCTCGTGCCTCGTCGAATGCTCCGAGCATGAGCGCACCCCGCGCGACCTCGACCCAGCTTTCCGCCACCCCGGGGGCTGACGCAAGCTGATCGAGTTCGGTGCGCGCCCATTCGAAGGCCGCCCGATCCTTCAATCCACCCGCCGTACGCGCGATGGAACCCAGACCCAGGGGTCGGTTTTTCGCGGGGACTTTCTGAAGTGTCTCCATGAAGATGGACATGGCGTGATCATACCGCGCCTGCTCGAGCCACAGATACGCAATGTCGTGCGCCAGAACCGGGAGGTTCTCGTGAGCGGCACCGTAGGCCTCGACCGCATCGGAGGCATACCTGAGCGCCCGCTCCACATTCCCCGACCGCTCCTCGAGGACGAAGAGATCGTGCAGGGTCATCGCCTCCATCTCGCGGAGGCCCTGCCTGCGAGCCCGGCGGAGAGCCTTCACGAAGCTTCTGCGTGCGGCCGGAAGTGCACCCCTGCGCATCAACATCGTCCCGTGTGAGAGGTAGGCCCGGATGTACGTCTCCCAGTCGCGCGCCTGTCGGGCAAGACCGATGGCGCGATAGTACCACGCCTCGGCTCGAGAGTACTGTGCAAGGTCACGGGCGCCCTTTCCGACTGCCAGTGCGTAACGTCCGTTCCCTGGGCAGGCGAGCGACGCCGCCTGAGTGAATTCGAGAGCCGACCGGACGCCTTCGTTGCGGGCGCACCACGCCGCGATCCGGGTGCAGGCGACCCCGATGGCTTCCGAGTCGGCCTTCTCAGGACGGGAGAGCACCGGGAGGAGTGCCTCCAGCGCCTCCTGGAGTCCGAACTCGGCCTCCGGGAGTACGGCGAGGATCTCGAGCTGGCGACGTTCGACCGTATCCGCCGAAAACAGACCTGCGCGCGCGGTCGGAGGTGCGTCTGCCCAGAGGAGTACCGAGCGGAGGGACTTCCAGAGCACCGCCCCGAGCTCGTTCTGGAAATCGTTGACCACATGGAGGCCCTCGGGGCCCGGGGCGTCCGCGTCCCGCAGAAGAGGCGGAGGGATTCGCCACCGGCGACGGGTCTCGCTTGATACTCGCGTCCTGTTCGCTCCGATCATGAAACAGATCTCCCGGTTGGGGATGGGGAAAAAGCACTAACACATTCAAGCTAAAACCGGATCCACCGCTGCGTCCACCCTTTTCCGGCGAAGAGGGGAACGAAAGGGGAGGTTTGACCTGCTCTGCTGGTGCCGCACGCCCTGCGGGCGGCGTCCGACTGGCCGAGTCCCGACTCACCGCTTTCCGTCCTCCCCCCACACTTGTACTCTGTCGGTGCGCAGGGCTCGTCGACGGGTTCTTGCCCGCCGACTGGCCTCCCGATTGCCTCTCTTCCCAGGAGCTGTTCCTTGAGCGCATCTCAGTCGAGCCAGCCGCAGGGGTTCATGGCCCGGTGGGCCCATCGCGGCCTGAACAGTGTCGAACGGGTCGGGAACCGTCTTCCCGACCCGATCACCCTTTTCGCCATCCTCATGCTCGCGGTTCTCGTGATCTCCTGGATCGCGAACATGCTGGGCGTGGCCGCGACCCATCCCGGCACCCAGGAACTGATCGAGGCCGAGAGTCTGCTGACCCGGGGATGGATCCAGCAGATCCTGATCGAGATGCCGAGAACCTTCACCTCGTTCCCGCCGCTGGGGCTGGTGCTCGTGGTGATGATCGGGATCGGCGTGGCTGAACGGACCGGTCTCATCGAGACGGCGCTCAAGGCCTTTGTAAGGGGAGTTCCCTCCTGGCTCGTAACGGCGGCCGTGGTGTTCGGAGGGCTGATGTCCTCCCTGGCGGTGGACGCCGGGTATGTGGTTCTGATCCCGCTCGGCGCCGTGATCTTCCACGGAATGGGCAGGCACCCGATCGCCGGGCTTGCGGCCGCTTTCGCGGGAGTTTCGGGCGGGTTCTCCTCGAACCTTCTCCTCACGGCGCTCGACCCGCTCCTGGCGGGCTTTACCGAGCCCGCAGCCCAGCTCGTGGATCCCACATATATGGTGGACCCGACAGCGAACTGGTATCTGATGGCCGCGCTGGTTCCCGTATTCACCCTCGGCGGGACTTTCGTCACCGAGCGGATCCTCGAGCCTCGGCTGGGCGCCTACACGGGGGGCGTGGCCGTCGAAGAGGAAGTTCCGACCACCGCCACAGAGCGCCGCGCACTCTGGGCCTCGGCGGCCACAGCCGTCCTTCTCCTCGCGCTGGTGGCAGTCGCCGCCATTCCCGAGAACGGAATCCTTCGAGGAGACGAGGGGCAGATCGCACCTCTCCTCTCGTCGATCGTCGCGATCATGCTCTTCGTCTTCTTCATACCGGGACTCGTCTTCGGCCTCATGACGGGCTCGATCAGGAGCGACAAGGATGTGGCGACCATGACCTCCGATACGATGGGGAGCATGGGCGCCTACATCGTTCTCGCGTTCGTGGCGGCACACTTCATCGCCTTCTTCAACTGGTCGGGACTGGGGCTGATCATGGCGATCCGCGGGGCAGAGACCCTTCAGGCGCTGAACTTCACAGGCCTTCCCCTGATCGTGTCGTTCGTCATTGTCTCCTCCTTCATCAACCTCTTCATCGGGAGCGCATCGGCGAAGTGGGCGATCATGGCACCGGTTTTCGTTCCGATGCTCATGCTCATGGGATTCTCACCGGAGCTGACTCAGGCTTCATACCGGATCGGGGACTCCTATACCAACATCCTCACTCCCCTCCTTCCCTACTATCCGCTCGTGATCATCTTCGCGCAGAAGTATGAGAAGGACATCGGGCTCGGCACCCTCATCTCGGCCATGCTTCCCTACTCGATCGTCTTTGCGGTGACCGCCATTTCGACGCTGGTGCTCTGGATCGTCCTTGGGATCCCGCTCGGGCCGGGCGCCCCCATGGAGTACCTGATGCCATGAGCCATCCCTTTCACGACGCAGGCGCGGGGAGACGGGGTCAGGGTAGCCGAGCGGTAGCGCGGATTCTCGGGATTGTGTCCGTTCTGGCCTCGGCCGCGTGCGGCTCGCGCGAGCTCCCCGCAGCGGAGGGCCGTGCTCTCGTCGGGCCCAGCGGGGAGGTGGAGTGGAACCGCTACCACACGAATGCGGAAGCGGTGGCCATCATGGAGGGCTTCGCGGCGCTCTACCCGGAGCTGGCGCGGCTGGACACGATCGGCTCGAGCTGGCTCGGGACACCGCTCGTCTCGATGGAGATCACGAATCAGGCGACCGGCCCGGCCGAAGAGAAGCCTGCCCTCTACCTGGACGGGGGTGTCCATGCGCAGGAACTGACCGCGTCCGAGGTCGCGCTCTACGCCATCGCGCATCTCCTGAATGGCTACGGGTCCGACCCCGCGGTCACGCATCTGCTCGACACGCGCGCCTTCTACGTCCGCCCCAAGTTCAACCCCGACGGATCAGACCTGGTGCTTCAGGAAGATCAGTGGCTGAGAAGCACGGTGCGCCCTGTCGACGAGAACGGGGATGGGATCCCGGATTCGGATCCGCCCGAGGACCTCGACGGGGACGGTCGCATTCTTCTGATGAGGGTGCCCGACGCGGAAGGCAATCAGGTTGCCGACCCTGACGACCCCCGCATCATGCGCTCCCGCACCCCTGACGACCCGGGCCCCTTCTACCGACTGATTCGTGAGGGAAGGGACTCGAACGGAGACGGTGTGATCAACTCCGACGGGATCGGCGGGAGCGACATGAACCGGAACTTCCCATGGAACTGGGGGCCTGCGCACGTGCAGTCGGGAGCGTACAACTATCCGCTCTCGGAACCCGAAACCCGGGCCGCCGCGGAGTTCGTGAACGCCCACCGGAACATCGTGCAGATCATTCATGGGCACACCTCCGGAGGGTTCGTCTATCGCCTTCCTTCGGCTTCCGATCCGGCGGCCTTCGATTCGACCGATCTGGCTCTCGTCCTCGAGCTCGGAGAGTCGTACACCCGTGGGACAGGCCGGCCCGTGATCCCCTCGGCGACCCACCCGACCGAGCGTCGCTACGGGACATTCATCTCCTTCGCCTACCATGTCTACGGAATCATCGGGTGGGTGCCGGAATACTGGCCGGGGCCCTCATCGTGGATCACGGACTACGATGGCGACGGTGAGGTGACGGAGCGTGACTGGCACCGAGCGAACGATGAGGAGTTCGGAGGAGGCTATTTCACTCCCTGGGCTCCCTTCGACCACCCCGAACTCGGGCCGGTCGAGATCGGAGGCTGGCACACGAAGTTCTGGACGCAGAACCCTCCGACTGAGCTGCTTGAAGAGGAACTCCGCACCCAGATCCCCTGGATTCTCGAGATGGCGGCGAGTACCCCACTGATCAGCGCGAGTGAACCCCGGATAGTTGCATCGCAGGGAGACCGGTTCACGGTGGAGGTGACGGTCACGAACCAGGGGTATCTGGCGACCCACCTCACCCAGCGAGGCGCGGAAGGGGAAGTCGGGCCGGACGGGTCTATCCGCCATCAGATCGTGCGGCCGATTCTGGCGTGGACCGAGGCGCGGGGGGCCCGCCCCGCAGAAGGAAACGGTCGGGTTCGGATCGGGCACCTGGCCGGTTCGAATGCCCACACCGATGCAGTGACCGAACGGTCCACCACAGTGCGCTGGGAGATGGTCAGGGAGACCCCGAATGCCGAGATCCGAATCGTGATCGACGCGGAAAAGGGAGGGGTCGCCCGAACCGGGTGGACTGCCGTACCTTGAACACTTCCTGGATCCGATCTGTCAGTCGACTGTCCGGAAGATCACCATCGATGGAGAGAGGATCATGAAGCGTGTGATGTTTTCCGCCCCGTTCGCAGGTCGCCTTGTGGCAGTGCTCACCGCGCTGATCGCGATCACCCCATCCCTCCATGGGCAGAGCGACATCCTGAGCCAGGAAGGATACATCACTCCTCCAGCCGAGATCGCGGCGCTGGTGGATGCACCGCGACACGAGTCAGTGATTCTTTCCGACCTGAGCCCGGATGGACGGTACTTCCTGAACATGGTGAGTTCCGGGCTCCCTTCGCTCGCCGACTTCGCCAGGGATTACTACCGCCTTGGCGGACTGGCTCTGGATCCGGCTGCCAACCGGTCGAGGAATCTGACCACGAGGGGGTCTTCGGGGCTGGAGATCGTGGACGCCCGCACCGGAAGCCGCAGGGCCATTCAAATCCCCGATGGCGCGACTGTTTCTCAGGGCCGCTGGGCCCCGGACGGCAGCCGCGTCGCATTCCTCGTGAACCTCCCGGGCGAGACGCACATCTTCACGGCGGAGGCATCGGGAGGCCGGGCACAGCAGCTCACGCGGACCCCCGTTCTCGCCACGCGGGTCACCTCGTTTGAATGGTCCGGAGATGGGAGCGCCATCTATGCCGTGGTTCTCCCGGAAGGCCGGGGTGCGGAGCCGGTACGCCCGGCTGCTCCCACGACCCCGATCATCCGGGTGGCGGCACCCGAGGAGAACCGCCTGCGCACCTACCCGAGCCTCCTGAAGGATCCTCACGACCAGGCACTGCTCGAGTACTTCACCACCGGGCAGCTTGTCCGCATCGAAGTGTCCAGCCGCCGGATTCAGACCGTCGGGAGCCCCGCCATGATCGAGTCGATCGAGGTGGCCCCCGCAGGGGATCATGTCCGCGTGCGGACCACCCGGCGTCCGTTCTCGTACATCGTACCTGTTTCGCAGTTCGGGAATCGCGACGAGATCTGGGATATGCAGGGGGACGCGCTCGTGATGCTGAACGAGCAGGAGGCAAGGGAAGGGGTCGACACCCCTCCGGATGCGAGCGACCCGCCGAGGCGCGCACTGTCCTGGCGCCCCGACGGGGCCGGGCTCTCCTTCCTCCAGAGAGAGGCCGCACCGGAACGGGATGAAGATGCGGAACCGGAAGAGGAGTCGGAGGAGGAACGCGAAGGCAACTCCCGGAAGGATCGGGTGATGCAGTGGCTTCCTCCCTTCGACGAGAGCTCCCTTCATGTCGTCTATGAGTCCGACAGCGAGATCCGGAGCGTCGAATACTCGGCCGATGCCCGCTGGCTTTTCATCACCCGGCGGCAGCGGGACACGGAGCGCGTCGTTGCCATTCATCTGGATGACCCGACCACCGAATATGCGCTGACCGAGTGGGATACCGAGGACTTCCATGCGAACCCCGGCTCCCTCCTGAGCGCGCCGAACGCCGTGGGGATCTCTTCCATCAGACTTTCGCCGGACGGAGAGAGTGTCTTCCTTTCGGGAACCCGTTACTTCGAGAACCCGGACGAGGTGGCTCCGCGGGCGTTCGTGGACCGGGTGCAGATCAGGACCGGCGAGAGCGAGCGGCTCTGGGAAGGGGCCGCAGATCAGTTCGAGCGGGTCAGCGCGATCCTCGATGAGGAGCTGAACGAACTGGTACTCACCCGTGAAGGGCCGAGAACCGTGCCCGATTCGTGGCACCTGAACCGATCGACGGGGGAGCTTCGGAACCTGACTGGAAACCGGGACCCGCACCCCGTGCTGACGCAGGCTCGCCGTGAGCGCTTCACCGTGACGCGGGCCGATGGAATCCAGTTCAAGGTGGATGTCACCTTCCCACCCGACTACGAGGAGGGAACGCGCCTCCCCGCCTTCTTCTGGTTCTACCCGAGCGAATTCGACGGACAGGAGTCCTACGATCGCTCATGGCGGAACTACAACCGCAACCGGTTCATCACGGCCGGTCCGCGCTCTCTCGAGATTCTTGCAGCCTGGGGATATCTGGTTGTCCAGCCGGACTTCCCGATCGTGGGAGAGGAGGATCGGATCAATGACAACTTCGTGGTCGACATCCGGCAGAACCATCTGGCGGTGATCGACGCGCTGGACGAGCGGGGGTGGATCGATCGGAAGCGGCTCGCTCTGGGCGGGCACTCGTATGGGGGTTTCGGCACGATCAACACCCTCGTGCAGACGCCCTACTTCCGCGCCGGGATCGCCGGGGCTCCGAATACCAACCGGCTGCTTACCCCGATCGGCTTCCAGAGGGAGTCCCGCCCGCTCTGGCAGGCCCGCGAGACCTATCTCGAGATGTCGCCCTTCCTCTGGGCCGAGCGGCTCCAGGGCGCCCTTCTCATCTATCACGGAGAAGATGACCAGAACGTGGGGACCTTCCCTGACAATTCGTGGCGGATGATCCACGCGCTGAATGGACTCGGAAAGACCGCGGCTCTCTACATGTACCCGTTCGAGGATCATGGCCCGGCTACCCGGGAGACCCTCCTCGACATGTGGGCGCGGTGGATCGGCTGGCTCGACCACTATGTGAAGAACCCCGAAGATGGCCCTGCGCAGGAGCCGGTTGCGGAGGATTCGGACCACAACTGATCGCGGGTCCGACCTCTTGAACCCTGCCGAGGCAGGTTCTCCGGGGCCGCATGCACGGGCCTCCATTCCCTTCCTGGAGCGTCTGGGGCTGCACCGCCCGGAGCTCCGGGCATGGGCCATGTACGACTGGGCCAACTCGGCCTTCTCGACGACGGTGGTGGCGGCGGTATTCCCCGCCTTCTTCACCGCCGTTGCCGCCGCTGGCCTGACCCCTCAGCAGGCGAGCGCGCGGTATACGGCTGCGACGGTCATTGCCGTGGTCGTCGCAGCCCTCCTTTCCCCGGTTCTCGGGGCGATCGCGGACGTTCACCCTGTCAAAAAGCGGTTGCTCGCCGTGTTCCTCGGGGTGGGGGTCATCTCGACCGGGTGCATGTTCCTGATCCAGGAGGGGGCCTGGCTCCTCGCCTCGCTCCTCTTCATCGGGGGGAATATCGGTGCGATGGGGAGCTACGTCTTCTACGACGCGATCCTCCCGCACGTCGCGAGCTCAAAGGAGATGGACCGCGTCTCCACGGCTGGCTACGCATTGGGATACCTGGGGGGTGGCGTGCTCCTGGCCATCAACCTGGCCTGGATCCTCTTCCCCGGTTTCTTTGGCTTCCCATCCGGTGAGGGTCTCTCCAGCGCCGAGGCGACCCTTCCGATCCGCCTCTCCCTCCTCTCGGTCGCCGTGTGGTGGGGGCTCTTTGCAATACCGCTCTTCCTGAGGATCCCTGAACCCGCCCTCAGCCGCGTTCCGGAGCGCGTGCGCGAGGCCCGGCCGGTGCGCGCGGCGTTCCGGAGAATGAGCGAGACGTTCAGGGAGCTGCGGAGGTACCGGAACGCGTTTCTGATGCTCCTCGCATACCTGGTCTACTCGGATGGGATTGGCACGATCATCCGGATGGCCGTGTTCTATGGAGGCACGATCGGGATAGGCCGCGACTGGATGATCGGCGCGATCCTGCTGACCCAGTTCGTCGGAGTGCCCTGCTCCTTCCTCTTCGGGTGGATGGCGGGGCGCATCGGGGCGAAGCGCTCGATCTTCCTCGGACTCGGGGTCTACGCGGGGATCAGCATAATCGGATATTTCATGGCGACGCACTGGCACTTCATCCTGCTCGCCGTGCTGGTCGGCATCGTGCAGGGCGGGACGCAGGCGCTCTCCCGATCTCTCTTCGCCTCGATGATTCCCCCTTCGAAGTCCGGTGAGTTCTTCGGGCTGTACGGCGTGATGGATCGTTTCTCAGGAAGCGTTGGAACCGGGATGATCGGGATCCTGGCTGCGCTGGGCCTCCCGCTGCGGGTGGGGATTCTCGCGGTGATCGTGCTCTTCGCTGCCGGCGCCGGGATTCTCACGATGGTGCGGGTGGAGGAGGGCCGGGAGGCGGCCCATGGACACGCTCCCGGGTGATGAACCGGAGCGCTCCGGTTCACGCGCTCGGGGCGGAGGATCGCCGAGAATCAGAATCGGAGCCGGTAACTCCCCTTCACGAAGAACCCGTCGGTCTGGGGCTGAAGGGCCGAGAACCCGAAGGCCCGGTCGTCCCGGGCGGTATGGCCCCACCCCACGAAGACCACCGTACCCGGGGTGGGCTGGTACGCGAAGAGGAGCTGACCCAGCAGTCGGTGCTCTGCGAACCCCGAGCGTTCGGCGCAGCCTGTGGCACCGCAGAAAACGAGGGGAGTGCCGGTCATGGGATCCCGAAGAGGATCCCGCTCCTGGCTCGAGTACTCCGCCAGCGCCCGCACATAAATGGAACGGGTGAACTGATACTGGGCCAGAATCCGGGGAATGACGGCGGTGGACGAATGCTCTCCGTCGGCCTGGAAGGTGGAGCGCTCCGCGCGGAGCCCCAGCGTGGAGGAGAGAGACCGGGTGGGCCGCAGGTTCAGGTTCACATCGGCCGAGCGGCTGGCGGCTGGCTCGATCCCAACGCCGAGGGCCCGGTCGAAGACGGGCACCTCCTGCCACTGGAGACGAAGGGTCCCCGAAATCCGCTCCCAGGTGCTGGCGAAGAAGAAGAGCCGAACTCCCTTGAGCCCCCGGAGGCTGGCCGCCTCCGGAACGAAGGGCTCGAGCCCCCCCTCCCCCTGCCGGAAGAGCCCCGCATACGCTTCGGGGGGTGAGAGGTAGTCGGAGTAGAAGGTCGTGGCGAAGATGCTGACTCGATTTCGGAGAGAGATGTTGGCGCCGAGTTGGAGGTCGCTCTCCCTCCGTGATTCACCGCTCCGGAATGCGTCGGGGTCCCAGTATCCCTCGCCCTGGGCCGTCAGTCCCCATCGCTGGACCAGCGCACCGGGGGGCCCGAACCGGTTCCACGCCGTCTCGCCCCGGAGCCGCGTGTGCCCCACTCGGGGAATGAAGCCGCTCTCCGCACTGAAGTCCTCAGAGATGTCCTCGGCAACCGCCCCCCACGAGAATTCACGTCCTGTACGCTGCAGTTCGGCGTAGAGGAGGTGCCCCGTGGAGGAGGGATCATCGGCCCCTCCGGCGGTGGAGCTTCGTGCCGCCACGAGCTGCGCGGTGTATCGGCGCCGCAGGACCACTCGGGTGTCGAACGCTCCCACCCGGTTGTGCCCCCCGTCCAGGTGGGTCCGGTCGGTGTAGACCAGCCCCAGCGCCGAACTCTCCCCCAGATCCCGCCTCAGGCGGAGGAGGTTCACCGCCGTGCGCCCGCCATCGGTGGGCTCGTCCAGAGCGGCCAGGTACCCGAGCGCCAGGGGGCCCGACTTTCCAGTGATCTTCGCTCCGGCGCTGGGGCTCACCACCGTCCGGGTGAAGATGAGTGGCTGAGAGAGCTGGAAGATGTCGGTCCCCTCCAGGAAAAAGGGACGCTTTTCAGGGAGGCGGATGGCGAATCGCTCGTTCACCGTCACCTCCCCCGCGTCGGCCTCTACCTGGCTGAAGTCCGGGTTGACGGTGGCGTCCAGTGTGAGGTTCGAGGTCAGCCCGTAGGTGAGGTTCAACCCGAATTCCCCCACCGGCGAATCATGCACGAAAACCCCCGACGCGGCGTCCCGGGACCCCGTCCTCCGCCCGGTGAATACCGGGTTCACCTCCAGGAAAAGCCCAGGGTCCAGCCCCTCCAGCTCCACAATGGTCCCGGCCATGGCCAGCGTGTTGGCCTCGTTCTGGGTTATGGGTGCCCAGGTCGACCCGAACCCGGATTGCTGCACCCGTCGCTCCACATTCAGCCCCCAGCTCTGCACGGGAGCGTTGCGGAACCGAAGGCTCTTGAGAGGTACCCGGATCTCCAGCGAATACCCCCAGTCCTCCATTCTCCCCTCTGACTCCCAGACCAGGTCGGGGCTCTTGTCGATGGGTGGGCCCCGTCCACCCCGGGTGCGGACCCCGCCCTCGACCCAGACCCCGTCTTCCTGCACCCCGAGAGGATTCGCCGTGAGAATGAAAGCTCGCCGCTGGTCGTTGAAGGTATCAAGAGAAATTCGGATGTAGTCGTCCGACTCGGACACGTTGTCTCGGTCCCGGAGCGAAGCGCGAATTCCCGAGGGATCCGGGTCGAAGGCGCGCACGCCGAAGTAGAGGGCCTCTTCGGTGCGGAAGACGAGGACCTCAGTATTGTGCCGAGCCGCAATCCCCTCTACCGGAGCGAATTCGGTAAAGCCGTGAAGAACAATGGCGCGGGACCACTCTGCATCGTCCAGCCTCCCATCCATCCGCACTGACGACTCGGCCAGAACGGGAATCCGGATCTCCAGCTCGCCCCGGGACCCGTCGAACCTGGGCGGCGGATCTCCTTTTCCCGGGTCGCTGGCAGAAAGGGGGCTGTACCCAGTCAGGATGAAGACGGTCAGAAAAAGGGCCACCACAAAGTCGTGGCCCTGGCGCATGCGGGCGGGTACCGGACGGGGGCGGGGTAGGCACATCGCGAAGACTACACAAAAGCATGGGGTGCGGTCCATACCTGCCAACAGCCTGTTAAATCTCCCTCTGAAACTCCCGGATTCGCTCGGCCAGCTCCTTCTGGCGTTCGAGGAGGCGGGTCCTCAGGTCGCGTCGCCCCCTCAGGAAGAGGAAGCGTCGGAGATCCTGGACCGCGTCGCGCCATCGATCCCGGATCCGGAAATTGAGGATGCCCAGGGCGGGGAGAAGCCCGAGGGCTCCGAGGGCGGCCCGCCAGCCCAGCCATTCCCGGAGTCCCGCCGCGATCAGGAGGATCCAGCCTGCGAAGATCGCGGCGCCCCCGAGGAGGCGTGCGGTGGCGAGCTGATCTGGAGGGACCGTGACACGGGATTCGATCCACCGTATCAACTGGGTTGGAACCAGAAAGATCGCAAAGCCGAGAAGCGCGAGTGGCAGCGCAAAGCCGAAGAAGATCAGGTTCTGCAGGGTCCATCGAACGGCGACCCGGGCCCTGGGGACGCGGCTGAGGTCCGAGGGCTGCAGCCCCACCACACCGAGCATGCGCGAGTGCCGGATGAGGTCCCGCGCCAGAGGTTCATAGAGATCCGGATGTTCAGACCGGGCCCGGGCGAGCGCCTGAGCCGTTCTCCTCATCCGCGCGAGCCATCGGACGGGGTTCCGGCTTCGCCTTCTCTTCCCGAACTCCGAGTCATGCACGGCCTCGGCGATCTCGATCAGGGGGAAATCGTCCCAGCTCTCCAGGTTCACGGTGATTCGGTCAATCGAGGCTTCGATGCGCCCCGTAAGTTCCCGCACCGGGTCCATGTCCGGGGAGGTCGCGCCCGTCAGGTCGTCCCAGCGGACCGGTCGTCCCGTGAGGACGAGCGCCTGCGAGCGGAAGCGATCCTTCCCCCCTCGGAACGTGAGCCCGACCGGGAGAATGGGGAACACCTCTCCCCGCAGACGCGCCGCGTCGAGAGCGATCCGGGCAGCTCCCGTCTTGATCGGAGCGAGGGCCGGTGCCGAGTGGGACAGCCCCTCGGGGAAGATCCCGACTGCATCACCTGCTCGGAGCGCCTCCGTGGCAGCCGAGAACATCTCCGTGTTCCTCCCCATGAGTTCGGGAGCGTCCTGTCGCCGATAGACTGGAATGGCACCGGACGAGCGCACGAGCCACCCGATGTCTCTCTTCTGGAAAAGAGGCGCGCGCGCGAGGAAACGGACGGGACGCTGAGCGGCTTCCGCCATGAGGGCGGCGTCAACCAGGGAGTTGGGATGGTTCGCGACGAGGAGGAGAGGGCCGGTGGCGGGTGCCGCCACTCCTGCCCGGGTGACCCGGAAGTAGGCGCGCGCCGCAAACGTGATCAGGCCGTGAATGTGGCGATGGAGCCACTTCGGCCGGGAATCGGTCGGCGGGCGGTCACTCTCCTGCTGCATGAGCGGCCGCCCGCCGAGCTGAATCACCGATCGTCGGCCATCGGGGTTCCGGCGTCCAGATTCCCGTGGTGGAGTAGCGCGTTGAAGAGGAGCGCGTACGATCCGAGCGTCCCGCTTCGCCAGAATGGGTTGAACGAGAACATCACGATGTGTCCTTCACCAAGCCGGGCATCCACGAGTGCGGGCGACCCGGTCATGATATCCGCGCCGGTCAGTCCTCCGGAGACCAGAAGCTGGGCCGGATCGTCATGGAAACGGAAGACGGTGCGTACGTCGTCGGAAGCCTGTGCACCTCCAAAGCCCCCGCCCCCTCCGCCCGCGAGAGCCTCGTCTCCCTCGCGCGCACGAAGCGCCTCGATGCTCTCCTGCCCCCAGTCCTGTCCCCGGGCCTGGGGCTGGTCCTGCTCATGGATGCTTCCGCGCCCGGAGCGTCGCTGGTCGCTCCCGCCCTCGTTGAAGGCTGGCGGCCTCACGGTAGGCCGGGGGCGGCCGTCGTTCAGGAGAGGGCTCTGGTTGCGGTTGAAATAGACACCCAGTTCGGCGTCATATCCGTACGCGAGCGGGCTCGCTGCGTCCGAGACCTTCGTGCGGTAAACGCCCCCTGGCGCCCATAGGCTTCCGGGTTCGCGGATCGAGACTCCGGGGGTCATCCCGAAGTGCACGGGGAGGGTGGAAGAGCTGGTCAGGGTGACGAGCGTTCCCCCTTCCTCGACGAAGCGCTGGAGGTTCATCACGCCCCGGAGCTCGAGACCTCCGCGAATGTCCGGTGAAGAAGCCTGCCGCCCGATGTTCGGGGTGTGCTCGCTGGCCTGCCACGGGATGGGCTCATCTCCCTGCACACCGTGAAGGAGCTGGTTCGCGTTGTTCGTGGAGGGGCCCATGAGAATCACGTCATACCGTGAGCGGAGGTCGGCCTCGTCCCGTACGGCGTGCACGGAGATGTACTCGAACGGGACGCCATACTCGTCCAGCCCGAGCCGGAGCCACCCCTCGTTCTGGGTGGAGAGCCAGTTGTGCACGAGTGCGATGCGCGGGTTGGCAACCGCATGCGAGGGTACGGAAGGCGTACTGGCGACCGCATGTGCGGTGAACCCGAATTCCTGACCGGCCGACTCGAGCAGCTCCCTCAGGTTCCCGGGGTTCCCCTCCGAGGGGATGATGAACGTCCCGGCGCGGAAGTCCTGGCCCGCTGCGCTGAACCCCTGCTGCGCGGCATTCATGTCGAGCTCGCGGTGTGCGAAGCGGAAGGCGGTCAGATTGTTGTCCGCATTGTAGTTGACGAGGTAGGCCGTCGCCCCTGCGGGACCGGTCACCCCACCCGTCGGGGCCACTTCGTCTTCGACGAGTGCCATCGGGGCGGCGAGAATGGCCGGGTCGACCACGCGCACCGTCTTCGCATTGAAGAGGGGCCCGAACGACCAGCCCACGTCATCGTACGGGGCGGGATCATCCGGCGAATAGTGCTGGAGGTCGAGGAGCATGTCGGCCCCCCTGGAATAGGGCTGGTCCATGCGCACCACGTAGCTGCCTGCAGGAAACTGGTGATCGCCTACCGTTGATGGAGCCGTGGTACGGTGGACCTCCATGCCATGACGCTGAAGCACCTGAAGCGTTCTGGCCTGCTGCCCCGGACGCGGATCGTCGCCCGGGAACACGTAGGCGGCCGGGCCCTCCATGGTGGCCTTCGCCACCGAGCGGGTGCCCTTGATCCAGAAGTTTCGAAGGTAATCCTCGCGGTTCGTGGCCACCTCGTTCAGGGCGATGAGCAGCGCGCTCTGCATCAGGTTCGTGTTGTTCCGGATGGACCAGACGACCTCAGGGAGCGGGACGCTGGGCCGATGCCATTCCCGGTTCGCATTGGAGCGGAGCACGTAGTCGGAGGCATCGCGGGCGGCCTGGGTTTCGTAGAATCGGCCGATGGAATTGTGCAGGTGCGCCACCCAGAACATGTAGTTCGGGGCCCACCCGTCGTAGAAATCGTGGGTGTAGACGCCCGGAACACCGAAGGCGCTCATGTCCCGGACCTCGCGATGGGCCAGGCGGTTCCACTCGGAGATCACCATCGGGTCGAGCCAGGCATTGTAGGGTCCGCGGCCAGTCGAGGTATAGAGGTAGGTCGCCGATTCGTGGAGGTCATGGAATACGAGGGGAAGGAACTCCTGAAACGTCGAGCTGATCGCGCGCGTGAGGTTCAGCGAGAGCGCCATCCCGTCACGGTTGTTCGAATGATAGACGTACTTTCCCCAGTAGACCGTGCGCGTGGGATTGGGGCCATCCGGGTTCACCCGGGGGGCCATGTTCACGTCCACCACCTTGTCCCGCCCGTCGGTCTCCACGACCGGGGTGATCATCACGATCAGGTCGTCGCGGATGGCCCGGATGAATTCACCCTCGTCCACCGCGAGCCGGTAGACCAGCTCCATGAGCATCTCGGGAGAGCCGGTTTCCCCGGAGTGGATGGCCCCCGTGGCCCAGTACATCGGCTTGACCTCGGAAATGATCTCGGCGGCCTCGGCCTCGGTCGTCATCCTGGGGTCGGCCAGGCGGGCCATGAGCCCCTTGTGGGTTTCCACCTCGTTGATCGTGGCCTCATCGGACACCATCACGAGGAGGATCTCGCGGCCCTCCTCGGACATTCCGATGGTCTGCACGGAGACGCGGGGAGAAGCGGCCGCGACCGCCCGCATGTACGCGTAGATCTCCCGGGTGTGCGTGAGCTGGTTCCGCGTGCCGCTTATGTACCCGAGGAAGTCGAGCGGGGTGGGGACTGTCGTCGACGCCGGAAGGTGATCAACCAGGGGAGTCAGGAAGAATTCTTCCGTGGTGAACTCCCGGATGAGGGCGGTATACGCCTCGTCGATGGGTTGGGCCTGCGCCTCCAGCGGCGCCTGGAGCGCCAGAATGAGGGCGAAAGCGCCGAGCAGCGGGGCGAAAGGGGCACGAAGGACGCGCATGAACCGGGCTCCGGATAGGGGTGGGATCGCGGGGCGACCGATCGAGACCGGTCCCCCCGCGGGTGCCCTGAGACGGATTGTCTGGAGAAGACAGGATGCGGCTGAGGACCGTCCGGTGTCAACCGCCGCCGTGGTTCGAGCGCACCCGCGTCGCAGAGGCCGCCCCGGAGATCGTTCCCGCTCCCGGGCCCTGAGTCAGTTTCCCCCGATGAGCGTCCGGATCGCGGGCGGGAGGTCGAAGGTCGATTCACTCACGCCCCCGACCTGGATGTCCTGGATCCTCATCTCCTGCTGCTGGCCCATCGCGGAAGCGGAAATCAGGGTGGGCATCATCATCCCGCCGAATTCCCGGTAGTCCGAATAGAGGATCTGGGTCGGGATCTCGCCCATCGCGCTCACCTGTACGTCTTCCGCGTAGATCAGGAGGCCGGTCTCGATCGAGTAGCAGTCATGGCTCGTGCGTCCCGAAGCCCAGACGAGGCGGACCTTCCAGCAGGCTTCCCCCTGAGACTCGGAGCGTTCAACCGTCTCACGCTCAGGAATCACCGAACGATCGCGGATGGCTGCGGCCATCCCGGCTCGCTCGCGCGTCTGTTCGAGCTCGGCACCCTCCATGATCGAGGCGCCCATGACCGGATTCACGGACCAGCCGACCTCTCCGTCGTAGCCGGAGAGGATCTCGCCCAGACCCGGGAGTGATATTTCCATCCGCATCATGTCGGGTTCATGCTGGGAGAGCGTGAAGCTCCCCTCGAATCCGGCGGCAGGCATCGCCATCGTGCCCCGGGTCTGCATGGAAGTGATGGAGAGGACGAGCGAGCGTCCGCCTATCGCTTCGACATACCGTTCGATGATCTCGTCGGCGGAAGGCAGTTCCTGTGCCGGGGCCAGTGAGGGAATCAGGAGAAGCGCGGCGCCGAGGAAGGCACGGGAGAGAGTACGTCGAATCATGGGGTTATCTCCGTGAAGAGTTGAAGGTTTCGTCGATCCAGCCGAGGGCCCGGTCGAGGGCCCGATCGTTTCCCGCCAGCAGGGCCGCACGAGAAGGGGGTGCGAGATCGTCGGGGATCACTCCACGCCCCTCGATCCGTGTGCCGTCCGGTGCGGTATAGTCTGCGATCGCGTGCATCAGTCGGTCGCCATTCGGAAGAGAAGTCACGAGCGCCGGAAGTGCATACCCCGGAGTTGGCTCTCCGATGATGCGTGCGCGCCCCAGCGCCTGCATCCCCGCGGCGAATATCTCGGAGGTGCTGGCGGAAAGGGGGTCCACGAGGATGGCGACCGGTCCGTCGAAGGGCTCGACCCGACGTCCGTCGGGGGCCACGCGCTGCGGGTTGATCACGAAGCGAAGGGAGCTGTCGCGGTTCCGGAACGTACCGAGGTCCAGGGATTCATCGATGAAGTGGCCCCCGATCCCCATCACGAGGCCGCCGATCCCGCCAGGATTTCCCCTCAGGTCGATGACGATCGCATCGGAGTCGCGGAGCTCATCGATCGCCGCCGCGAAGCGGGACACGATCGGGATGAACCATCCGGTGGCCCGGATCAGCCCCACCCGGCGATTGGCGTCAGTTCGAAGCTCGCTCCACTCGAGCGCAACCGGGTACGGCGGCAGACTCCCGAAGCGGACGATCTCGCCTTCCGGAGCCTCTCGCTCGAGCTCCATCGAGCGGGACATCCCCGACCCATCCGTGAATCGAAGGGAAACGGAGTCACCTTCAGCCCCCACCAGGCGGTAGCGCGCGGCTCCGGGGAGCTGGGCATCGAGGGTTCGCTCCTCGTCGCCGGGGCGGGCGCTCTCGCGGACCCAGGCTTCCAGCGAATCCACGGGGGTTTCACCCACTTCTTCCACGATCCAGCCGGTTCGAACTCCCGCTCGCTCTGCCTTGCTCCCCGCCCGGACGCGAGACACGGTCAGCGTGCCTTCCACCCTCCGTATCTCCAGCCCCGGGACCCCGAGCCCCGCAGATACCGGGGCAGCCTCGTCACCCTCTCCGTACGCATCGAACGACTCAGATGGGATCAGGACGAAGTGCGATTCCCCCAGCTCGGCGAGCAGCTCCCGGAGGACCGAGCGGAGCTCATTGTTCGACGCGGCGTTGAGCGCCCGCGGCCGGAGCCGGACGCGTGCCGCCTCCCAGGTGGGGAGGATCCCTTCCGGGTCGAAGTGCGTGTTCTGGATTCGATTCCAGGTGGAATCGAAGGTCGCCCGGTAGAGGGCGGTATCGGGTTGCGGGAGCGCGGGGGCGCCTTCTCCTGCTCCAACCGACATGGGCTCGATGGCGCCGCCGCACCCGAGCAGCGAGCCCAGGGCCGCGAAGGCCAGGAATCGGGAGACGAGAGAGGGAGATCCGGGCAAGAGGGCGATGCACTCGTGGACAAGGGGAGAAAACGGGGAGGGGGCGGCCGCACTGCGAGGTACTCCCACTACGGGCGGGAGGATCCGCACCTTCACCTGCCCGGGCGACGGCGTGGTGACTGGCTTCAAAGCAGATATTTCCGTACGATGGGGCCTCCCGGAAAGACCGGCAAGCCCGGCCATGTCTGAAAGCCGAGCCCCCCCCCCGTCATCCTGCGCGCGGACGCCGAAATGAGTCGCCATCCCCACGACCCGGTCACCGACGCGGAGCTCGACGCGTACATACGCACCCGCCTCGCGATCGTGGGTGTGGAGCTCTCCGTGCTCCCGGAAGACGATCCCGCCGCTCCGGCCGACCGCATTCGCATCTACAGATCGGCCCGGAATTTCCTGCGCAATACGGTCCCCCGGATCTCCGGCTATTCCCTCGACCCCCAGGATGTGCCTCCGATCCTCTATCCGGCCGCACTCCCTCCCCCCGAAGACGCCGTGGACTCGATCCGGGGCCGCCCGCCGGAGGGCCGATGACGCTTCCGCAGGATACGCGGGTCGATCGTCGCTCCTTCCTCCAGCGCATGGGTGCGATCACGGCCGCGACCGCCATCGGAGGAGCCACATTTCCCGCCATCGCCCGCGCCGGACCGGGCGGCTCCGCCATGCCGATGTCCGGGACGCGATTCTACGAGGGCCTCAGGGGAGCCGGGTTGCTGCACCCCCAGCGGGCCGATCCGACCGAGTTCACGGTCTGGGAGGCCGGGCTTCTCCTGAGATCGGGGCGCCTCTCCGCGCAGGAACTCACCGAGGCGCACCTCGAGCGGATCGCTGCGTGGGATCATGTCTACCGGGCATTCAACGCCTTCCTCCCGGATCAGGCGCGAGAGGACGCCCGCAGGAGGGATACGCGGGCATCCGGAGGAATCCTGAATGGGATCCCCTTCGTTCTGAAGGACAACTACTTCACGGCGGGCATTCCGACCACAGCCAACTCCGACGTCTTCGCGGACTTCATCCCGAGTTTCGATGCAACCGCAGTGACCCGCATCCGCGAGGCGGGAGGGGTGCTGCTCGGGAAGACGCAGATGGGTCCCCTCGCCACAACCCGGGCTCTCACCTCCGACGGTGAGATCACGACGGTGAGTGCATGGGCGCCGCGCGATCCGAGGGTGAATCCAGGGGGGTCATCCACCGGAACGGCGACCGCGGTGGCGGCTCGCATGGCAATGGTCGGAACTGGAACCCAGACGGGAGGGTCGATCACGGGGCCGGCCCTGGCGCAGGGACTCACGGGGCTCAAACCGACCATGGGACGGGTGTCGCTGCACGGGGTGATTCCCCTCAGCTATACGCGGGATCATCCCGGACCCCTGGCGCGCAACGCCCTTGATGCCGCGATCCTCCTTCAGGTGATGGCGGGGCCCGATCCGAAGGATCCGCGTACGATCGGTGTTCCTCCGGTTCCGGACCTGCTCACGGCCGCGACTCCGGTGGAGCGTGGAGGGAGCCCGGTACTGCGATGGCCCACGCGCGTCGGGGTGCCGGCAGGATGGGCAGACGGAGAGAGTCCACGCGGCGGTCTGCGTCGGGCTTTTCTGGAGGAGCTTCGGGGGGCTGGCGCAGAAATCGTGGGCATCGATTTCCCGGAAGCATGGGCTGACCTGACTTCCTCCTGGTTCAACAATGTCCGGCTGGTGGAACGGACGGAGCCCTTCCTCGAGCACCTGAGGGGAGACGTACGAAAGTTCGGTGTCACCCTTTCTTCCTGGATCAACGGGCTCCTGCTTTCCGGCGATGAATACCTGAAGGGCCAGCGAGCCAAACTCGCTCTGCTGCGTCTGGTTCTGGAGGAGGTGATGGATCGGTGCGATGTGGTGTTGCTCCCGAGTCATGTTCCCTTCGACATCATCGGCCTTCCGCTGATCGCCTTTCCGATCGGTTTCGAGCATGCGGATGGCATGCAGCTTCCCGAAGGGGTGATCCTGGGGGGACTTCCCTTCGGGGAAGAACGGCTGCTCAGCGTCGCGGCAGCCTACCAGGCACGCACGGAGTGGCACCGGCGCGGGCCGCCGGATCCGGAGGGCGAGCCGGGTCGGCCGTCGGGCGTCGGGGGTGGGGAATCACGGGAAGGCGCGATCGGAAGGGGTCGGCTCGATCTCGAGGCGGTGGCAGAGCTCTCGGAGTGAGAGCGGGGGTGTGACACGCTCCTAGGGGGATTCGCGTGCCGAGGCGCGCAGAAGGGGAGTCGCGGTGGCGGAGAACGTCTCCGGCTCCAGGATCTCCGCGATGTGCACGAGGGCATCGCCACGGTTCACCATGGGCTGCCGGCTGGCGCCGATCACGATCCCGGACACACGCGCGCGCACCCGGAGGATCCTTTCTCCATAGGCATCGCTGATCACGCCGAGTGTGGCCCCCCTCTCGACACGGTCACCGGGGTTCACCTCCAGGCGGACCAGACCGCTTCGTCCTGCCCGGATCCAGGAGGTCGAACGGCTCTCCGGGGGGGCGGCGGTGGCTCCGGCGGCGCTGCCACGCATCCCCAGTGCGGCGAGCACCCTGAGAACTCCTCTTGTGCCTGCCTCGACGGCGACCCGGTTGAACCTTCGCGCTTCTCCCCCTTCGTAGACGAGCACACGATTTCCAACGGAAGTCGCGGCTGCGCGGAGGGAGCCATCGCGGACCGTGGAGTGGATATTGATCCCGGCCCCGAACGCACGGGCGAGGCGCACCGTTTCAGGATCTTCGAGGTTGGCCCGGATCTGGGGGAGGTTGGTGCGGTCGCCCGATCCGGTGTGGAGGTCGATGCCGAAGTCGGAGCCTTCCACCACTTCGCGCATCAGGAGACGCGCCACGCGGGCTGCGAGCGATCCGCGGGCCGACCCCGGAAAGGATCGATTCAGATCCCGACGGTCCGGCAGATAGCGGGACTGGGTGATGAATCCGTATCCGTTCACCACCGGCACCGCGATCAGCGTCCCGGCAAGGCGCGTCGGGGTCGTGGTCGCGAGCACCTGACGGATGATCTCGACGCCGTTCAGTTCATCCCCGTGGATGGCGGCCGTGAGCCAGATGCGGGGTCCGGGCCGGACGCCATGCAGGGCTTCGACGGGGATGGTAAGCGGGCTCCCGATCGCGAAGCTTGCGGCGGGAAGCTCAATCCGGCGTCGTTCCCCTGGAGGAACGGATGCACCCCCCAGCTTGAGGGGGCGGGCGAGCCAGTTCTTCACGCCCGAATCCGGTCCCGGGTATTCCCCGTGGGTGCATGCTTCTCGATGAACTCGATCACCTTTCCCGCTACATCGAGCTCCGTGGCCTTTTCGATCCCCTCGAGTCCGGGGGAGGAGTTCACCTCGAGCACGAGAGGTCCCCGAGCTGAGCGGAGCAGGTCCACGCCCGCGAAGTTGAGTCCGAGCGCTTTCGCGGCCTTCACCGAGGTTGCCCGCTCTTCCCTCGTGAGCTTGACCGGGTTGGCCGTCCCCCCGCGGTGCAGATTCGATCGGAACTCCCCCGGAGCCGCATGGCGCTCCATCGCGGCCACGACGCGACCCCCGATCACGATCGCGCGAATGTCAGTGCCTCCGGCCTCCTTGATGAACTCCTGCACGAGGATGTTCGCGTCGAGCTGCCGGAAGGCCCCGATCACCGATTCGGCAGCCTTGCGGGTCTCGGCCAGAACCACCCCGACGCCCTGCGTGCCTTCCAGCAGCTTCACGATGATCGGAGGCCCTCCGACCCGGTCGATGAGCCCCTGGGTATAGCGGGTCGAATGGCCGAATGTGGTGGTCGGGAGGCCCACCCCCGATCGGGAGAGGAGCTGGAGCGAACGCAGTTTGTCACGCGATCGCGTAATCGCCTGGGATTCATTCACCGGAAACACGCCCTGCATCTCGAACTGACGCACCACCGCCGTGCCGTAGAAGGTGTAGGAGGCCCCGATCCGCGGGATGATGGCGTCGAAGTGGACCACCTCTTCCGATGCGCTCCGATCCGCGACGAGATCCTGGTAGACTACGATCGGTCGTTTGGCGGTAATGTCCATGTAGCAGCGGAGATAGTTCACCACCCTCACTTCGTGCCCCCTCGCCTCCGCAGCTTCCGAGAGTCGGCGAGTCGAATACAGGGAAGACTTCCGGGAAAGGATGCCGATCTTCATGAAATGGATCCGACCGAATCGGGGCGGGTCCTTCGCCCCTGGAGAAAGGAGCGGCCCGGGTCGACCATGAACCGGCCGCGAAGTGCGGTGCGCCCGAGGAGCATGCGGAACCCCATGCGGTCTCTGCGCGTGAGCGTGACTTCCACCGGGAAGTTCGTTCCCCCGAGCTCGAGTTCGACGCGAACCACGGGTCGCGTTTCGGCCACCCCGCTCGAGCTGCGCACGGCGCGACGATCCACGAGCGGAGCCTCCATCCGGAAGGCTCCCTCTTCTGAACGCTGTGCGGGAAAGATGGTGAAGCGCAGGTAACGTACGCCTTCGCGCGAAACGGGTTCGAGCTCGAGAGCGTGGAGTGCGGAGGAACGGGCCCCGGTGTCGATCTTCGCCTTGATCGGGGCGTTGGCGGTCCCGGCGAGTCGGACCCATTCGCGCCATCCCACGAGGGGGAGGCCGTGGACCTTGCGGGGCGTGCCAGAACCGGATTCCATGGAGCTAAGGTAACCGGGTCAGACGGCTTCGACAGCCTTCCCCGCGTCAACCCTTTGGAAGATCCAGCACCGCACTCCTCCGGCACTGGGGGCAGATCCACCAGGTGCGACTGCGCACATAGGCGACCTGTCTGGAGGGCTGCACCGGATGGGGCGTCATCGGCAGTTCGCACCGGGGACACACAGGAGTACCGGTCGCGGCGCAAGTTTCCCGCAGCCGCGCGACTTCGCTCCTCGAATAGATCGGTTCGTCCGAATCCATTGTTTCCCACATAACCCGTTGCCATTCTTGGCATTGGCGACATCTGACCGTTCGATTGTCAGACGGACTTTCCTTCGGAAGTGTCCGGAAGCACTCATCTGTTTATGGGGTGATCGCCTCAAAAGCAAGGAACGACGCGGGTTCCGGGCGATTCGTTTCCCTTGACGGGCCTCGCGCCGAGACTTAGCGTTGACATGTCTTCCGGGACACAAGGTTTTGCCCGGTCCGGTAGCGGGAGCCTTCGGTCCGACCCCGTATGAACAACCGATCCGAGGTACGAAGCCGAGGCACCCTGAGAGCGGCTGAAACCCGCCCAACCACTACACCCCACACCCCATCGAGGAGTCACCCACATGAACAAATCCGAGCTCGTGGACGCGCTGGCCGACGCCACCGCCATGACCAAGGCTGATGCCAGCCGCGCGATCGACGCCCTGTTCTCCACCGACGACGGGATCATCGCCTCGACCCTGAAGAGCGGCGACCGTGTCCAGATCACCGGCTTCGGCACCTTCGAGACGAAGAACCGCAAGGCCCGCACCGGCCGCAACCCGCGCACCGGCGCCACCAACAAGATCGCTGCAACCAAGACCCCCGGCTTCCGTGCCGGCAAGGGCCTGAAGGATTCCGTGAAGTAAGCGACCCGGCATCAGCCGGCAGGACAGAAAGGCCACGCCCCGACCTCGGGGCGTGGCCTTTCTTCATACCACAACCCTCGGAGCCGAAGTTCAGCGGGGGCGACCGCCTCTCCCCGAGGGTGGACGTGAGCCCCCGGACGGCCGTCCCTTCCCACCCCTTGGCCCCCGAGCTTCGTCGGGATGTCGCTCACCGCGGTCATAGTCCACCCGCACGCTGCGGCCCTTGATGGTCGTGCCGTTGAGGGCCTTGACCACCTGCGGGGCGACCGCCTCCTGCACCTCGACCCGCGCGAAGGTGTCACGGATCTCGATCCGACCGATCTTCGAGCCCTCGACCCCCGACTCTCCGGTGATTGCGCCCACGAGGTCTCCGGGTCCCACGCCGTCCTTGCTGCCGACGGAGAGGAAGAGGCGGACGAAGGGGGCCGGCGGGGTGGCACGGTCGGGGAGCTCCCGGCTCTCAGGAGCCCCTGACTCAGCCTTCGCCGCTGGCGTCTTCCGCCGGAGAAGCGCTGCCAGCGCCGCTGCGACCTGAGCGCTCCCGTGCCGGTCGAACAGGGGCTCCAGCAGGAGAAGGTAGCCGGTCAGATCTTCAGTCTCGACCGCATTCGACACCTGCGCCCTGAAGAGAGTGATTGCGTCCGAGGGCTTCCCGGAGGCCGAGGGAAAGTGGGCGATCGAGTAGCCGGCGGCGCCGGCAATCCGGCGGAAGTGGGGGATCTCACGGGCGAAAGTGAGAACCACTCCCCCCGCTCCCCCGATTCCATGCCGTCGATCCAGAACATCGAGATCACTCGGCACGTCTACCGAGACCGCGAGGAAGCTGTCCGACGCGATCTCCGCGTCAGCGATTGCGCGCCGCGCCTCCATCGGATCGCCTCCGAGCCACACCGGGACCGACGGATCTCCGGGCACGCCGACCGGGAAGCCGTGAAGCGCGAGGAGGTCACCCAGGTCGGCCGCGCGATCTTCCGAGCGGAAGAAGAGGAGGAGGTGCGATATGCCTTCCTCCAGAAGTTCGCTGACCACCTCCACGACCCTCTCGTCCTTTGCTCCCTCGATCGTGCGGAGCCTGAGAGCGCCTCGCTGAACGGGGGAGGAAGACGACTGGGTGGCAGCGGCCTCGGGAGGGAGGAACACGGCCTTCCTCATGCGTTCGTCGACGAAGCTGCGGACCGGATCGGAGATCGGCTCGGCTACGACCACGCGCTGCGCTTCCTCCTCGGGAATGGCCTCGAGGAGGGCCTCGATGATCAGGAGGTTCTCCCCCTCGAGGAGCGAAGCACCGTCGATCACGAGGGAGGCCACCTGATCGAGTTTCACATCGGCACTCCGAACCGAACCGAGGAGTTCGGCCGGGGTCGCGAAGAGGAGATCGCTGTGGGTGGGAAGGGCCCAGGCCGTCCCGCCGAGCGCCGCCACCCGATGGCCGGTCATGGCCCCCAGTCGGGCGAGAGACGATGCGAGCTGGTGCGCCTGTTCCCGTTCCGGAACCAGCACGACCGCCTGCGGGGCTCCCGCTCCGGGTTCCGTTCTCGCAAGGAGGGGGAGCCCGTACGCCAGGAGGCTTCCCGCTCCGGGGCCGCCGCGCAGCACCGCAGAGTTGCCGCGTCCGAGGACGGGGAGAGCGTCACGCTGGAGCGCCGTCGGAACCTCAATCCCTTCCGAGGCGAGGGCCTCGATGAGTTCAGGCTCGATACCGAGATTGTCAAAGGTTTCCATGGATTGCCGATCTGCCAGCTCATCCGGGTGGCCCGGAGAGCGGAACGTGTGACTGGAACTCAGGAAGGATCCCCGCTGCCGGGGCCGCCCAGGTCGCCCGCCTCGTAGGGGAGGCGGTTCAGGAACTTCTGGATTTCGTAGTCCATCCGTGAGGTGCGAAGCTGATCCGTGCTGGCCGTCACCTCGGTGTAGAGCGAGTGCGGATGGGCGTGGAGGGTGACGGTCCCTTCGCCTCCGGTGAAGGAGGCTTCGTGGGCACTCCCCCGGCTCCGGGAGAGGCCGATTCGTTCCGGGAGGATCCGGGCCGCCTGCTCCATGACCTCCACTGGCGAAAAGACAGTTTTGCGCACGTATCCAGCCATGGTACTCACCTCGTATCCGTGAACGTTCAGCCCTAGGAAGCGGCAGCCAGGAAATCCTGAACCGCCTGCACCCCCAGGAACCCTTCCATCCGCCTCGCACCGTGAATCAGCGTCGGGACCCCTCTCACTCCGAGGGTGTCGGCTTCCCGCCCGGCACTCTCGATCGCAGGGAGGAAGCGGTCCACTCCCAGAACGGTCCGCACCTCCGCCGGATCCATCCCCGCGCCCTCGCCCAGCCTGACCAGCAGGTCAATTCGCCCGATGTCCTGCGCACGGTTGAAGTGCGCGTCGAAGAGCGCCTCATGGACGCGGCTGAAACAACCCTTCTCATCGGCCATCCGCGCCAGCTCATGCGCCTTCCGGGTCCGCGGCAGGAACTCCGGGAATCCGAAGGGGATCCCTTCAGACGCCGCGAACTCCGCGAGCCCCTCTGTCATCGCCCTCCAGTCCGGCTCCTGCGGGTCCTGGAGGGGAGTGCCCGGGGGGCGGAGTTCCAGAGGAATCCACCGGATCCCATCGGTATTCCCTCCCTCCGCGGGAGCCGCCTCTGCACTTCGCCGACCCCCCACCCGCTCCACGATCGCCCAGGTCAGGTAGGACCCGGGGTCGATGTAGTCGAACACGATCTGGAGTTTACCTCCGCCCACCCGTCCTCCCGGTGTCACCGACAAGCCGTACAAAGCAGAACCGGAATCCCCAATCTCGCGCAATGCCCCCTCCGTGATCAACCCGATGGGGGAGGGGGGCGACGCCTTGCTCCTGCCTGGCTACCCTTCAATATTCCCGGGCGTCCGGTTCGTCGAGCCGGGCGTGCCCTCTGCCTCCCTCCATCCGTTGGACCGTTCATGAGCTACAGTGAGAACATCGCCCGCCTTCAGCCGTCCGCCACGATCGCGGTCAGTACCCTCGCGAAGAAGCTGAAGGCGGAAGGGCGGGACGTGATCGACCTGAGCGCCGGCGAGCCGGATTTCGATACCCCCGCCTGGATTTCCGAGGCGGCGATCGAGGCGATCCGCGATGGGGCAACGCGCTACACCCCGGCGGCCGGAATCCCGGCGCTGAGAGCGGCGATTGCCCGCGAGGCGGTGACCGGGGCGGCGGAGGGGTGGAGCTTCGGGGCGGAGAACGTGGTAGTGACCAACGGCGCCAAGCAGGCCCTCTTCAATGCCTGCTTCTCCCTCTTCGGACCGGGGGACGAGGTGCTCGTCGCGGCGCCCTTCTGGACGAGCTATCCGGAGATCGTGACGCTCGCGCGGGCCGAGCCCGTTCCGGTCGCGGGTGCGGAGGCGCGGGACTTTCTCCTGACCCCGGATGACCTGGAGCGCGCGGCGGGACCCCGCACACGCGGGCTCATCCTGTGTTCGCCGTCGAACCCGACCGGGGCCGTGTATGGGTTGGAGGAGCTCAGGGCCGTGGCCCGGTGGGCGAGGGATAGAGGAATATGGCTCCTGAGCGATGAGATCTACCGGCGGATCACCTTTCTCGGCGAAGAGGGCGCCCGGGCGCCCGGGCTGGTCGATCTTTCGCCGGACGACGTCGGGCCGCACGTGATCATCGACGGGGTCTCCAAGAGCTTTGCCATGACGGGGTGGCGGATCGGATACTCCATTTCGGACGCGGGGCTCTCAGGGAAGATGACGGCGCTGCAGAGCCACACCACCTCGAATGCCTCGACGCCTTCGCAGACCGCGGCGCTCGCCGCGTTCTCGGAACTGGAACGGGCCGCGGCAGAGGTTCGGGGGATGGTGCGGGCGTTCCGTCGTCGCAGGGACCTGGTCGTCACCCGCTTCAGGGAGAAGCTCCCGCACCTCCCCTTCATCGAACCGAAGGGGGCCTTCTACCTGTTCGTACGGATCGACGGGGAGTTCGATTCCGAGACCCCCGACTCACAGGCATGGTGCGCGCGGGTGCTGGAGAAAACCGGGGTGGCGCTGGTGCCGGGCGCGGCCTTCGGGGACGATCGGTTCGCCCGGTTGAGCTACGCGACGGCGGATGAGGTGCTGGAAGAGGCGATAGGGAGGTTGGCGGGGCGGTGAGTTGAGCTCGGAAGGGGCGGGAACGGCCTCTCAGAGCTTCCCGTAAAACCCCAGCAGCGTGGCAATCCCCTTCTCCAGATGCGCATCCGGAAACCACTCGTCCGGCGCGTGCATGTTGGAACCCGGCAGCCCGAAGCCCAGAAGGACCGCCTGCGCCCCGAGGATTTCCTCGAACTCGGTGACGATGGGGATGGACCCCCCCTCACCGGTGAGAACGGGCTCCACGTGGAAGGCTTCCCTCAGCGCATCACGGGCGGCCTCGAAGTACCTGCCGCCGGGACGGGCCCGCCATGGCCTTCCACCGTGCAGCTCGACCACCTCCGCCTCGACTGATTCCGGAGCCACCCGGGCCACGTGTTCGCGCAGGAGCCGGGCCACGCGGATGGGATCCTGATCGGGGACCAGGCGGAAGCTGACCTTCGCCATCGCCTCGGCGGGGAGCACCGTCTTCGCGCCCTCCCCCGTGTACCCGGAGAGCAGTCCGTTCACCTCGCAGGTAGGGCGAATCCAGAGCCGCTCGAGGGAGGAGTAGCCCACTTCACCCGTGAGGCCGGGGGCGCCCACGCTCTCGCGAAACTCCTCGTCGTCGAAGGGAAGGGTGCGGATTCCTTCGCGCGTTTCCTCGTCCCAGTCGAGCACCCTGTCGTAGAAGCCGTCGATCGCCACGCGCCCCTCGGCGTCGTGAAGCGAGGCCACGATACGGGCGAGGGCGGTGGCCGGATTCGGTACCGCACCCCCGTACGCTCCCGAATGGAGGTCGGACCTCGCGCCACGCACACGGATCTCGCAGTAGGCGAGCCCGCGCAGCGAAAAGAGCAGGGAAGGGAGCCCCTCGGCGAACATGTTCGAATCGGAGATCACCACTGCGTCGGCAGCGAGGCGCTCCCGGTGCTCCTTCACAAAGGGAACCAGGTTCTCCGAGCCGATTTCCTCTTCCCCTTCCGCGAGCACGACCACATTTACCGGGAGGGTGCCACTGGCCCGCAGCAGGAGTTCCAGCGCCTTGATGTGGAGGAAGAGCTGCCCCTTGTCGTCGGTGCTTCCCCGGGCATAGATGCGGCCGTCCCTGACCTCGGGCTCGAACGGAGGCGAGGTCCAGAGGTGGAGCGGCTCCGGGGGCTGCACATCGTAGTGTCCGTACACGAGAACCGTGGGCGCATCGGGGCCAGCTCCCCGCCATTCTCCGAGTGCCACAGGATGGCCAGCCGTCTCCAGAAGTTCAGCGGTGAGACCCGCACTCTCCATGGCACGCACCACCCACTCCGCTGCCCTGCGGGTATCGGCACGATGCTCGGAGCGAGCGCTTACGGAGGGGATCCGGAGGAAGTCGAAAAGCTCGTTCCGGTATCGGTCGAGCTCTCCGTCCAGGAGGGCGCGTGCGTCTGTCATGGCCTTTCGGTCAGGTGAGGGAGCGGATCGCTTTCCGATAGGTCCAGGTGAGCAGCGCGGCGAGGAAGATCGCGCCCCCCATCCCCCCCAGGCTCAGAGCCCGGGGATCGAGGAAGTGGAAGATCCCGACGCCGAGCATGCCCCCGATCACGGCCCCGAATGCCCCGAAGATCGCGAGCAGGTATGCATGACCTTCCTGCTCGTCCGGGAGGCTCACCAGCACCTTCATTCCGAGGCCGATCACCGCCCCGAGGACGATCCAGACCCCGATTCCGATCCAGTTCTCCATGATCCACCCATGTTCCTGCGGTTGAGTGGCGCCTGTGGGCACCGTGTACGCCCCCTTGCCGGGAGTCCCGAAGGAGGGGCGACGAAAGGCAAAGAATGTCCGGAGAATCTATCCCTGAGGCGGGACCGGGGCTACCCCGATCCCTCGTTCATCCGGCGCTTCAGTTCGGCGAGACGCGCGTCCAGGTCCGCTTCCGGTGGGGGGCGACGCGGCGGGGCGTCGTCGAAGAGCTCACCCATCTCGTCGGCGGCGCCGGCCCGGGCCTCGGTATCCCCGATCTTCTCGGCCATCCGATCCATGGCCGCGAACAGGTCGTCCGCCTCCTGAAAGCTGGAGCGCGCTCCGGTGCGGCCCGCCGTCGCGGCGAGCGCTTCTCGGCGCACCCGGGCCTCCTTGAGCTGCGCCGTCATGTCTTCCAGCTCAGCGTTCCGATCGAGCAGTTCCTTCTGGAGAACGGTGGCCTTCTCAGCGAGGAGGTCCTTCCGGCGCAGGTGCTTCTCGGCGAACTCCCCGGCGACCTTCGCGGTCTCTTCATCGGAAATACGGAGCGCGAGCTCTTCCCGGCGGAGACAGGTGCGTGCCGCCTCTTCCTCACGGGCTGCCTCGGCGAGCGCCCTGTCGATCGAAAGCTGGAGCTGATCGAGTTCGAGGCGAGCATCCACGAGTTCGCTCTGCATGGCCTTCAGCAACTGATCGGCCGCCTCAGGGACCCGGTCGCGGCTCAGTTCGGCCTTGAAGTTCTCGGACGCTTCCCGGAATGCCTGGAGGAGAGATTCGAACATGGTCCCGGGGGCGCCCCTCAGTTGAGGAAGTGCTCGATCCGCTGGGCGAAGGAATTGCGTGCCCGGTGGAGACGGCTCTTTACCGTGCCCAGATTCACTCCGGTGATCTCGGCGATCTCCTCGTAGCTCTTGCCCTCGAGCTCACGGAGACGGAACACGAGGCGATGATGCTCGGGGAGCTCGGCGACCGTTTCCTCGACCAGACGGCGGAGATAGCGCTTCCGATAGAGATCGTCGGGGCGCATGGTCGTGTCTTCGAACTGGAGAGGACGATGGTCGTCGTCCCAGTTGGTGGTCAGTTTCTGGAAGAGCACGAGTGGGCTGCGCGAGCGGTTCCGCAACTCGTTCTTGGAGAGGTTGCTGGCGATCGTGTAGACCCAGGTAGAGAACTTCTTGCTGGTGTCGAAACGATGAAGATGCCGGGTGACCCGGATGAAGGCTTCCTGCACGAGGTCCTGCGCCCGATCGGAGTCGCCGGTCTTGCGGGTGATGAAATGCACCAGCCGATCCCGATAGCGATCGAAGAGCTCCTGGAAGGCGCCTTCACGCCCCTCGAGATGGGCCGTCACCAACTGCTCGTCGTTCAGTTCCTCGAGCGGAGGGTGAAGCTGGATGGGCTGCAGACTCTCCTCCAGATGCCGTGTAGCCACGGTTGACATGGCCTGTCTTCCCTTTGTATTCGAGTAACGCCAAAGGCGGCCGGGAGAGACAAAAAAAGGCACCGTGTCGGTCCAGCGACGGGCCCATTTCACCTCACCCCGAGGGGGAGTCGTGTGGATTCAGACACCCCGAATATGGGGTAATTGCGGGGATTTTTCAAGGTTGAGCGCACGCAGGCAGCAACCTCCGCCGCCTGCCACTCCCTTCAGATGGGGCGGGTGTGGAGTCCGTGGATCAGATGGGGCGGGTGTGGAGTCCGTGGAGGACAGGGCCCTCGGAGATCCCCGGGTAGAGCGCGAACTCGGGATCCGGGGTCAGATCGCGCGACTCGAGCGCCTCATCAGCGGCCGCCTCGACTTCCTCGGTGACCTCGGTTTCGATCCCGAGCAGGGTGGCCTCATCCGAACCCCGCCCGAGGAGCCAGGACTCGTACATAGCAACTGGATCCTTCTTCCCCCACTCTGCAAAGAGCTCGGGGGCGAAGGTCGCGCGCGCCTCTCTCTCGTCGTGGGTCGCGTGCCCACCCATGCGGAAGGTGCGGGCCACGATCAGCGCCGGTCCGGAACCTTCGCGTGCAAGGCGGGCCCCAAGGCGGGTGGCCGCGTACATGTCCAGAACGTGGTTCCCGTCGGCGAGGAGGGTGGGAATCCCGTACATGTCACCCCACCGGGCGAGGTCACCGGCGCCGTGCTGCTCGGCACGGGTGCCGAGTGCCACGCGGTTGTCCTGGAGCACGAAGACCACCGGGAGGCTCTGTACCGCCGCGAAATTCAGCCCTTCGTGGCACTCCCCGGATTTCGTGGCTCCGTCTCCGATCCAGGTGAGTGCGACCCCCGGTTCCCCCCTGATCCGGAATGCAAGCGCCACCCCGGCCATCACGGGGACGTTCGTGCCCATGTGCGAGATCGGCTGGATGACCCGGAGCGACAGATCCCCCACATGCAGGTCCCGTCCGCCCGTGGGGGAATCCGAAGTGGCGAGATACCCGCGGAAGAGGTCAGCGAGCTCCATCCCCATCATGTGACACGCGCCCGCGTTCCGGATCATCGGCGATACCACGTCCGTCTCCGGATCGAGAGCGGCCACGCTCCCGACGGTGACCGCCTCTTCTCCCGTTCCGAGCCACGCCTTCGAGATCACTCCCTGACGCACCCATCGCTTCAGCCCGATGTCGAGCAGCCGCGTGCGCAGGAGGTTCCGATACAGATCGAGGAGCGCGGGCTCGTCCAGCTCCTCCACAATCGCCAGCCGATCCGGCGCGGTCTGGATCCGGTCCCGAAAAAGCTGCATGAGAGATGGATCGGGAGACCAGTCCAGGTACTCGGGGGGGTCGTAGGCAGGATAGCGGTGCATGGACTCGGTGTTCGCGGTCGGCGGAGATCGGATCCGGCAAGCTACCCAAGCCGGAAACCCGAGGCAATCGGAGGCGCCGCCGCCCTGATCGGGCGCGCTCCCGGAAGCAGGGTTGTTCGGATGAAGTAGAAAAGTCCGGGGGTTGGGTGAAGTAGAAATGTCCGGCCCTGAACCTCATCAAGTTTTTGCAACCTCCCTTTCTTTTGGGGTCGAAAGCGTCGCCCGCGAAGCGGGGGACGTAGCAGTGAGGCCCC
>JBGTMU010000095.1:0-9150 GCA_041743405.1 Longimicrobiales bacterium | reverse complement strand
GCGGGCTCCGGGCCCGCACCAGCCGCCGCTCGCTGCGCCTCCGCCACTGCTTGCGCCCTGTTCCGACGGGTGAAGGGCTTCCGAGGGATCATTGAAGCGCCCGTCGATCTTCCACTCGTGACGGGGTGAGGCCACCAACGGAAGATCGACCGTCGTGGGGACGGTGGATGTTCCAACGGTGGATCGAGCTGGGTGCAGCAGTGGAACATCGACCGTCGTGGAGACCGTGGATCTTCCGCTGTCGGCGACATGCGGACACGAACGGAACATCGCCGGCCAAACCGGGGAAGCGGCCCTCGCGAAGTGGGCGGATTGCGCACCCGTCCCACCCGTGCAGGTCAGGCGTCCACGCCCGCGCGCGGGAGTCAGGCCTCCCACTCGAGACCGCCAGGAGCCGCCCTCCAACGTCCTCCCCTCCCATTGTAGCGCCCCCCACCCCCCCGGTAGATTGCGGATCCATGCTCATCGAACTGCGAATCCGGGACTATGCGGTCATCGAGGACCTCTCGGTGGAGCTCGGCCCCGGACTGAATGCCCTGACCGGCGAGACCGGTGCGGGGAAGTCCATCATCGTGGGGGCCCTTTCGCTGCTCCTTGGTGAGAGGGCGTCCACGGACGCCGTTCGGACGGGAGCGGAGCGGGCCGTGGTGGAGGCGGTCTTCGACCTGAGCGCCCGCCCGGAACTCCACGCACGCCTGGAGGAGTTCGGGCTTCCGGCAGAGGAAGACCTTCTCATACTCCGGCGTGAAGTGCATGTCGAAGGGCGCAATCGGGCCTGGATCAACGGGTCACCGGCCACGGCCGGGGCGGTGGGAGCCTTCGGGCGCGCCCTCGTGGACCTGCATGGTCAGCATGAGCATCAGACGCTCCTTCGCCCCGACGATCAGCGCGCGATCCTCGACGCATTTGCGGGCTCCGTCGCCCTCGGCGACGAGGTCCGTGCGCTCCACGCCGAGCTTGCGGAAGCGAAGGGGGAGCTCGGCGCGCGGGAAGCCCGACGCAGGGAGCTCGAGTCCCGGGCCGACTTCCTCCGCTTCCAGCTCTCGGAAATCGAGAAGGCGCAGGTTTCGGAAGGGGAAGACAGCGCGGTCGATGCCGAACTGAGGAAGCTGGACCATGCGGAGGAACTCGCGTCGGACGCGGAGGGGGTGCATCGGCTGGTCTATTCGGAAGAAGGGGCCGCCTCCGAACGGGTTGCCGAAGCGCGGGAGCTCCTGCGCCGCCTCGCACGGGTCGATCCGGAAATGGAGCCCTTCCGGGACGAGATCGAGGAGATCTACCACCGGCTCACGGAGCTGGGACGCTCGGTCGGCGACTACGCGGCCGAGGTCGAGGTGGATCCGGGGCGCGCCGAGGAACTCCGGTCGCGGGCCGAGCTCCTCTTTCGCCTGAAGAGAAAGTACGGCCCCGAACTCGACGACGTTCTGGAAACCGCCCGGCGCTTCCGGTCAGAGGTCAGTGAGCTGGATGGCGCGGGATTCGAACTGGAGGAGATCGAGCGCCGCGTCGCTTCGCTCGCCGAGCGGCTGGCCGAGGCAGCGGGACGACTCTCGCACGAGCGCTCCGCTGCGGGAGGCCGGCTGGGGGAGGCCGTTCAGGCCCTCCTTCCGGAGCTGGGCATGCCGGGAGCCCGTTTCGAGGTCGCGTTCGAGACGCTGGGGGAAGTCGGCCCCGGTGGCGGGGAGCGGGTTCAGTTCCAGGCCTCGCTGAATCCGGGATTCGCCCCGCGCCCGCTCGCCCGCATTGCCTCCGGGGGCGAGCTCTCCCGGGTGATGCTCGCCCTCAAGTCCATCCTTGCACAGCAGGACCGGGTCCCGACCCTCATCTTCGACGAGATCGACGCGGGGATCGGGGGTGCGGTCGCCACCGCCGTGGCCCGGAAACTTGCCGAAGTGGCTGCGGCGCATCAGGTCTTCGTCATTACGCACCTGCCTCAGCTTGCTTCGCGAGGGCGGGTGCACCTGAGGGTGGAGAAAGGCGAAGTGGCGGGGGTGGCGGTGACCTCCCTCGTTCCTCTCGAAGGGGAGGAGCGGGTCCGGGAGATCGCCCGGATGCTCGGGGGCGATCCGGATTCGGTCACCTCGCGCGAGCATGCGAGGGAGATGCTCGCAGCGGGGTAGTTTGCAGACTGTTTCCTCGCCCCCCCCCCCCGGACATGCGAGCCCCCGTCTCGGTGGTCCCTCCAGCCGTTCAACGGCCCACTGCTTCCTACCGACCGCGCAGGACCCGGAACCCCGCCTCAATTCTCCGGTCGTTCACCCCCTCGCCTCCCACTGTCTGGGAGAATCGGAGCAGGAGCTCGAAGGGGAACCAGGTTTCGTCCGAAATCGGCGGATGGAAGGCCGTGTACCTGAGTTCACCGAGCGCCCGGTAGCGCATGGTTGCTTCCCCCGGTTCCACGACCGGATCAGGACCCTCTCCGCTCCATTCGTACCGGTCCGCTTCCCGCCGGACCATCTGGACCCCTCCGCCGATGGAGAGCGCCCTCCCGATGAGGTATCGGGGCGTAACCGATGCGCGGAGGTGTCCGCCGGGGGTCCAATCCGCCATGGCCCGAACCGGCAGGGTGGAAAACAGGGCGTCCGGGCCAGGGCTGAGAACGGGGGTTTCCCGCGAACCGTTCCGACCCACTTCGACTACCCCCAAGAGCCCCAGGCGGGAGCCGAGCAGGAGATCCGTGACCCATCGGACCTCCACCCCGGGGACGCCCCTCGGGGGGTCCAGGGGGGCCACGAGAGCCAGGGAGTCCGGGTTCCCGGTGGGGAAGCGAACCGTTCCCACGAGGGCGCTCCGGATGCCGATGCCGCCCTCTTCACCCCGGGTGCTGGAAAGAAGCCGGATGGCCGCGTGGAGTTCGACATCTCCCAACCGAAGGAAAGCCTCGGGCGACTCGTTCGGGAAGCCCGACTCCCCCCATCGGGGGGTCAATCCCATTTCCCGGAACGCCCCATCGGAAAGCGGCTCGGAGGCCAGCGGGAGCCCTTCCGGTGCCGTGCCTCCCCAGTCTGCAAGCTGCGAGCGAAATGATTCCCACCGCTGCGAGAGAAGGGAGCCCAGCTCTGAGCCCTGCAGAGGGAAGAGCGTCTCTTCCCCGTATGCGGTCTCGATCGCCCCGAGAAAGGCCCCCGTCGCGGTAAGGAGCCCCCGGCCCTGCACGCATCGCTCAGCGCTCTCCCCCTCCTCTGCGCAGAAGGCGTTGACCTGTGAGCGCGCTGCGGCGAGGGCGGAAGCGGACCCGCTCAGGAACTGGGCGACGGTCGCGGCGCCCTGGAGGGCCGGATTGGCCCCAACGGTGGCCCCCTCGGGGAGGTAGCGCACGTGGGAATCGACCCGCTTCCGGGTGAAAGGGAAGGTGGCTCCCAGCGTGAGCCAATTGGTGAGGCCGTACCCGATGCGGATGGGGAGATGCTGCTCATCCGCAGAGATCTGGGCCGAGGTGGCGCCGAGATGGAAGCGACCGGAACCCCCGCCACTCGCCAGCGCCAGGAAGCGGGCCTCCGCCGAAGCCACGGCGGGGAGCCGCGAGCCGTCGATCTCCCCGATCGAGAAGGGAGTTCCGAATGCCCGGAGACCATCCGGTGCCGCAGGATCCCGGAACGCCTCCGCAAAGGTCGAAGCCCCGTGGATCTGGAAGAGGGTCTTCCCACGAGGGATGACGGGATCTTCCACATGCTGGGCTTCCAGGGTCTGAGCGCAGGTCCCCAGGAACAGGGTCGGGAGCGCGATCAGCCAGGGAAAGCGGGAGCGTGGCATCGATACTCGGAGTGGGTGACGGGGGGGATGGACAGGGCCGGAATCCCTGATTTGAAGGACGGAAGAAAAGATAACGAGGCCAAGGGTTTGAGCGAAATCGGGACCCGCCCGAGCCTTGACAGCCGCCCCCGTCGAACCTAGCTTCCCGGGTCCAAACTTCGGGTGGAAATGGCACGTCCCCGTCCCCCGGAACCCCTGCGGGAATAGCTCAGTTGGTAGAGCACCACCTTGCCAAGGTGGGGGTCGCCGGTTCGAGTCCGGTTTCCCGCTCTTTTCAGTAGAAGGGGAGGCTCTTCGCGGAGGCCGCGGGGCCTCCCCGTTCCATTTACGGCGCCGTGGCCAAGTGGTAAGGCAGAGGACTGCAAATCCTCGATCCCCGGTTCGAATCCGGGCGGCGCCTCTAAACCAGAGGCTAAAACCCCAAAGATAGCCCAGCCCCCCGAGCCGCCCCAAAGCCTGCCGCCCGGATCGCCGAGCCCGAGCGAAGCGAGGCAGGCCATCCGGGCGGCTCTCGACGCTACCAGCAGTTCCTTCAGGCCCCCCCCCCGCTTGCATTATCGGCAACAATCGGCAACATTATTGACGTAGTCTCGTGGACGCAGTTAAACGGCAATGAATCAGCAACATTAACGGCACTCGTTCAGCAGCACCGCAATGGTATCAGACGCCACAAATCCCACCCTCTCGGGCCCCGAACTGACCGAGACATTGCGCCTGCTCGGGGAAATTGACGAGTTCAAGGGCCACTGGCGCAAGCTGAAGGAACTCCGAGCCGAACGACTCGGTGAGCTGCAGAAGGTGGCCACCATAGAATCATCGGGGAGCAGCACCCGGATCGAAGGTGCCGAACTCACCGATGAACAGGTCGCGCAAGTCCTGGGGGGACTTTCGGTCGATGCGTTCAGCCAGCGCGACGCCGCGGAGGTGCAGGGGTACGGTGAGCTGCTGCAGACCATCTTCGACAGCCACGGGACGATTCCGCTGGAGGAGCGGTTCATCCAGCAGCTTCACGGTATCCTCCTGGCTCACAGCGAGCGGGATTCGTGGCATCGAGGGCGCTACAAGACGAACCCCAATCATGTGGAGGCACGCCATCCTGATGGACGCGTGGAAGTCATCTTCCATACCGCATCTCCGTTCGAAACTCCCAATCGGATGGCCGACCTCCTGGCCGCCACGGAGGCCGCACGCAAATCCGGGGAAGTGCATCCGCTCCTTGTCATCGCGAGGTTCGTGGTCGAATTCCTCGCGATTCATCCGTTCCAGGACGGAAACGGCCGGCTCGCGAGGGCCCTGACTACCCTACTCCTGCTGAGAGCTGGGTACGGGTATGTCCCCTACGCATCCCTCGAGCGAGTCGTCGAGGACAACAAGGCTGCGTATTCCACGGCGCTTCGAAGCTCGCAGATCGCCATGCGGAGGGATCCGACCGCTTTCAGCAGTTGGCTCCTTTTCTTCCTCAGGACCCTGAGGGCTCAGCAGAAGCATCTGCTGGCGAAGCTGGATGTCGAACGATCCATGGTCCGACTGTCCGAGGTCCAGCAGCGCATCCTCGACCTGGTGGAGAGGCACGGCACCATTACCTCGCGCGCTGTCGCCAGCACTCTCGAGCTGCCTCCTCGAACGGCCCGCTATCACCTTGATGCGCTGATCCGCGAGAGGCTGGTGATACCTCGGGGTGAAAAGCGGGGTCGAACCTACCAGAGGGCCACGGGCGAAGAGACCCCTATTGGAGAGGAAGAATCGAGGAACGGAGCGATTCTGGCCGATATCCTGGAGCGCGGAGGCCGGATAGGACCCGAAGATCTGAAGCGCCTGGTCCAGTCCCAGGGGTATGATCCCCGTGTCGTGGGGACCCTGCATGGCAGGCGCCTGGCACACCTTCGGAGGGTTGGCCGCACGGGCGAGAGCGAGCTCACTTCGCGTGGCCGGGAGATAGCCGAGCAGCATCTGTTCACCAGACGCCTGTCAGAAGGTGCGCGACGCCCGTAGCCGAGCGGAAAGCCCCCTCACACCACCCTCCCCCCCTCCATCCGGTAAACTCGCTCCACCCCCTCGAGCGCCGAACTCCGGTGCGAAATCAGGAGCACCGTCACCTCCCCCTCAAGTGCGAACAGAGTATCCAGGATCGCCCTTTCGTTCCCTTCATCGAGCGCGCTCGTGGCCTCATCGAGAATGAGGAGCGTCGGCCGCCGGAGGAGCGCCCGGGCCATAGCGATTCGCTGCCTCTCTCCCCCCGAAAGCTGCGCACCTCGATCGCCCACAACGGTTTCGATTCCCTCCGGGAGCCGCCTCACGAACTCGAGGGCCTGCGCACGTTCAAGGGCTTCCTCGATCTCGGCGTCCGTGGCTTCCGGGCGGGCCCAGACAAGGTTCGAGCGGATCGAGTCGTGGAAGAGAAAGGATTCCTGCGGAACGTATCCGACGGATGCCCTCCACCTCCCCATCCCATCCGATCCAAGAGGAACGCCATCCACGCGGATCTCCCCGGTCGTGGGAACCAGGAGTCCCTGGAGAAGATCGGCCAGCGTTGTCTTCCCCGCGCCGGAGGGCCCCGTGACCGCGGTCACCACCCCCGCGGGGATGGTGAGATGCAGGTCACAGATGGCCGATTCGTCGCGCCCGCCATACCGGAACCCGACCCCCTCCACCTCGATCGCCCTTTCCAGTCTCCAGGGCGCATCCGGCTCCGCATTCCTCCCAGCCTGGGCTTCCTCCTCCGCCTCACACTCGACGAGCAGGGACTGAACCCGATCATGCGCCGGCAGCGCGATGAAGAGACTCTGGATTCCCCGTGCGAGGGAAGAGACACGGGGGGTGAGCCGCGAGAAGACCGCGAGCAGGAGGATGACGGAGGCCGGGGAAAGCCCGAGGATCGAGAATGCTACCCAGAGAAGGAGTCCTGCGGCCACGGCCCCCGCCACCCTGAACCTGAATCCGACATCCGCGATCCGACGGTGAGTTTCGACCGAGATCTCTGAGTACGCCTCACTCAGGGTGACGAACGCGCTGATACCTCGGGACTCTCCCCCGAAACTCTTCATGAGCTTGAGGGCACCGAGCTGTTCGGAGATGAGGTGCGTGACTCCCCCCGAGACACGGCTCAGCTCGGAGCCGACCTCCTTCGAACTCCGGATCCGACGCCGCAGGAAGACGAGGAGGAAGAGGCTGAGCCCGGCGGCCACGGCGGTGGCCAGCGGGGATACCCAGAGCGCGAGAGCCAGCAGGAAAAGGACCATCGCCCCCTCGGCCGCCATCCCGAAGAGAAGGAAGACCGCGAGTCCAACCCGATCCACCTCTTCATTCAGGACATGGAGGATTCGGGCTCCCGGAACGCGGGCGAGAAAGCTCCATCGGGCCTGGAGAACCGCTCGGTGGAGTCGCGTACGGAGCGCGTGGCCGTACTCTTCCGCGAGCTCGGCCTGGATCACCTGCCGCCTCCGATCCGCAAGGGCAAATCCCGTGACCAGTCCCAGAAAGAGGAGGAGCACGAGAGGAAGCGTCGGTTCGACTCCGAGGAGGGAGAACCCTCGGTCCACCCCGGTGAGAATCACCCCGGGTGCCGCCTCCCCCACGCCCACGCCGGCGAGCCCGAGGAGGGGGATGATGAGGAAGAGCCCCGTACCCTCCGCGGCCATGGCCAGCAGGACGAAGAGGAAGGCCCACACTCCTCTGGGCCCCATAGTCGCGAGGAGGTGTCGCACGAACCCGAGGAGTGAGGTCGGGGGCGAGGTCGGGAGTGAGGTCGGGAGTGAGATCGGGAGCGAGGTGGATGACTCCGGGTTCGTCATCGAGCCTCCCTCCTCATCAGGTAGCGGCGCAGGAGCCGGATGGGTCGCGCGGGATAGCGGGTCCACTCCAGCCCGGGAGGAAGGGGCGCACCCTCACGATCCGCGTCCGAGAGGGTGACGAGGCTCCGGGCGAGGAAGGGGACGGCATCACGGCGGCGGTCCAGCAGTCCGAGATTGTACCGCAGGAGTTCCCGCCCGGATGGAAGACCCTTTCGCCACCGTTCGTGCGTCGCTCTGGTCACGCGTGGAAGGGAACGCTCGTTCTCCACCGCGTCCGCGAGCTCTCCGGGGATCGGAGCGTTCAGCAGGGTCGCGGCGCCGTGGACTGCGGCAAGAAGGATCCGATGGTATCCGCCCTTCCGGGACGCCGCCTCCACCGACGCCCAGTCGAGCTCCGGGAAGCATTGGAGCATCCGGGCCACGTCCACCATCCATCCCATCCGTCCCCATGCGTGCTTCGCACCATGGATCGCGAGAAGCGCCAGGTGATCTTCGGGGCAGGGTGCGAGAACGGAGCCGGAGCCGACGTGAACGGTCATTGCTCGCTCGAAAATCGCATCCAACGGAAGGGCGCGGGGGAGGAAGGACAGTCGGATGGCGCCGTGGATTTCGATGTCTGCGGATCCCGCCTGGGAGACGGTCACCACATGCCCGCCTGCCAGGAGCGCCGCCGCGTCGTGCCCTCGGGGCACGCCGTACCCGAGGGAGGCGAGCACCCCGAGGGCAACATCGGTCTCGTCCGGACGCACGAGCAGGTCCAGATCCCCGTACTCCCGGAATCCACTCGCACCGTATAGCTGCCACTCGAGGGCGGGTCCCTTCCAGGCGAGCACCCGGACGCCCGCTCGCTCCATCGCGCCAGTAACCTGAAGGAGTTCGCCCGTGATCCTGAGCGCCAGGCCGGCGCGCTGCGCGCTCTCTTGCTGGAGGCTCGCTCCGGAGCCATGCGGGAGGCTTTTCGCATGGGAATGATGGCGGACGAGCCAGGGAACCACGGCATGCTCCCGCGCGACACGGAGGAGCCGATGCCAATCCGCCGGGCTCGGCTCGGAGGTCGGCCCCGAACTCAGCTCAGGCGTCGGCTCCGAAGTCGGCTCACGCCCTCCCGCCTGCAACTCCCTCAGTCCCCCCCGAATCGCAACCAAGAGCCCTGCGATCTCCCGGTCTCCCCCTCCGGACCTCACTTCCCCCCCTCATTCCCGGCTCCGGGCCGCTCCGCACCAGGCCTCCGAAACTCTTCCTGGAGGATCGGCACGTACTCGGTCTCGCCCCCCTCTTCCCAGACCTTCCGCCCACCGGATTCGACCCAGGCATGGGCCACGAACTCTTCCCCCCGCTTCGCCACACCCACCTGCAAACCGGTGTGACGCTGTACCACACGCACCACGTGCGGATTGAGAATCTCGTGCTGCAGGGGTTTCAGCAGGACGGCATCAACGCCCACGAACTGGTGCGGCACTGCGAACTGATCGACGTCGAGTGTCGAGCGAATGGTCGGAGCGGATTGAGCGCGGGAGGTGTTTCCGAAGTGAGCGTGGTCCGCGGCAACTTCTACGACAACGGCCGGGTGCAGGTCCGCACCGAGGGCCTCGCGGAGTTGGAACTG
>JBGTMU010000094.1:0-12060 GCA_041743405.1 Longimicrobiales bacterium | reverse complement strand
CTTCGAAGGGGCGACCGGCGTCGAGGGGGGCCCGCAGCCCTCGGACCAGTCCGCGTATTGATTCACGTGCCTAAGAGATAGTATAATATCACGATGAATACGCATAAAAATACATCACGCTCCCGCCTGCGCGTCGGGATCCTGGGTGGAAACGGGTATACCGGGCGCGAGCTCACCCACCTCGTCGCGGCCCACGACGGCGTGGAGATCGTGTTTTCGACCTCCCGTTCGAGTGCGGGGGCGCCCACCGGGGTTCCGGGGCTCGTCTTCACGGAACCAGACGAGGAAGAGGCGCGCGAAGCCGATCTCCTCTTCCTCTGCCTTCCTCACGGCGACGCCGCGGCCTGGGTCGAACGGGTCGGCAGGGGACCGCGAATCATCGACCTCACGGCCGACCATCGTCCGGGATCCGGCAGGGAAGAGGGGGCCGTGTACGGGATTGCCGAACGGGAAGGCGCGCGCATCGCGGAGGCGCGGCTCGTCGCGAATCCCGGATGCTACCCCACCGGGGTGATCCTCGCCCTCGCGCCACTCCTCGACGCGGGCGTCGTGGATCGCAACAGGCTTACCGTGGTGAACGCCGCATCCGGCGTCACGGGCGCCGGCCGCACTCCGCGCGCCGATCTCCTGTTCGCGGAGGTCCATGGGAACTTCAAGGCCTACGGAGAGGGAAATGTGCACCGGCATCGGAAGGAGATGATGCACACCCTTGGGGAGCTCGAACTCCTCTTCCAGCCCCATCTGCTCCCTGTCGCACGGGGGATTCTCGAAACGATCGTACTCCCGGTCGGCACGGGTGTGAACGCGACCCGCATCCGGGAATTGTGGGAGCAGGCCTACACCGGGTGTCACGCGCTGCGCGTGCTTCCGGAGGGGATTCCGGAGCTCGCGAGCGTGGTGGGAACCGACCGCCTCCATCTGGGCGTGGTCGACGTACAGGACGTGGCGGATCCGGTGGTCACCGTGGTGGCCGCACTCGATAACCTTGGCAAGGGAGCCGCCGGCCAGGCGGTGCAGAACATGAACCTCATGTATGGGTGGGATCGCGAGCGGGGGGTCCGGTGCTGAGCGGCGCGAGTCTGGAGACGTCCGCGCTGCTCGGAGTCTATCGGCAACCGGAGGAACTCTTCGTTCGTGGTGAGGGGTCGTACCTCATCGATGCCGAGGGAAACCGGTTCCTCGATTTCACGTCAGGAATTGCGGTAACGGCACTCGGGCATGGAAGCCCGGTGGTCCGGGCGGCGATCGAGCAGGCGCTCGACACGGGACTCATCCACACGTCGAACCTCTTTCGGACCGCTCCGGGCGAGGCGCTTGCTCGCAGGCTGACCGGAGAATCCGGACTCCAGCGTGCCTTCTTCTGCAACTCCGGCGCCGAGGCCGTCGAAGCCGCCATGAAATTTGCACGTCGCTGGGCGGGGACGCTGGGGAAGCCGGAGAAACGGGGGTTCGTCGCTCTCAGAGGGTCCTTCCACGGTCGGCTCTTCGGGAGTCTGGCTCTGACCGACAAGCCGGCCTACCAGGAGCCCTTCCTCCCCCTCATGCCGGGCGTGACCCACGTCGATCCCTTCGACGACGGGGCGCTGGATCGAGCGCTGGATCCGGAAAGGGTCGCGGCTCTGGTGGTAGAGCCTATCCAGGGCGAAGGCGGAGTGCGGGTGATTCCGGAGGCTCGCCTCCAGCGGATGCGGGCGCTCACTCGCGAGCGGGGAATCGCTCTCATCCTGGATGAAATCCAGTGTGGCCTGGGTCGCACCGGAGAACTGTTCGCGCATACCTCCGCAGGGATCGCTCCCGACCTGCTCGTTCTCGCGAAGCCGATCGGAGGCGGATTTCCCATGGGGGCCGTGCTCCTGAGCGAGGAGGTCGCAGCGACGCTCCATCCGGGAGATCATGGGACAACGTTCGGCGGAGGTCCTTTCGTGGCGAGCGTCGCGCTGGCCGTCCTCGACGAGATTGCGGCGCCCGCCTTCCTCGCGACCGTGCAGGCGAAGGGAGGGGCGCTCGAGGCGCTGCTCGTCGAAGTAGCGAAGCGAAATCCGGGGAGGGTTCGGGACGTTCGCGGGCGAGGCCTCATGCGGGGTGTCGAGCTCGTGGAGGAAGCGGCGCCGGTCGTGGCCGCGGCTCGGGAGCACGGGCTTCTGCTGGTGTCGGCGGGTGCCCACGTCGTGAGGATTCTCCCGCCGCTGGTAATCGGGGATGAAGAGCTCACGCAGGGAATCGAATTGCTCGAGGAATCGATCATCGAAACGGGGGAGAGGGGATGACGGAAGGGGCCCATGCGAAGGGCGAAGCGCTCTGGGGAGGCCGGTTCACGGGTGGGATGGCCCCGGAAATGGAGCCACTCAACCGTTCACTCGACGTGGACCGCAGGCTCTGGAGGCAGGATCTCAGGGGGAGCCGCGCATGGGCGCGAGCGCTCGCGGGCGCCGGGGTCCTGACGGAAGAGGAAGCTCGGAGCCTCGTTTCGGGCCTTGACCGGGTCGAGGCCCGGCTGGGGGAGAACTTCCCCCATGACTTCCCGGATGAGGACATTCATTCCCTCGTCGAGCGCCTCCTGGGCGAGGAGGTCGGGGAGGTTGCGAGGAAGCTCCATACCGGCCGATCCAGAAATGACCAGGTGGCCACGGATTTCCGGCTCTGGGGGATGGAGGCGGCTGGGGAGGTGGTTGCGGCCCTTGATCGTACCCTTTCCGGTCTCCTGATTCTCGCGGACTCCGGTGTCGACCTCATCATCCCGGGGTACACCCACCTGCAACAGGGGCAGCCCGTGCGGGCGGCCCACTGGGCCCTTTCGCATGCATGGCCTCTCGTCCGGGATCGCGAGAGGTTCGAGCGCGTGGTTCACTCGGCGGGAGTGCTCCCTCTCGGTTCCGGCGCGCTCGCCGGGTGCCCCTTCCCGGTGGATCGGAAGGGGCTTGCCGAGGAGCTCGGATTCCACACGGTGTCGATGAACTCGATGGATGCCGTGAGCGATCGAGACTGGGCGGCGGAATTTCTGTTCGCCGGGGCTCTGCTCGGAACTCACCTGTCGCGCATCGGGGAGGATCTCCTCCTTTTCACTTCGCGCGAGTTCTCCTTTCTCCGGCTTTCCGACGGCTACTCCACCGGGTCGTCGCTCATGCCGCAGAAGCGGAATCCCGATGCTGCAGAGCTGGTGCGCGGAAAGACAGGACGTCTCTACGGGAACCTGGCCGGGTTCCTCGCGCTCCTCAAGGGTCTCCCCACCGGGTACAACCGCGATCTCCAGGAAGACAAGTCGTTCCTTTTCGACACCGCGGACACGCTTGTGCTGGCGCTTCCCGCCATTGGCGGCGCACTCGCCACGGCCCGATTCAACCCGGACGGGATCGAAAGGGCCAGGAACACGGAACTCCTCGCCACAGACCTGGCCGATGTCCTCGTCCGGGCCGGAGTCCCCTTCCGGGGGGCGCACGAGGTCGTGGGAGCCCTTGTGCGCGAGGCGGAGGAACGCGGAGTGCCCCTTTCCGAACTGCCCTCCGACGTGTTCGTCGCGCACCACCCGGCGCTCGCAGGAGGCGCCCACGACGTCTTCGACTGGGAAAGGTCAGTCGAGTCCAAGGTGGCTCCGGGCGGCACCTCCCGCGCATCCGTGGAATCGCAACTGCGAGCCCTTCGAGACCGGCTCTCGCTTTCGGTGGACATGGACCGCTGAGTAACGGACGGCTCCTCGCCATCTCGACACCATCAGGACGTGCTGGGCCCTCCAATCCCAGGTGCCCCGCCCCTCAGGAGCCAACCGTTTGACTGGGCCACCCGTCCCATCGAACCTCCACTGATCACGGACGCGCTGCCGCCAGGATACGCATTCGCCGGGATCAACTACGCCACCGCCGTATTGTGCGGGTCCGCGGCGAGGGTAGTCCCGGAAATCGGGACTAACCACGCCGCCGATGGTGTCACGGGCTCGCCCCGGCGACGTTGATCCCGATTTCCGGGACGAACTCCGCCGGTGACCCTCGGGGGGGCACCGATGGCGGGGTTGGTCCCGCCTGGGCGCCCCATTGTCGGGATCCGGAGGCGGGCCAGCCGCCGCTCGCTTCGGCTCCGCTCTTGCCATGGCGCGCAGGTTCAGGAAGGACCGCCGAGAGCGCCGCCTGGAGGAAACGCACCTCCACCCCCGCCCGCGGGTTTTCCGCCCGGTAGGACGAGGAAGGAGAGCGGCTCGCCTCATGGCTCGGACACGCTCTCCGGCTCCCGGACCGCTGAGAGGTTGCGCTCTCGGCGGTTCCGCGGAACCGTCGAACCCCGTCCGGCCGTCCGGCCGTCCAACCGCCTGACAGCGCACGGGACCACTCCTTCGGGTCCACTGGTCGCAGGGTCGCGTCCGGCCTACATTCACAGGCACCCGGCGCCCACTCTCGACGAGGATCGAACACTGACGGACCATGCGACAGATGGAAAGAGGCGGGCGGCCGAGGCCGCGCTGGGGGAAGTTCGATCCGGAATGCGCCTTGGGCTGGGTACGGGGAGCACGATCTCCTTCTTCCTGAAGGCACTGGGCCGCGCTCTCAACGAGGGGACGCTCAGTTCGATTCATGGCGTGCCAACCTCGCGGGCCACCGAAACGGAGTGTCGCGCACTCGGCATCCCGCTCCTTGAACTCCATGAGATCGACCGACTCGACCTGGCCGTGGATGGGGCGGACGAGGTGTCTCCGGAGCTGGAGCTGATCAAGGGGCTCGGCGGCGCCCTCCTCAGGGAAAAGATGGTGGTGCAGGCCAGCGAGCGCTTCGTCGTGATTGCGGACGAGGGGAAGTCCGTCCGGGTTCTCGGGGAGAAGGCACCCGTTCCGGTCGAGGTCGTCCGGTTTGGATGGCGATCGCACCTTCCTCACTTTGCCGCCCTGGGCGCCGAACCCGCTCCGCGTGAGGAGGCGTCCGGTGAGCTCTTCCTTACCGACAATGGCAATCCGATCGTGGATCTCTACTTCCCTCGGGGAATCGAGAGCCCCTTCGAGCTGGAGCAGAGCCTCAGGGTACGGGCAGGCGTCGTCGAAACCGGTCTCTTCCTCGGAATGGCAGAGCGTGCGATCCTGGGCGATCACCAGGGTGTACGGATCCTGGACCGACCGGGAGGAGGCCGAACGTGAGCTCCGACGACCCAATGAGCCCCGTCGCCGAAGTGAGCCCCGACGACCCAATGAGCCCCGACGACCCAATGAGCCCCGTCAAACTGGCCCCCTCGATCCTGTCGGCCGACTTCGGGCGGCTGGCCGACGACGTTCGCAGCGTCGAGGCTGCCGGGGCAGACTGGATCCATGTGGATGTGATGGATGGCCACTTCGTCCCCAACATCACGATCGGTCCGGGCGTCACCGCCGCAGTTCGGCAGGCCACATCCCTCCCGGTCGATGTTCACCTGATGATCGAGAACCCGGAGCGGTACGTTGCGGCCTTTGCCGAGGCCGGGGCCGACCGCATAACGGTTCATCTGGAGGCCTGCCCGCATCTTCATCGAGTGATTCAGGGGATTCGCGAAGCGGGAGCAAGCCCGGGCGTCGCCGTGAACCCGGCCACACCGATCGAATCCCTGCGAGAGATCCTCGCTGACGTGGACCTCCTGCTGATCATGACAGTGAACCCGGGGTTCGGAGGCCAGAAGTTCATCGAATCGTCGCTGGATCGGATCCGCCGGACCCGAGCCCTGCTGGATCGCTGGAACCCGGGTCGACCCGTGGAAATCCAGGTGGATGGAGGAATCGATCCGCGGACGGCCCCGAAGGTAGCTGCGGCGGGTGCGACGGTGCTGGTGGCCGGCTCCGCCGTCTTCGGCGCAAAGGGAGGATCCACAAGGGGGATCGAGGCCATCCGGAGTTCGCTGGCGGCTGTTCCCCGCTCACCATGAACCATCCGGTATCTGCCGGGTGACAGGGAGAGGCGAAGGATGCAGGACCGTCAGGAGTTGAACCCGGAGGCGCTCGAGCGCCTGCGGGAGTGGGGAGGAGAAACACTGATCGTCCGGATGATCGACCTCTTCATCGAACATGCCCCGGTGCGGCTCGCCGCGATCCGCGCAGGTCTCGCCGCGGGGGATTCAGACTCGGTGGAACGCGCGGCCCATTCTCTCAAGTCCTCGGCCGCAAACCTTGGGGCTGAGCGGGTGCAGGAGCTTTCCGGCCTTGTCGAGAAGGCGGCCGGGAGTGCAGATCTCACGGAGGTCGAGCGGCTCGCCACGCCACTCGAAGAGCATTTTGGTCGAACCATGGATGAGCTCCGGGGGCTCCGGGGCGGGGAGCAGGAATGAGAGCGACAATCGCAGTGGTCGAGGACAATCCCGACAATCGGCTTCTGGTTCAGGCGATCCTGGAGGATCGGTACGATCTCGTGGAGTTCGAGACCGGGCTCGCAGCGCTCGAGGGGCTGATGGCGTCACCCCCCGACCTCGTCCTGCTCGATATCTCGCTCCCGGAGATGGATGGCACCGAGGTTCTCCGGCGAATGAAGACCTTCGATCACCTCGCCTCGATTCCCGTGATCGCACTTACGGCTCACGCCATGGCGGGAGATCGCGAAAAGTACCTCAATCAGGGATTCGACGACTATGTCACAAAGCCGATCGTCGATGAGGAGGTGCTCCTCCAGGCGATCGAGCTGCGACTGGCGGAAGCAGGGAAGGGATCGGCGTGACTGAGCACTCGTTCGGTTCCGGGGCCGACCCGAGGGGTTGAACCGATGACACCGCCCTGTTCACCATGAATCCGGCGCTCCGGAGATGACGCTCGGACCGCGTTTTCCGTCCTCCTTCCTCGACCGGCGGACCGACCGGAGTGCCTCGCGGCGGGTTGCATACGTCATTCTGGCGCTGGGGCTGGTGGCCCTGGCGGTCATCGCTCGGCAGATCGACACGCTGAGCGGCCCCACGCTTCACCTTGTCTTCGAGACGGTCGCCACGGTTCTTGCGTGTTTCGCCGGCCTGCTCGCCCTCGTCCGGTATTACTCACGGAAGGGCACGACCTACCTCTTCATCGGCACCGGCTTCCTCGGAACCGCGCTGCTCGACTCCTACCACGCGGTCGTCAGCTATCCCTTCCTCGCAGCCGCGGCAGGAGAAGATCTCCCCCACCTGATGGCCTGGACCTGGACGGCATCCCGGGTCTTCCTCTCCCTCTTCCTGTTCGTCGGGTGGTGGGCCTGGCGCAGAGAGGCGCGCAGCTCGGAGGCCCCCTGGAGCCCGGAAGGCTCCGTTTACCTGGCAGCTGCGGTGCTGACCGTGGTCAGTTTCGTCTTCTTCGGGTGGAATCCGATCAGGGCCGCCTACTCTCCGGGGTGGTTCCTTTCTCGACCGGCCGAAGTCATCCCTGGGACCTTCTTCCTCCTCGCCCTCGTGGGATACTTCCGCAAGGGGGATTGGCGGAGCGACACTTTCGAACACTGGCTGGTTGTTGCGCTGATCCTCTCGGTGGCGACCCACCTCGGGTTCCTGGTCTTCTCGGAGCAGCAGTTCGACACCCTGGCGGACGCGGCACACCTCCTCAAGATCCTGAGCTACGGGGCCGTGCTGATCGGGCTCATGGCCAGTGTCTACGTCACATTTCGGCGAGAGGATGAGGTTGCGCGCGCCGTGCTGGAGGCGAACGCGGCACTGGCGCAGGAAATCGGGATCCGGAGAGAAGCGGAACGCGTTCTCCAGGAAAGTGAAGAACGGCTCCAGGATTTCCTGGATCACGCGACCGACCTGATACAGAGCAGCGCCCCGGACGGGACCATCCTCTACGTGAACGAAGCGTGGAAGCGAACGCTCGGACTCCGCGACGAGGATCTTCGCGGGAAGACGATCGCGGACTTCGTGGCACCGGAATCCAGAGACTCGTTCCGCGAGCAGGTGGCGAAAGTTTTCGCGGGCGAGATCATCACCGACATGCGTGTGGTATTCCTTGCGTCCGACGGTTCCCGGGTTATCTGCTCGGGGAGTTCAAACTGCCGTTTCGAGAACGGCAGACCGACCGCCACGCGGAGTGTCTTCCGGAATGTGACCGAGGAGCTCCGTGCGGAGGAGGAACTCGCCCAGTCGAGGGCCAACCTTCGCGCCCTCTTCGAAAGCACGGGCGACGCGATCTGGTCGGTGGCCCCCGATCACAGTCTCATCACTTTCAATACAGCCTACGCGCTCACGGTCGAGGCCATCACGGGCAGGGCGCCTGAGGTGGGCGATCCCCTGAGCCGAGTGGTGAGTACGGGCGATGTGGATTGGTTCCGAGGGTGCTTCGAGCGGGCGCTTTCAGGGAATCGCTTCTCTGCCGTCCGGGATGAGCATGTGGATGGGCAGCTCCGGAACTATGAACTCTTCTTCAACCCGATCGACGCGGGAACGCGCTCGGCCGGGGTAGTGGTGTTCTCGAAGGACATTACCCGCCGTCGGAGGGTCGAAGAGGCCCTTCGGCGGGCGAAACAGGATGCCGAGGAAGGAAACCGCGCAAAGAGCCAGTTCATGGCCAACATGAGCCATGAACTGCGCACCCCGCTCAACTCGGTGATCGGATTCGCGAACATCCTCCTGAAGGATCCCCGTGAACGCCTCGAACCCAAGGAGAGAGGGTATCTCGAACGGATCCTCGCCAATGGAAAGCACCTGCTCACCCTGATCAACGAGATTCTCGACCTCTCCAAGATCGAGGCCGGGCGGATGGAGCTGGAGATGGAGTCCGTCGACCTTCCGAGGCTGGTCAGAGAGACGCTTGCACAGATGGAGGGTCAGGTCGCGGGACGCCCGGTGGAGTTGCATGGCGAGTGGAACGAAGGACTCGCCTCGTTCCAGACCGATGCGGGCAAACTCAAGCAGATCCTCATCAACCTCATCGGCAACGCGCTCAAGTTCACGGAGCGGGGGAAGGTCTCGATCCGGATCATTTCGGGCGCCGACGGCTCGACCCCGACCCGGATCCAGGTCGAGGATACCGGAATCGGAATCCCCGAGGATCGGCTCGACGCGATCTTCGAAGCCTTCCAGCAGGCTGACGGCACGACGACGCGGCGGTTCGGCGGCACCGGGCTGGGTCTCACGATTTCGCGTTCGCTCTGCGCGCTCCTCGGCTATGAAATGACGGTGGACTCGGAGGTGGGGAAGGGGTCGACCTTCTCCATCCTTCTCTCCCCGCCCAGGGTGATGGTCGATGAAGGGAGGATCCGTGATCTGGAGTTCCCTCCCACGGCCCGGTGGGCATCCAATCCGACCATCCGACAGCGCGAGCTCCGAGGCAAGAAGATCCTGGTCGTGGACGACGAGGAGGATTCGAGGACGCTCCTCTCCCACTATCTCGGAGATCTGGGCTGTCACGTGGTCACCGCCCAGGACGGCGTCGAGGGACTCGTGACCGCTCGCAGGGAGCTTCCGGACCTCATCACGGTGGACCTCATGATGCCCAGGATGAGCGGCTGGGAAATGCTCAAGGCCGCGAAGGATGACCCCCGAATCCGCGATATCCCCGTCGTCGTGGTGAGCATCGTGGCAGAGGATGGGGCCGGGCAGATTTTCGGAGCGGTGGACGTCCTTCCCAAACCGGTCGACCGGACCGAAATGATTCGCGTCCTGCGGCGGAATCTTGCCTCCGATTCCGGGCGGGTGCTCGTGGTGGACGACAACGCGGACACCCGGCATATCCTGCAGCGCTACCTTCGCGAAGCCGGACTCATGGCGCACGCCGTCGAGAACGGGGTGGAGGCGCTGGAGTACCTCAGAAGGGTCGATGTGGATCTGGTCATCCTGGATCTGATGATGCCTGAGATGGATGGGTTCTCGACGCTTTCCCATCTCCGGAAGCTCCCGCGGAAAGAGGGCACTCCGGTCGTGGTGCTCACCGCGCGAGACCTCTCGGGCGAAGAGCGGGAGCTGCTCGCAGGTCAGACCTCCGGAATCATCCAGAAGGGGGGCGACGTCGAAGACCGTCTCCGCTCGACGCTCGATCTTCTCTTCGGGACTCGAGGGGAGCGACGTTGAAGGGAGGGGGTGTGCGGGACCTCCGGGGATCACGCGTGCCGGCCGAGCGAATCAGCCCGGGGAACGCAGGGGAGGTCGACCCGGAGGGGGCATGGGTCCTCTACTGGATGACCTCCGCTCGGCGTCTCGAGTGGAATTACGGGCTCGAGCGCGCGATCGAATGGGGCGAAGCGATCCGGTGTCCACTCCTGGTATTCGAGGCGATCCGGATCGACTATCCCTGGGCCTCGGAGAGACTCCACCGCTTCTGTCTCGAAGGGATGCGGGAGCACAGACGGCGGCTGGCCGCACACCGGGTCGGCTACTTCCCCTATGTGGAACGGGAAGCAGGCGAGGGGAAGGGACTCCTGGAAGCGCTTGCGGCGCAGGCCACGGTCGTGATCGCAGACGAGTTTCCCTCGTTCTTTCTTCCCCGGATGGTCGCTGCCGCCGGCTCCAAGCTGGTGCGACGAATGGAAGTGGTCGACTCGAACGGGATCCTTCCCCTTCGCAGCGCCGGTCGGGAATTCAACACCGCCTTCTCCTTCCGCAGGTACCTGCAGGGCGCACTCCCGAGACATCTCGAGGAAGCGCCGAGCGCCGATCCCCTCTCGGATGCGACGCTTCCCCCCTTTTCCGGACTGCCGCCCGAGATCGCGGGGCGCTGGCCCCCGGCCGAGGCGGATCTCCTTGAGGAGGGAGGGGAGGCGTTCCGGAGACTGTCGCTAAATTCACGCGTGAAGGGCGTATCGATGAAAGGAGGCAGGAGCGCGGCCGTCGAGAAGCTGGACAGCTTCCTTGCCCGCGCCCTTCCGCGCTATGTCGACGAGCGCAACGATCCCGACGCGGGGGTCACCAGCGGGCTTTCTCCCTACCTGCATTGGGGCCACATCTCTTCGCACGAGATCGTGCATCGCATCCTCGACATGGAGGACTGGACTCCGGACCGTCTGGGTCCACGCCCATCCGGGAAGCGCACCGGATGGTGGGGACTCACACCCGGGACAGAGGCCTTTCTGGATCAGCTCATCACCTGGCGCGAGCTGGGGTATGGTACCGCCTTCCACCGGGACGATGCGGAGAGCTACGACTCGCTTCCGGAATGGGCGCGCGCCACGCTCGACGAGCACCGTGAGGATCCGCGTCCCTGGGTCTATGACCTTGAGCGTTTCGAGGCAGCGGAGACCCACGACCCCCTCTGGAACGCGGCTCAGCGCGAACTCCGCGAAACCGGAGTGATCCACAACTATCTCCGGATGCTCTGGGGGAAGAAGATCCTGGAATGGTCCGAATCTCCCGAGGAGGGGCTCAGGATCATGCTCGAGCTGAACAACCGGTGGGCGCTCGACGGGCGGAACCCGAACTCGACTTCGGGGATCTTCTGGGTCATGGGGCGCTATGATCGGGGGTGGCCCGAGCGCCCGATCTACGGGAAGATCCGCTCCATGTCATCTGACAGTACTAAGCGTAAAGTGCTTCTTCACAAGTATATGAATGAATTTGGTTGAGAAAATACATGAGGTCTTCGGAGGATTGAATGCCTGTGTTCCTGTCACGCGTCGAGCTCGAGCATCCGGTTGAAGAGGTCTTCGCCCTGCACACGCGTCCCGGGGCCTTCGAACGCCTGACCCCGCCCTGGGAGCGGGTGGAGGTGTCCGAGCGCTCGGGGGGGATCCGGGTGGGCGGTCGGGCGGTCCTCGAACTCCGGAAGGGACCGGCCAGCCTCCGGTGGGAGGTGGAGCACACCGAGTACGAGGAGAACCGGCGCTTCGTGGACGTTCAGAAGGAGGGTCCTTTCCGGAGCTGGCGGCATGAGCACCGGTTCGAGTCTCTCGGCGAGGGGCGATCCGCGGTAGTCGACCGGGTGGAGTGGGAAGCTCCGCTGGGAGCCATGGGGGAGACCTTCGGAACCGCGTACATCGAATCGAGCCTGAGGCGGCTGTTTGCATTTCGAGAGCGGCGGCTGAAGGGCGACCTGAGCCTGCATCGCCGGTACCGGGAGACTGGCCCGCTCAAAGTGGCCATTACCGGGAGCACTGGCCTGATCGGCTCATCGCTGGTCGCTTTTCTGATGAGCGGCGGTCACGAGGTGATCAGGATCACGCGCGGAGGCGGGGGCGGCGG
>JBGTMU010000093.1:0-3586 GCA_041743405.1 Longimicrobiales bacterium | reverse complement strand
GGGTTCGTGGCGCGAGCGACACGCCCGGCCTCCACTTCCGCCACGACCCGTGCCGCGAACCCTGCGGGGGGTTCCGCTCGCAGCGCGGCAACGCGGGTGAGAAAAGCCGCTTCCCCCGCGCATTCCGTGCATCCGTCGAGGTGCGCTTCCACCCGTGCGGACTCGCCGTGAGAGAGCTGGCCCAATTCCCTGAGCGGAAGCAGATCCCGAACCGCCGGGCACTCCATTTCCGGATTCTTCCTTTTCACGTCTGTGTCCATCGGTTCACCCTCCTCGCGGGTCCAGCCATTCTCTCAACTTCCGGATCCCATGGTGATAATTCACGCGGGCCGTTCCTTCCGTCGACTCGGTTGCATCGCCCACCTCCCGAAAGCTGAGACCGTCGAAGAGCCGGAGCGATACGCTCAGCCTCTGCTTCTCCGGCAGCCGCTCCAGCCCTCGACGTATTCGCATCATCTCGGTCTCGCTCTCCATCGCCTGAGCGGGTGTCGGACCCTCGTCCATCGGCTCCGCTACTTCATCGATCGAGCTCTCCCTCGAGTAGCGCATCTTTCGAAGCGCCCCCCTTGCCTCATTCCGGGCGATTGCGAGGAGCCATGTCCGGAGCGCGGCCTCGCCACGGAATCCATTCAGATTCCGGATCGCCTTCACGAAGGTATCCTGGGCCACATCGGCGGCCAGCTCCTCATCCTTCAGCATTCCGGTGAGGTAACGGAACACCATGCCCTGGTGACGCTCCACGAGCCGGGTGAGGGCTTGGGAATCGCCGCTCCGGGCGAGATCGACGAGAGAGGTCTCGTCCAGGTCGGGATCCGTCGCACGAAAGGTCACCTTGGAAATGGGACGGTCCGTGGCACCCGGATGTTAAAAGGCCGGGACACCGGGGCCGCATGCACGAAGCGCCCTCCGACCGTGATCGGGGGGCGCTTCGAATCCCGGGCCAACGTGAGGCGACCGGAGAAGTGGGGCGCGAAGCTCAGCGTGCGGTGGCTCCCTGCTTTGCCACTTTCGTCCTGAGCTGCTTGGAAGGCTTGAACACCGGCACACTCCGTGACGGGACCTTGACGGCATCTCCGGTACGCGGGTTTCGGGCCATGCGGGTCTTGCGTTCACGCACCTTGAACGTTCCGAAGCCCCGGATCTCGATGTTCTCGCCCTGCGCCAGCGCCTGCTTCACCGCAGCGAGGAAGCCATCCACGACGAGGGCACAATCCTTCTTCGTGACTCCCGGTCCGATTGCATCGGCCACCTGCTCAACGAGATCCGCCTTCGTCATCCAGCCCTCCCAGGGGATCGCCTCGGGCGCCCCTTTCTGCATGCGGTGAAACGAGTTCCGGGTCCCCTGACGGGCCGGCGAAGGGGCAAGGGTAACCCCGTGCGAAGGGCAGCGTCAAGCCTTGGAGGTTGGCCCTCCGTCCTTCCGCGCGGTCATGAGGTCAATGAAGTGATCGAAGAGGTAGCGGGAGTCGTGGGGGCCGGGGGCCGATTCGGGGTGGTACTGGACCGAAAACACCGGGAGCTTCCGGTGCTCAACGCCTTCGACCGTACCGTCGTAAAGGTTCCGATGGGTGACCCTCAGATCGGGTGCCCCCGGCACGCTCTGATCGTCGTTCGCCTTCACGGCGAAGCCATGGTTCTGCGAGGTGATCTCGACCGTTCCCCGGTCCAGCGCCTTCACGGGGTGGTTTGCCCCGTGATGTCCGAAGGGAAGCTTGTATGTCTCCGCCCCGAAGGCCCGCGCAATGAGCTGGTGGCCGAGGCAGATTCCGAAGATCGGAACTCCCATCCCGGAAAGCTGCAGGATGGCCGCAGTGGCCTGATCGACCGCGGCGGGATCCCCCGGTCCATTCGAAATGAAGAGCCCGTCCGGCTTCTCGGCCAGGATGGATTCGAGCGGGGACTCGGCCGGGATAACGGTGACCCTTGCCCCCCGCTCGGCGATGAGCTTCGGGGAATGGGCCTTCACGCCGAAGTCGTAGGCCAGCACATGGAACCGCTCCTCGCCGACGGCCGGCACCACGTAGCGGGATTCCGTGGAAACCCCGCATGCGAGCTCGAGCCCTTCCATGCGTGGATGCGCCAGGATCCGCTCCATCGTCGATTCCTCCGACTCCGAAGCCGGGGCGATCGCGCCGCGCATGGCTCCTCGATCCCGGATGTGCCGGGTCAGAGCACGCGTGTCGACCTCGGTGATCCCCACGATCCCGTGCTCGAGAAGGTATTCAGGGAGCGATCCGGTGGCGCGCCAGGAGGAGTGCAGTCGAGCCGATTCCCGCACCACGAAACCGGCAACCGCGGGGAACTCCGATTCACGATCCTCCTCGTTCACCCCGTAGTTCCCAATCAGGGGGTAGGTCATCGTCACGAGCTGCCCCGTGTAGGACGGGTCCGTGAGAATCTCCTGATAGCCGGTCATCGCCGTGTTGAAGACTACCTCCCCGACGGCCACGCCGGTCTTCCCGAGGGTCGAACCTTCGAAGCGACGGCCATCCTCGAGCAGGAGATAGGCGGGCGTGAAATCTGGGAAAGGGCTCAACGATGCGTTCCGGATCGGGGGTGCGGGGAGGGGCGCGGCGCCGACTCCGTGGGACGGGCGAACTGGTGAAGCTCCTGACGTTCGGAATGTAGAGATGGCTGGGGAGGCGTCAAGCGACGGGGCGCTCGAACCGGGGGGTGCGGCCTGCGCGTCCGGACTCCGACTCGCCCCGGACACGCAGGACCCCGTCGCGGTGGTCCGCCCAGCAATTCGACAGCCTGCCAGGCTCGTCGCCTTGTGGGATGTTGTGGACTGCGGGTAGAGTGGCGAGGGTTCTGCCTTCTCCCGGCCCTTCCCTTCTACCCCCGGATCCCGTGACCGAACCGACTGCAGTCCAGATTCATGCCGACGAATCGTGCCTTGGCAACCAGTTCCAGGGTCGGGCCAGCCCGGGCGGGGCCGCCGGTCTCGTTGAATTCTGGACCGGCGATCAATGGAAGCGGCGTGATTACTGGATCTCCGAACCGGACACGACGAACAATCGGATGGCGATCCGGAGTGCGATTGAAGGCCTTGCGGGGCTCGCCCGGCCCTGTCGTGTGCGCTTCGTATCCGATTCCCAGTACCTCGTGAAGGGAATGCGCGAGTGGCTTCCGGGGTGGAAAGCCCGGGGGTGGAAGCGCTCCGGCGGGCCGATCGAGAATCTCGAGCTGTGGAAGGCGCTCGATCTCGCGGCAGCGCGACACACGATGGAGTGGGCCTGGGTGCGCGGACATGCGGGACACCCGCGCAACGAATACGCGAACGACCTTGCGGTAAAGGCCGCCACGGAAGGGACGGCTTCAGAGGGGTTCGTGGAGTCCGGGTTCGAAGCATGGCTGGCCGACCAGCGCGATCGAAAGAAGCGGTACCTGGATTTCCTCGAATCCGCGCCACCGTGAGCCACGACGCCGCGTGCTTCGTCTGGGCTCCTAGGGCCTGTTCACACTAACTGAGGCCGGAGAGCCTCGGCGATGAGTGCGAAGTGGATGAAGGCGGCGAACATTACGTCGAGCTTGTCGTAGCGGGAAAAGATCCGCCGAAAGGCTTTCAGTCGTCGGAATAGGCGCT
>JBGTMU010000092.1:0-4679 GCA_041743405.1 Longimicrobiales bacterium | reverse complement strand
CCCGCCGCCGCCCGGGCGTGGACGGGCTCGGCGTCGGGGGTCAGGGCCACGGGATCGTGCCGATCGCAGGCGGCCAAAAGGACCAGGGCGGCGAGCGGTACGCCTGCCAGGATACGGTGCTTTGGGTTTCGCATGGGACGACTCCGGAAAGAGAGGTAGGGGTCAGCCCAAAATAGGCGACCCCCGGGCCAATCGCAAAGGAATCTTTGGGCGGTGTCGGCCATGCCCGAGAGTGGCCGCTCATGGAGGCGGATCGCTGGAAACAACCGGACGTGACCTTCCAGGAGGTCACACTCAAGAGAACGGGATCCATCATGTTTCCGTCACCACCCTCCCGTCCACCACCTCCACGACCCGCTGGGCCCGGGCGGCCACATTCGGGTCATGCGTCACGACGATCACGGTTCGGCCCTCGGCGTGGAGCTCCGCGAAGAGGCTCAGGATCTCGGCCGATGTCATCTGGTCCAGGTTTCCCGTGGGCTCGTCCGCGAGCAGGATCCGGGGGTTGTTCACGAGCGCCCGGGCGATGGCTACCCGTTGCTGTTGTCCGCCCGAGAGCTCTTCGGGGCGGTGCTTGAGTCGGTCGCCGAGCCCGAGCCGCTCGAGCACCCCGGTAGCGCGGCGCCGGCGTTCCGGTCGGGAGATCCCCCCGGCGTAGCGGAGGGGAAGGGCCGCGTTCTCGACCAGGTCCACCCGTGGGAGGAGGTTGAAGCTCTGGAAGACGAACCCCACCTTCGTGTTCCGAACCCGGGCAAGCGCCTTCCCTCGGAGTCCGCTGACCAGCTCTCCGTCCAGGAAATAGGCGCCGGAAGTGGGAGTGTCCAGGCATCCCAGGAGATGCATGAGAGTGGACTTTCCGGAGCCGGAAGGCCCCGTCACCGCCAGGTACTCTCCCTGGCGGATGTTCAGGTCCACGCCGCGCAGCGCCGGCACCCGGATCCTTCCCAGGAAGTAGTCCTTGCGCACGTCCTGGAGTTGGATGAGCGCCATGGCGCTACCTCGGGGACTGCCGTTCCCGGGCGATGGCCGGGTCTTCCCGGGCAATCCGGTCACCCGGCTCGAGGCCAGCCAGGATCTCCACTCGTTCCGTGTCGGAAAGACCCAGGGACACGGGCACTGCCACCGGCTGCTCGCCCTCCATCCGGTACGCCACGTCCCGTCCTTCCACGCGGAAGACCGCCTCGATGGGCACGGTGAGAACGCCTTCGCGACGGGGGCCCAGGATGTCCAGATTCGCCGTCATCCCCGGGCGAAGCCGCAGATCCGAACCCTCTACCTCCACTTCCACATCGAAGACCCGGACCCCGCCCCGGTCCCGGGCGGCGGGGGACACGTGGGTCACCCGTCCCTGGAACTCGGCTCCCGGGTAGGCATCCAGGGTGATCGTGGCGGGCCGACCGATCTCGATCATGCCGATGTCAATCTCATTCACTTCGGACTCGATCTTCAAGCGGTCCAGCTCGGCCACGGTAATGATGGCCGTGCCTCCGCCGAAGACCCCGGTACCCGCCTGCACTGCTTCTCCTTCCTCCACTCCCCGCTGGATCACGACCCCGGAGGCGGGGCTCACCACGCTCAGGATCCCGGCGTCGGCGCCGTCCAGGACCCCGCTCTCCCGCATGAGGCGGAACTGCTGCTCTGTGGCCTCGAGCTGAATGCGCGCGGCATCCCGGTCAGCGGTCCGGTCCCCCAGCGCCTGCTCGGTGAGAACCCCCGCTTCGACCATGCGCCGTGCCCGCTCGTGCTCTGTCTCCGCCACCTCGAGACGGAGCCTTCCGGCCTCATAGGCCGAGCGGACCTGGGCGACGAGCTGCGCCTGGTTGAGATCAGGCTCGATACGGGCCACCACCTCCCCGGCGCGGACCCGTTCGCCCTCTCGTGCCTCGAGTCGGACCAGCCGCCCGCTCACTCCGCTCGTCACCACGACCTCCCGGTAGGGGCGGATCACCCCGGTTTCCCGGAGTACGGGACGGACGTCGGCGATCTCGGCCACCCCGGTGAGGAGGGGTTCAGGCGGGGGGTCGGTGTCCCAGGTCAGCGCGAACGCCGCCGCGCCGATGAGGATCACGATGACGAGCCCGAGTACGATCTTTCTCGATCGGGTATCAACGGCCATGGACCAGGTATATCGGGCTGGATGCGGATGCGTCAAGCCGCACGCCCGACGAACGCACGCCCGGCATGGTACCCCACCCTTGCCGCAGCCCCACCCAATCCGCATCCTTTCGCACTGCACCCCCTCCCAGAGCCCCATCCAGGAAGCATCTCCGATGCCCGTCGACCCCGAGCCCGCGCTCCCCCTCCCCTCTCGCCGGGACTTTCTCGCCACCTCGTCCCGGGTCATGAGCGGAGGGTGGCTGGCTTTCCATCTCCCGGCGCTCGCTACCCTCGCTGCCTGTTCCCGCGAGGCAGCCGAAATGGGCGAGCCCTTCACCACCCTCACGACCCATGAAGCCGAGACGCTCGGAGCCTTCGCCGATCTGATTCTCCCTGCGGACGACCTTCCCGGAGCGGTCGATGCCGGGGTGGTCCACTTCATGGATGGCGCGCTCGGGCAGCTCTTCCCGGAGATGCTCGAAACGATCCGTCCGGGGGTGGAGGAGCTGGACCGGCGGGCGCTCGCGATCGATCCGGACTCGGGCGGGTTTGCGGGCCTCGCGGGGGACCGGCAGACTGAAGTCATCGGAGCGATGGAAGACACCGCCTTCTTCTTCGTAGCCCGGATGCTCACGGTCATGGGGATGTTTTCCGATCCGGTCCACGGGGGAAACCGGGATCATGTGGGCTGGGCGCTTCTCGGAATGGAGCACGCGCCCTCACACGAGCCGCCCTTCGGCCACTACGACGCGGAGTACCGCCGGGAGGCCGGAGCATGATCCCCATGCGCCGCTTCCAGGAAGGGGACGAAGTCGACTTCGTGATCGTGGGCTCGGGAGCGGCCGGGGGTGTGCTGGCCCGGGAGCTCGCCGTGGCCGGGATGCAGGTGGTCGTCCTCGAACAGGGGCCGTGGCGCCAGAACCTGGACTTCACCCACGACGAACTTGGCCACTGGTTCCTCGGTGACCTGCTGGGCTCTTCCGCCGACTTCCCGCAGACATTCCGCCAGAGCGAAGCCGAGGAGGCGGAGCAGTCCGGAGACGTTCCTCCCCTTCTCTATGCCCGGGGCGTAGGGGGAAGCAGCGTTCACTTCACCGCGAACTACTGGCGCTTCCACCCCATCGACTTCCAGGAGCGCTCCCGCTGGGGCTCGATTGCCGGAACCGGGTTTGCCGACTGGCCGCTGACCTACGAGGAGCTGGAGCCCTACTACACGAAGGTGGACTGGGATATCGGCGTCTCCGGGGAGCCTGGCCCGTTCGACCCCTTCCGGTCCCGCCCCTACCCGATGCCTCCGCTCCCCGTGAAGTCGTCGGGGGTCCTGTTCGAACGGGGTGCGCGCTCACTCGGGTGGAATCCTCAGCCAGCACCGATGGCGATCACCTCCCAGTCGTATGACGGACGCCCCGCCTGCATGCACTGCGGCTTCTGCATGATGTACGGGTGCGAATGGGGGGCGAAGTCCTCGACCCTCGTGACCATGATCCCCAAGGCAGTCGAAACCGGAAGCTGTGAGATCCGGCCGGAGTCCACCGTCTCCCGGGTCGAGACGAACGCGGCGGGACGGGCGACGGGAGTGCTCTACTGGGACGCGAACGGGTTGGAGCATCGACAGCGCGCGCGTGCGGTGATTCTCGCGGCAAACGGCGCCGAGACGGCGCGCCTCCTCCTCATGTCCGACTCCCCTCTCTTTCCCCAGGGGCTCGCAAATTCGAGTGGGAAGGTCGGGAAGTACCTCATGTTCAATGGCCAGACCGCCGCGTTCGGTACCTTCGATGAACCGCTGAACGAGTACAAGAGCGTGCAGGTCACCCGCATCCTGCACGACTTCTACCAGGCAGACCCCGCGCGGGGGTTCTACGGGGGGGGAGGGATGGACAGCCGGATGATGGCCGGGCCGCTCTTCTACGCCCTGTTCGGGCTTCCCCCGGATGCCCCTCAGTGGGGTCCCGAGTATCGGCGCATGCTGCGCGAAACTTTCACCCGCACGATGGAAGTGGCGGGGCATACGACATCTCTTCCGGTGGAGAGCAACAACGTTTCACTCGATCCTCAGGTCACGGACCGCTGGGGACGCCCGGCGCTTCGCGTGACCTACCGGGACCACGCCGACGATCTCGCCATCATGGGCTTCTTCCGGGACCGGTCCCTCGAGCTCCTCGAGGCCGCGGGAGCGAGACGGATCTGGTCCAATCCCGTTCAGGAGCAGACCATCGGCGCTCACCTTCTCGGCACCTGCCGAATGGGCGACGACCCCGCGGAGTCGGTGGTGGATCGTTACCACCGGGCCCATGACGTGCCGAACCTCTTCATCTGTGACGGGTCGAGCCTCGTGACCTCGGGGCGAGGCCAGCCCACGATGACGATCCAGGCGCTCGCCTTCCGGGCCGCCGATCACATCGCCGGATTCGCTCGCAACGGAGAGATCTGAGTCGCGATCCTGTTCGGATGAAGTAGAAAAGTCCGGGGGTTGGGTGAAGTAGAAATGTCCGCCCCTGAACCTCATCAAGTTTTTGCAACCTCCCTTTCTTTTGGGGTCGAAAGCGTCGCCCGCGAAGCGGGGGACGTAGCAGTGAGGCCCC
>JBGTMU010000091.1:0-27141 GCA_041743405.1 Longimicrobiales bacterium | reverse complement strand
CCCCGGACCCCGGGCGGGCGCCCAGGCGGGATCAACGCCGCCATCGGGGTCTCTCCGTGGATCGTCGGCGAGGTTAGTCCCGGAAATCGGGATTAACCTCGGCTGGGCGAGCCCGTGACGCCATCGTCGGCGACCTTCGTCCCGATTTCCGGGATCATCGTCGCCGCGAGCACGCGCGAAACGGCCGCGGCGTAGTTGATCCCGCCGAATAGGGAATCACAGGGGCAGTGCGTCCCCGTTCCCGTTCCCGTTCCCGTTCCCGTTCCCGTTCCCGTTCCCGTTCCGGAGGAGAATCGATGGCACGGCTGGCCCAGTCAAACAGATGGTGAGTAGAAGCTGGTTCAGGCTTCAGCGGGGCTCGAAGGACCGGTGGAAGTCCCAGAAGGCATCGCCCGATGCCGCACTCACGATGCTGACGACGCCTTCCCCCGATGGCTACAACGAAGGCAGAACCTCTACCTGTACCCGGTCCTCGCCATTACCCGGTGCACGCCATGCATGTTCTTCGCCGATTCTCCCCCACCGCGACCAATGCGCTTCAACCGGAGAGCGCACCATGACCGAGGAAAGCGAATCCTCCCGGAAGACCGGCTCGCTCTGGGCCCGGCTGGGGGGAGAAGCCGGAGTCGATTCCCTGCTGAGGGCCTTCTACACCCGGGTGCTCGCGGACCCGGAACTGGCGCCCTGTTTCCCGGAGCGCCTCGGCCGATTCGTCGGGCACCTGCGCGAGACCCTGGAAGGCGTGGAGTTCGTCTTGCCCCTCCCTGCTTATATCGTTAATCTACGATCTACGGACATTTGGCTCACTCCTCCAGAGGTTGCGCGTGACTCCCCGTTCCTGCCCCCCCGCACTCCCGCTCGACCCCGCTCTCGATCCCGATGACGAACTGGCGCGGCTGGCCGCAGCACTCGGCCACCCCGCCCGTGTCCGCATCCTCCGCTTCCTCCTCGAACGGGAGGAGTGCTTCGCCGGCGCGATCGTGGAGCACCTCCCCCTCGCCCAGTCCACCGTTTCGCAGCATCTGAAGGTGCTTCGGGAAGCGGGGCTTATCCGGGGTGAGGTGGACGGGCTGCACATCTGCTACTGCGCCGATGCCGGGAGGCTGCGACGGGTCGGGGAGCTCCTGGACGCCATGCTCCTCGCCCCTGTGGAGGGCGGCTCATGACCACTGGCGCACCCGCCGCGACCCCCGTGAATCCGCCCTCGGAAACCGAAGCGAAGGACCTCGGCTTCTTCGGCCGCTACCTCACCGTCTGGGTCGCGCTCTGCATCGTGGCGGGGGTGGGGCTCGGCCAGTTCCTCCCCGCGGTTCCCGAGACGCTCTCCCGCCTGACGATCGCGCAGGTGAATCTCCCGGTCGCGGTCCTCATCTGGGCGATGATCTTCCCGATGATGCTCCAGATCGACTTCGGGAGCATCATGGACGTCCGGCGGCAGCCGCGCGGGATCACGATCACTCTCGTGACGAACTGGCTCATCAAGCCGTTCACCATGTTCTTCTTCGCCTGGCTCTTCCTCCAGGTGATCTTCGCCCCCTTCATCGACGCCGGGCTCGCCCGTGAATACGTGGCCGGAGCGATCCTGCTCGGGGCGGCGCCCTGCACTGCGATGGTCTTCGTCTGGAGCTACCTCACCCGGGGAGACGCGGCCTACACCCTGGTACAGGTGGCGCTGAACGACCTGATCATGCTCTTCGCCTTCGCCCCGCTCGTGCTTCTTCTCCTGGGGCTCGGCGACATCACGGTGCCCTACGACACCGTGTTCCTCTCGGTGGTGCTCTACATCGTGATCCCTCTCGCGGCCGGAGTGGTGGTGCGGCGCGCGCTGCTGCGGAGGAAGGGGATCCGGTGGTTCCACGAGGTCTTCCTGAAGAGCCTGGGCCCGGTCACCATCATCGGCCTCCTTCTCACCCTGGTTCTCCTCTTCTCCTTCCAGGGGGAGGTGATCCTGAACAACCCCCTCCACATCGCGCTCATTGCGGTGCCGCTCACCATTCAGACCTTCTTCATCTTCGCGGTGGCCTACGGATGGGCGCGGCTCTGGAAGGTGAAGCACTCGGTGGCGGCGCCCGCGGCGCTCATCGGCGCGAGCAACTTCTTCGAGCTCGCCGTGGCTGCCGCCGTCGTCCTCTTCGGGCTGAACTCCGGCGCGGCACTGGCCACCGTGGTAGGCGTGCTCGTGGAAGTGCCCGTGATGCTTCTTCTCGTGAAGTTCGCGAACGTGACTCGCGACAGCTTCCCCGGAGACGACGCACTCGCCAGCGGAAACGCGCCTTCCTTCCAGACCCCGGCCCCCGAAGCTGGCTCATGAGGATCGCTCTCCTCTCCGACGTTCACGCGAACCTCCCCGCGCTCGAGGCGGTCCTCGACGACCTCGCCGCCCGCTCCGACCTGAGCGCCATCTATCACCTGGGTGATCTGGTGGGGTACGCCCCCTGGCCGAACGAGGTGGTGGGCCGGATCCGGGAGGAAGGGATCCCGGGCATCGCCGGGAACTACGATTCCACCACCGCCACCGACTACGCCCACTGCGGATGCCGCTACGAAGACCCCCGGCAGGAAGAGCTCGCGCACCTCTCCTACGGGTGGACCCGCGAGCACACCTCCGCGGAGACGAAGGGCTGGCTCGCCTCCCTCCCCTTCCGCCTGGACATCCGTCCGCTGGGTGGCCATCTGGCGGGGCCCACCCTGATCCTGGTCCACGGGGCACCCACCCTGAACACCCTCTACTGGACCGAGGATCGCTCGGACGACTTCTGTCGGAAGATGGCCGTGCGGGTCGGAGCGAGTGCCGGCGACGTGATCGCGTTCGGCCACACCCACAGGCCCTGGCACCGGACCGTGGACGGCGTCCTCTTCGTGAATACGGGATCGGTGGGACGGCCGAAAGACGGGGACTGGCGAGCCGGGTACGTGGTCCTCGAGTTCGGGGGAGGGAGCCCTTCCGTAGAGGTGTGTCGGGTTGAGTACGATCTGGATCGGGCCCGGAACGCGATAGCGGAGAGTGATCTTCCAGACGAATTCGCCGACTATCTCGCTACGGGTGGGCAGCCAGCGGGGTAACCAGCTGCTGACCCTGGTGTCCCAACGCTATCCCTCTTCGGGAAAAGGTTCGTAGCAGGGAAGTTGCCAGCTCAGCGGGGCTCCGTCCCGAATCCTCCGATCCACGAAGTTGTGACTGAGGAGGTAGACGATCACCGTATTTTCTCGCGTAAACACTTCCACCGAGTAGAGGTCCCGCGGTCGGATATCGTCCAGTTCCCACCGGATCCCTTCGATCCTCCGTTCATCGAGGCAATATGTGATCGGCTGCCGATCTCCGAAGACCGTGAAGCAGGGCTCGACCACTCCATCCAACCCGGTGCAGGGATGCATCCCCAGATCGTCTGCGAGCAGCACCTCTGCCAGCGGCCGGAGTTCACGGGCCAGGTCGTTCGCTTCGATCGCCTGGACCTTGAAGGGGACAGACCGTCGTCGCTCCTCGACACGCAGCACCGCAGCAGCCTCGGCAGTGAGTCCTTCCAGTTCAAGGGGGGCGGAGGCGAGCCCGACCCTGACTGGAAATCGGCGGGGGAGAGTGACCGTGGTCCGGGCGCGGGTATAACCGAAGCTCTCGACCAGAAGAGTGTATTCTCGTTCCGCGAGGTCCGTGAAGCGGACCTCCCCCCGAGGGCTCGCGATCGCAGTGCGATCGGTTCCCTCCAGAGTGACCGATGCCCCTGCGAGAGGGCGGTCGCTCCCCGCTTCCACGACGGTGACAACGAGGGTCAGGGTATCGACCGCGGGGCCTGAGGTGAACGCCGAGCTGGCGCTGAGCGCGGAGCGAGTGGTGAGCGCCGAGCCAGCAGTGAGCGCCGAGGCAGGGGACGGATTCCAGAGCAGGCAATGGATTCCTCCCAGCAGGAGGATACCCATGATGAAGGGCGATGCGGACGGAGTCGGGAGTCGCATGCCTGATCTACGCTGGATCTGGTAGACGGGTTCCCTGACGGCCGCCGCGCTGGGCTACCCGACTTCCTTCTTCCCCGGGAGCCAGCTTCGAAAGGCCTCTCCGTAGATGTGCCAGATGGTCACGAAGAGAGCCGCGACAATCGGCCCCACGATGAAGCCCACGGCCCCGAAGAGAACGATTCCCCCGAGAGTGCTCAGGAGGATGAGCAGGTCCGACATCCGGGCACCCCTCCCGATGAGCCGGGGGCGAAGCAGGTTGTCGATGCTTCCTACCACCACCGCGCACCAGATCAGCAGACCGACCCCAGCGGCCGCCTTCCCCATCAGAAAGAGGTAGATCACCGCGGGGATCCAGATGAGCCCGGCCCCGATCGCGGGGATGATGGAGAGGACCACCATCACTGTCCCCCAGAAGGCTGGCCCGGGCACCCCTGCCGCCCAGAACGCCAGTCCTGCCACACCGCCCTGGATCAGGCCAATCAGCAGGGATCCCTGCAGGGTGGCCCGGGTCACGGAGAGGAAGCGCTCGAGGAGCTCCCCCTTCTGCTCCGGATCGAGAGGAATGTAATTGAGGATGGTCCGGAGAATGGCGGGCCCATCCAGCAGGAAATAGAAGAGCGCGTAGAAGAGGACTACGAGCTGAAGGAAGAAGCTGAGCGTCCCCCGGGTGGCCGCGGCGAGGGCTCCCATGAGGACCGGACCGGTCCTGCTGGCTCCCTCGCGGAGCTGCTCCATGACCGCCCCTCCCTCTGGCAGCAGACGCCCTGCGAACGGGACCCGCTCCAGTAGCGCACGGAGCTGGGCGGTCCGGCCGTCCTCCTGGAACCACGCCTCGGCCCCCTGGCTCAACTGAACGGCTTCGGTGGCCACCAGGGTCAGGAAGCCGGCCAACGGGAGTCCCACCCCGATCAGCAGGATCACGAGGGACAGCGCGGCGGCCCGGCGGCGGCCCGTGCGAGCGAGGAGCCATTCGTAGAGTGGGTAAGCCAGACCGGCAAACACGGCGGCGAGGAGGACCGCCAGGAGGAACCGTCGGACCACAAAGAAGAAGAGGACCGAGATCCCCAGCGCCAGAGCGAGGAGGAATGCCTGTTGAAAGCGCAGGGCCCCCGGAGGACCCGAAGACGCGCGTTGCTCGTTCATGGCCTCTCCTTCATGTACCGTGCTCCCATGGTCAATAGTGTCAAGCACGGGGCGGGAGAACCATCGCACATCAGGCTGACCGTCGAATCCCCATCAGGAGAGGGAGGCTGCAGCGTGGGTGTCCCCCGCTCCTGGCGCCAAAGAACGAATCCCGGGCGGCTGGCCTCATCTTTGCATTGCACCGTTCCGATGTCCGCCCGCGATCCCGCGGGCGTGGCATGCAGACCCCGGAGGGAGACATTACCATGCGCTGGAAACAGGGCCGCAGGAGCTCGAACGTGGAGGACCGACGGGGTCAGCGGGGTGCGGGGAGCGGGATCAAGATCGGGGGGGGACTCGGACTGCTGATCATCATCGGGGTGACCCTTCTCGGAGGCGACCCGACGCAGTTCATCGGCGCGATTCTCGGCGGCGGCGCGGGCGGTGGTGGCGGCCCCCCCGGTTCTACCCAGGCAAGGGAACCGACGGCCGAAGAGGAGGAGCTGGCGGACTTCACGACCCGGGTACTCGGAATGACCGAGGACACCTGGCGGGAGTTCTTCGCGGAGAGCGGGCAGGAGTACCGCTCGCCTGTGCTCGTCATGTTCACCGATGCAACAGATTCGGCGTGCGGACTGGGATCCTCAGCCACCGGCCCGTTCTACTGCCCTCCCGACGAACGGATCTACATCGACCTCGGTTTCTTCGGCGACCTGGCCCGGATGGCCGGTCTGGACTCCGACGAGTTCGACTTCGCCGGGGCCTATGTGATCGCGCACGAAGTCGGGCACCACCTGCAGAACCTGTTCGGCACCGCAGCCCAGGTCCGCGATGCGCAGGCACGTTCCCCGGGCGAGGCGAACCAGCTTTCGGTGCTTCTCGAACTCCAGGCCGACTGCTTCGCCGGCGTCTGGGCCAACCGCGCCCGCACTCCCGAGGGACGGACCGTCCTCGAGCCCGGCGATGTGCAGGAAGGGATGCGCACGGCGGGGTCCATCGGTGACGACCGCCTGTCGCGGAGCGCGGGCCGCACCGTTTCTCCCGAATCGTTCACGCATGGAACTTCGGAGCAGCGGCAACGCTGGCTCCAGACGGGGCTCGAGACGGGGAATCCCGCCGCCTGCGACACCTTCGCGCAGGCCGGTAATCGCTGACGGACCATGGCGGATGACCGCCGAGTTTGACCCCACCCCCCGGGCCCTCTATTCTCGCGCTGCCTCGTGGCGCCCAGCGATGCCGCGGGGTCCCCATGTGGTATCCACCCCCGACTCCAGGTTCCTCGCCATGCGCGCCCTCCCGTTCCACTCTTCGATTCTCGTCGCTGCAGCGGCGCTCCTTTTCGGCCCTGCCTGCCCCGGCTCGCTTCACGCGCAGGAATCGAGCGGTGAATATACCGCCCCCTATCAGCAGCAGGCGCTCGAGCTCTACCGCACGATCATCGGATTTCGGACCGCGGCGGGACATGGACAGGTGCCGGCGATGGCGAACTACCTCGGCGACCGGTTCCTTGCCGGGGGATTTCCAACGGAGGACGTGCACGTCTTCCCCGCGACCTCCGATGATGGAGAAGCCATTGCGCTTCTCATCGTGCGTTACCGCGGAGACGGATCCTCCGGATTGCCCCCCATCCTCTTTACGGGACACATGGACGTCGTGGACGCCCTTCCCGAGGATTGGGAACGCGATCCCTTCACCCTGATCGAGGAAGACGGCTACTTCTTCGGGCGCGGGAGCTTCGACGACAAGTTCGGCATCACGATGCTCACCACGACCTTCCTTCGTCTGAGGGCCGAAGGCTTCGTTCCCACTCGCGATCTCATCATCGGGTTCACCGGGGACGAAGAGACGGGGATGGTTTCGACGCGGGCTCTCGTCTCGGAGTATCGCCACCTTGCCGACGCCGCCTTCGCCCTGAACGCGGATGCGGGCGGGGGGGTGTTGAATGAAGACGGGACCCCCCTCTCCTACCTCATCCAGACGGCGGAAAAGACTTACGCCACCTTCGAGGTGACCTTCACGAACCCCGGAGGGCACTCGTCTCAGCCACGCACGGACAACGCGATCTACGACCTCACAGCCGCGATCGACCGGATCGCCGCCCATCGATTTCCGGTGATGGTGAACGAGGCGACGCGGCTCTACTTCCAGCGGACCGCGGAGCTCGTGGGTGGCGAAGTGGGCGCGGCCATGGCGCGACTGGCCATCGACCCGGAGGACGAGGCGGCGGCCGAAGTCCTCTGGCACGAGCCCGACCAGGTCGGGGTGACGCGTACGACCTGTATTCCGACAATGCTGCGCGCAGGCCACGCCGAGAACGCACTTCCCCAATCCGCCACCGCCACGGTGAACTGCAGGATCTTCCCCGGGGTCGAACCGTCCGAGGTCCAAGCCACCCTGGAGGGGCTTGCTGGCGCCGGAGCCCGGGTCGCGGTTCTCGGCGAGGCGACCTCCAGCCCTCCGTCGCCCCTGAGAGATGACGTGATCGCCGCCGTGACCCGTGGGGTGAACCGGATCCATCCCGGAACTCCGGTGATCCCTTACATGGCCCCCTACGCGACTGATGGAGTCCAGTTCCGCGCTGCAGGGATTCCCACGTACGGAATCATGGGCGTGTTCATAAAGTCGAGTGACGAGTTTGCCCATGGGCTGAATGAGCGCGTATCCGTCCGGAGCTTCTTCGATGCGCTCGAGTTCTGGCGCGAGGTATTCGAGGATCTCGCGGGCCGACCCTCCACCTGAGGCGGCCGCAACCCAGGGCCTCGGCGCTGCGTTTCGCCGAAGCCGAAGCCATAGAAGAGAAGGGGGAAGGATGCGGAGTGCGCAGGACGGGCGAACGGCCATCATCACCGGGGCGTCGTCGGGGCTCGGGCGGGGGCTTGCGATCGCGCTGGCTCGCGAAGGGTGGAATGTGGGGCTCGTGGCTCGCCGCGAAGAGGCGCTCCGGGAGGTAGCCTCGCGCGTGGAGGCCGAGGGAGCGAGGGCGTCGGTGGCACCCGCCGACGTCGGGGATCGCGTCCAGCTCCGGGAGGCGGTGACGAAGGTGGAGGCGGAGCTGGGGCCGATCTCCCTCGCGATCGCGAACGCCGGATGGGGAGAGGTCACGGACCCCCGGGCGCTCGATTCCGGGCGGGTGGAGCAGATGTTCCGCGTGAACTTCTTCGGCATGCTCCATCTTTTCGAGCCGGTGATTCCCGGGATGATCGAGCGGGGGCAGGGGCACCTGGTGGGCGTCAGTTCGCTGGCGGGGATCCGGGGTCTTCCCACCGCCGGCGCATACTCCGCTTCCAAGGCTGCCATGACCGCCTTCCTCGAGGCGATCCGGGGCGATCTCCGCGGGGCCGGAGTGAAGGTCACACCGATCCTCCCGGGCTATGTGAAGACCCCGATGACCGCCAACCGGACGCACCCGATGCCCTTCCTCATGGAGGAGGACGATGCCATCCGGCTCATGATGCGGGCCATTCGCCAGGAACGGCGCTATTTCGCCTTCCCATGGCCACTCAACTTCCTGCTCAAGGTGGGGAAGCGCCTGCCCCCCGTGGTCTGGGACCGCCTCGCGGGACGGGCGCGGCGGGGGCGGGGGTAGGCGGGGCGTCGGTGAGGGGAGTCAGGAGGCGCGATCCGGAGGCGTGATCCGGGAGGGGCGTCAGGAGGCGCGATCCGGGAGGGGCGTCAGGAGGCGCGGCCGCGCGCGGGCGAGGCCGGAGGCGTGGTCCGCGTTTCGGGTCGCGACCACCCGTTTTGTCCGTTTTCCGCAGGCCCGATCGTTTCCCTGAGGTGACCGCATGGGTACTCCCTCAGAGATGGCATGTACTATGAAAATCCGGAAGATGGCGGTGCTGGTGGCGGTGGCAGGGGTGGGCGCGGGGTGCGCCGCCGAGTCCCTGACGGGGCCCGCAGCCGACCTCGTTGGGGCCTGGGAGTGGGTCGAGTCCGAAGGTGGCATCGCCGGGGGAACCCGAACCCCCGAGTCCGAAGGGATCGAGCGAATCGTGACTTTCCGCTCCGACGGAAACGTGCGCGTGATGGAGAATGGCGCTCTGACGGCGGAAACCACCTGGGAGGTCGCGATCGCGCTGGCGGGCACATCGCACGCCGGGAGGCCCATCATCCGTTATGGGGCGCCAGCGCTCGGGTTCGAGGAGCAGGCCTATGTTTTCCAGGGCGCTGACACTCTCGTCCTGGATGACGGATGTTGCGACGGGTTCGTGAGTTCGTATGTGCGATTGAGCCCCTGAGGGGTTCCGAGCTCCGGAGGAGCGCGAGCAGCCTGCCTGGGGGCTCATGATACCCCCGTCACCCCGGCGTCATCCGAGTCTCCTGTTGCAGGAGCCTCAGGGCTTTGCGCAGGATCGTGAGGGCTTCGCGGGGGATCGTGAGGGCTTCGCGGGGGATCGTTCCCGGGCTCCGGCTTGCCTTCGAGCGCAGTCCCGCCCGGCGCATCCAGCCCTGACGCATCCCCCTCCGACACGTCCCCACCGGACGCGTCCCCGCCGCGCGCATCCCTCTCCAGCGCATTCCCCTCCAGCGCCTCGCGCGCTCCCGCCTCGAGCTCCCAGGGGATATCGGCCTGACGCCGGTATCGGGCCGCGGCCGTGTGGGAGTTGGGCTCGACACCCCGTAGCCGGTTCGCGCGGGTGAGTGACTCGACCGGATCATCGCTCAGGGGCGGCGGCGGCGCGAAATCAGGAAGAGGCCATCCGGTGCGATCGAAGAACCGGGGTCGACCCGATCGCTCCATCTGAACCGTGAACCCTTCCTCATGCACCGCCCTGTGATGATGGCGGCAGAGGAGGATCAGGTTCGAGAGCTTCGTTTCCCCCCCATCGGCCCAGTGACGCACATGGTGCGCCTCGGTGAAGCGGAGCCCGCATCCGGGGAAGGCGCATCCACGATCTCGGATTTCGAGCGCTCGGAGGATCGCGGAAGGGACGGTGCGGGTGCGGCGCCCCACGTCGAGTACGGACCCGTCGCGCCCCCGGGTCACCTGCACCTTCGACGCGTCGCAGGCCAGGCGGCGCGCGGTTGCAGGGGTGAGGCGGGTGCCGTCTTCGAGTTCGGAACGACCGCTGGCGCGACCGCCGGGGCAACCGCCAGTGCAGCCTCCGCGGCCACCCCCGGTGCGAGCGGCAGCGCAATCTCCGGGGCCAGCGCTCCTTCCCCCGCCGGGGCGATCTCCGAGATGACCTCCGTGGCCCGACGCCTTCGCTTCCGACCCGCCGATGCCCACCGAGAGCACCTGCGGCTCCACATGGATCACCACCTGATACCGTTCCGCCCGCGTCCCCCGGATGGGGGCGGGGTGCCGCGTCCGCGGTTCCGCGGAACCGCGGTGACGGGATACATAGTTGAGACCATGCTCCGTGGCCCCCTCAGCATCCGCCCCTTCCGTCTCCGCCCCGTCCTCCGTCCCCGCAGCCGACTCGCCGCACCCGAACCCAAGCTCCATCGCCCGCTCCGCGATGAGCCCCAGGGCATCGGCCCGCCTCTGCTCGGGAGTCACCTCCTCCGTGCGCGGGCCTCGCGCCCCGCCCTGGGGGCTCCAATCCGCTCCCTCTCGAAAGAGCGCATCGCTCGCGGCCTCGACCGCCCGCATTAGAAGCACGCCCACCTCAGCCGGGAGTCGACCGCGGATCTCGTACATCCCTTCCTCGTCCGGGTAGATCGCGAAGCGTCGGCGGCGGTACCGGCGCCGCTCCACATCCGCTTCGTCACCCCGGCTGAGTTCATTCCAGCTCCGACCGAGCCGCTCCACTTCGGCGGCTGTGTTCATTCGCGCATACTCGAGCAGGTCGCCCTCCGACTCCGCTGTCGCGAATCGAGTCAGAGCCCGGATCTTCGAGAAGCTCAGCTCGCCCCGGGCCATCGAAGCCGACATCCGAGGGAGGTGAGCCAGCGCTCTCGCGCACCGGACATGCTCGCGGGCGGTCCGTGGGTCCATTCCCGTCCGCAGCTGGAGCCACTCGGCACACCCGCGATACCCTCCCCGCTTCCACCCGCCCAGTCGGTCGAACTGCGCGATCCGGGTGAGCATCTCGTGTGTGGCGGCATGGATCTGGGCGGCCAGCACCGCGATCTCGTCGCCCAGCGTCTCGAGCGCGTCCTCGTCGAGAGTGGGGTCGGGCTTGGTGCCCCCGCCCGTGTCACCCCACCGCGGCTTCGATTCCCGCACCAGGAAGAGTGCCCCCGACGAAACTGCCGCCGCCGTCTCTGATTCATCACGCCCGTCGCACCCGCTTCCCGCGTAATCCATGTGAACCTCCCATCCGAATTCGCGATAATGACTTACGGAATATAGACGGCCGTTTCCCGGCCTCCGGAATCGCACCCATAAGCCCCGACGACCGCATGAGACCCCTCGGCGATCGCCCCAGCCGCACGGCGCAGGCCCTGCGAGCCGAGAGGCCCCTGCAGAGGCACCGCAGAGTCGCATGTCGTCTCCCGCCCTCGCCCACCCCGCAAATCCGTCCATAGCAGAATGGGACAGATGTCGCGTGTCGCAGAGTCCGAATGGACGTCCGGTCTCCGCATGGACGTCCGGTCTCCGAATTGACGTTCGGTCGAGGGGGATCGATCAGGGACGACCACGGTACTGGCATGCAGCGACACCTCGACCGGCGCCGGAGGGGGTGCCAAGCCCTGAAGGGATGGAGGGGCGCCTACTGGAAACGAGGTGCCAAGCCCTGAAGGGATGCCGAACCCGGAGGGCACCAGCTCCAAAGGGGGTGCCCTGGTGATCATGCACTGCGATCTCATCAAACGAGAGGAAAACGAGTGACGGCCCCCACCACACCCCCTTCCGTTGGCACCCCGCCCCTCGATCCGGATCGCACGATCGGTCTGACCGGTGCCACGGGAATCGGCGTGGGCGCCATCGTCGGCGGAGGGATTTTCGTTCTGGGAGGGGTCGCGGTTGCCGAGGCGGGTCCGGGCGCGATCCTGACTTTCGCTCTGAACGGCATGATCGCCCTGATCACCGCCCTCTCCTTCGCCGAACTGGCCACTGCCTTCCCGGAAAACGGTGGACAGTACGCGTACGCCCGGCGGAGCTTCTCGGTGCGCATCGCCTTCGGTGTGGGGTGGGTCATGACCTTCGCCCATGCCGTCGCGGCGGTCCTCTATGCGCTGGGCTTCGCCGCCTACGCCATGGCTGCACTCGACGCCCTCCTTCCCGCCCTCCTCTCCGAACTGGGAAGTCGACCGGAACGAGGGCTCACCCTCGTTTTCGCGCTGGCAGCCACTGGGGTCTACGGGTACCGGCTCTCGGCAGGCGCGGCCACGGGCGGGAAGGTGGAGAACATCGGGAAGCTGGCGGTATTCGGGATTCTGATCGCCGCAGGGCTCGCGGTGATCGTCGAGCGCGGACCGTCCGAGGCGCTGGCACCTCTCGATCCCTTCCTCGAACGGGGATGGGGCGGGGTCATCGCAGCCATGGGCTTCACCTTCATAACCCTGCAGGGGTTCGAGCTCATCGCCGGTGTTGCGGGAGAGGTGAAGGACCCGGGAAGAACGATCCCCCGGGCCATGTTCGCGAGTCTCGGGATAGCTCTCATCATCTACATCCCCCTCCTTCTCGTGGTGATGAGCGTGGGCACGCCTGCGGGGGCTGGATCCCCCTCGGCCGTGGCCGGCGCCAACCCCGAGACCTATTTCGCGGTGGCCGCATCCGCATATCTCGGCTCCTTCGGGTTCTGGCTCGTGATCGTGGCGGCACTCCTCTCGACGCTCACGGCGCTCCGCGCCAACCTCCTGGCCGCCTCCCGGGTGACGCTGGCGATGTCCCGGCACCGGACCCTTCCGAGGGAACTGGACCGCCTCGATCCCCGCACCGGGGCGCCGAAGGCCGCGATCGGGTTCGTCTGTGCGAGCGTGGCAGTCCTGCTCCTCGTGATTCCCGACCTCGCCCTGGCCGGTGCTGCCGCATCCCTGATCTTCCTGCTCACCTTCGCGGTCACGCATGTGAGCGCCTGGCAGCTGCGGAGTCGTGCCGGGGGACGCATAGGCGATGCGTTCGCGACCCCCTTCTTTCCCCTCGTCCCACTGCTCGGGGTAGGGACCTCGACCCTCCTGATCCTCTTCCAGGTCGTCACCGTGCCCGGTGCGGCTCTCCTCCTCGTCGTCTGGCTGGGCTTCGGTGTCGCGATCTACCTGAGCTTCCTCTCCACGCGAGCCGAGGCGCTCGATGCGGCCGCGGCCGGGGGCGATCCGCTCCTCACCCGGCTCCGGGGGCGGAGGAGCTCGGTTCTCGTCCCCCTCGCGAACCCTGCCCGCGCCCGGGGACTCGCCTCGGTAGCGAGCGCGCTCGCTCCGGCCGGAACCGGGAGGGTGCTTCTGCATCAGGTCGTGGTCGCCCGTGAGGGCATGGAAGAAACGGGTCTCCGCCGAGCCATGAGCGAGGCCAACTCGGCGCTCAGCAATGCGCTCGTCCGCACGCGACGCGACGGCGTGACGACCGAGCTCCTCCTCACGCTGGCAGACGATCCCTGGAGCGAGATCGTGCGGGTGGCCCGCGGGGAAGAGGTGAGCAGCGTGCTCCTCGGGCTCGGGGAGGCGCCGGAGGATCGAAAGGGCTCAGACGCTCGGACTCCCGGGAGTGATCAGGAGCAGGAACTTGCTCATCCTCTGGATGCCCTGATCGAGCGCCTGCCCACGGACGTGGCGCTCCTGCACGCGAAGGGCGAGTTCGACCTGGACGGGGTTCGCCGGGTTCTCGTGCCCCTCAGCGGCAAGAATGACCACGACGCGCTCCGGGCCCGGATGATCGGCACACTCGCCCGGAAGGGGCTGGAGCACCTCGCCTTCCTTCACGTCCTGTCGCCGGACGCCCCACTGGAAGCCGAGCGGAGGGCCGAGGCCGCGCTCCGGAGCTACCTGCAGGACGAAGCAAGGGGGAAGGGAGAGACCCTCGTGATTCGAGCGGCCGATCCCATCGGCGAAATCGTGGAGCGCGCCCGGGGTTTCGATCTCCTCGTTCTGGGCATCACCCGGCTCCGAGGAGGGAAGAGCCGGTTGGGGGAGCTCCTCGCCCGGATGGTTCAGGAAGCTCCAGGACCGGTGCTCATCATTTCCCACCCTCCACAGGGGTGGAAACGGGGGAGCGGTCGTCCCTTCTAGTGGTCGAGCTGTTGTGGTGCGTGAGGACCGACGCGAGAATGCGCGGAGAAGGCGTGAAAAACCCGAGGAAGGGGCAAGCCCTGCTTACCCCTCGTCCGGAACCTCCCCGAAGCGCGTGGGGTCACACTTCGCAGTCCATGCAGCCTGTGCCCGGTTGCCCCGACAAACCTCACCGGCGTTCGCGCCCGACCTCCGCGAGACCATGGCCCCAAGACGGCGAACGCCTGCGCTTCCACTCCTCCTTCCGATCCTCGCGTTCGGGTGCTCGGATTCCGACTCGCCTACGGATCCGGGCACGCAGGAGTGCGAGCCGGGAAACGCAGTTTCACTGGCAGTCGGGGAATCCCGGGAGTTTCGCGGCTCGGCCGCGAGCCGGATCTGTGTGTCGGGTGGGAGCGGGGGTGCCGACTTCGTGCTGGTCGCCTTTTCCTCCGCCCCGGACTCGTCGCAGACTTCGATCCGCGTCACCGGCTCGGACGTCGTGGGAGTGACCCCGCCTCCGACTCCGATACCGGGACAGGCCGCCACCGCCCGGGAAGGGGGAGGAACGCTCCTCGACGGCTCTCCTTCCGCCGGGACTGTTCCGGGTGACCACTCCCAACTCCGGGAGCTGGAGCGGAGGGAGCTGGGTCCGAGGATCCGCAGTGGTGGGTTCGCGGCCCCCAGCGCCTGGACCGCCTCCGCCGCCCTGTCGGCCCCGTCGCGTGTCCCCGTCGTCGGGGAGCTTCTCTCGTTCAACACCCAGTCCACCGTTGCCTGTCAGTCGCCCGTCATGCGATCCGGTCGGGTCCGGGCCGTTTCCGAGCGCGCCATCGTGTTAGCCGACACGCTGAACCCCCCGGGGGGGTTCAACGACACCCATTATGCGCACTACGCGGTCACCTTCGACACACTGGTGGCCCCCCTCGCCGAGGCCAACTTCGGGGGTGTGAGTGACCTGGACGGAAACGGACGGGTCATCCTTTTCTATACCCAGGAGGTGAACCGCCTCACCGCGCCCGACACGGACGAGTACGTCGGCGGGTTCTTCTTCTCCCGCGACCTCTTTCCGCGTACCGCGACCCCGCGGTTCAATGCGTGTGCATCCTCGAACGTCGCAGAGATCCTCTACCTCCTCGTCCCCGATCCCGCTGGGACGATCAATCGCAACGAACGGAGCGTCGACTTCGTCCAGCGGTTCGCACTGACGACTCTCGTACACGAGTACCAGCACCTGATCAATGCGTCTCAGCGGTTGCACCTCATCCAGTCGACCACCCCGTTCGAGGAGACCTGGCTCAACGAAGGGCTGTCGCATCTCGCCGAGGAGCTGCTCTTCTACCGCGTCTCGGGGCTCCAGTCCGGGCAGAACATCGGGCTCTCCACGCTCCAGGCCGCCGGGCAGCGTGCGCTGGATGCCGTGAATCGCCACCAGCTCTCGAACCTCTTCCGACTCGAGCAGTATCTTCTCGCCCCCCACTCGAACTCCCCCTACGGCGTGCAGGACCTGCTCGCCACCCGGGGAGCCACCTGGCACTTCCTCCGATACGCGCTCGATCGCCGGGGGGGCAGTGCGGCATCGATTCTCCGGCCGATGGTGGCCTCGCAGTCGGGAGGGTACCTGAATCTCGCAACGGCCGTCGGGGGAAGTCCGACGCTCGTGCAGTGGTTTACGGACTGGTCCGTGGCTCTCTATGCGGATGATCGGGTCGATGGAGTGCCGATCCATCAGCAGGACCGGAGCTGGAACCACGCCTCGCTCTTCCCCGCCGTCCAGGTGAACCCCTACCCGATTCGTACGCGCCCCCTGAGCCCGGGGGTACCGGTCGATGAACCGGTCCTCGCTGGAGGAAGTGCATACTTCCGGTTCGGGGTGGCGGGTGGGGCAGTCGGCACCGTGAACACAGTTTCGGGGGGAGGTGCGCTTCCGGCGACCATGCGGATGACTCTCCTCCGAACGAGATAGGGACCGCCCATGCTCCTGCTGCGGATCGCCTTCCTCCTCGCCTTCCTCCCCGGGGCACTCGCGGGTCAGGGGCCCGGGTTGGGCCCGTCGGCAGACGTGGGCTGGTCGGGGAGCCTCCACCTCGGAGCCATGCGGGCGGCGGATCGCACCCTCCCGATGGTGGCGCTGGCCGGAGCCTTCCGCTTTTCACCACGCTTCGAGATGGGGGGTGGGGGCGTGTTCTCCCCGACTCCCGTGCGGATTTCCCCGCAGGGTTCGTCGGACCGTTCCGAGCTTTCGCTGGGGTACGGGGGGCTCCTCCTGCGCTACGGAGCTCCACCGACCGGTGAGCGCTGGGGTGTGCGCCCTGCGCTGCTGCTGGGCGCCGGGCGAGCGCGGGTCACTTCGCCCCTTATTGACGCCGATATCGCCTCGGAGAACTTCCTTCTCTTCGAGCCCTCCGTAGAACTCCACCTCCCCCGCGCGCCGCGCCTCCGCCCCGTGCTGAACCTGGGGTATCGCATGGTGCTCGGGGCGGAGGGACTCCCACGAGTCGAAGCCTCCGGACTCAGAGGAGCCACTCTCGCACTCTCCTTCAACATGGTGCGCAATCCCTGACGCCCTCCTCGACGCGGCCTGCTCCGACGCCCCGACCTCCCCGCGAGTTCCCCCTCGATGTCGCCAGCGTCGATACCGGATCCAACGCGATCCGCTTCGTCGCGGTGCGCTTCACCGCTCCCGGCCAGTTCCACGAGTTGGCGTATGAGCGTGTGCCGGTACGCCTCGGCCACCAGGTGTTTCTGAGAGGACGCCTCGCCCCCGAAGCGATGGAGGCGGCGGTTCGCGCCTTCGTCCTGTTTCGGGAGAAGATGGACAGCCTCGGCATCGAGCACTACCGCGCGGTGGCCACGAGCGCCGTGCGCGAGGCCCACAATGGATCGCTCCTTGTGGATCGGATCCAACGGGAGACTGGAATCGAGCTTGAGGTCATCACGGGATCGGAGGAGGCTCGGCTCGTGCACCTGGCCGTCTCTTCGCGCATTGAGCTGAAGGGCGGTAAATGGCTGCTCGTGGATCTCGGGGGAGGAAGCGTCGAGGTCTCGCTGGTGGATGACGCGGGAATGCTATGGAGCGAGTCCCACACCATGGGGTCGGTGCGTCTCCTCGAGGAGCTTGCCGGAGAGGCCGAGGACCCGGGGAGGCTTCAGCGCCTTCTCACGGAATACGTGTCGATTCTACGGATCCCGGCACCCGCTCAGTACTGGACCCCGCAGGGGTGCATCGCCACCGGGGGAAACATCGAGGCGCTGGCGCGTCTGGCTGCGGCACAGCCGGACGAAAATGGGGTCAGCCGGCTCCCCCTCCGAGACCTGGAGGCGCTCATCCAACTCCTGATGCGACTCTCTTTCCGCGAGCGGATCGACCAGCTCGGCCTCCGTGAAGACCGCGCCGACGTCATTCTCCCCGCAGCGATGGTCTATCACAGGGTGGCCCGGGAGGCCGGGGTGGAGGAGATCCTCGTTCCGCATGTAGGCGTGAAGGAAGGGGTGGTGCTCGAGCTGGCCACCGATCTTACCTCGCAGAGCTCACATGATGCGCGCTGGGAAGGCCAGTTGATTCAGTCTGCCACCTCTCTCGGCCGTCGATACATGTTTGATGAGGCGCACGGGCTCCACGTGGCGAAGCTCTCGATGCGGCTGTTCGACCTCCTTCAAGAGCTGCACGGGCTGGGGCCGCGGGATCGGCACCTGCTTCTGGCCGCAGCGATCCTCCATGATATCGGCACCTTCGTCTCATTCAAGAAGCATCACAAGCATTCCCTCTACCTGATCTATCGATCCGAGCTTCCAGGGCTTTCGCCTACCGAGAACATCGTGGTCGCCAATGTGGCACGCTATCACCGGAAAAGTCCGCCCCGCCCCCATCACCAGGAGTACATGAGGCTCCCGCCCGAGGAGCGGGTACGGGTGGATCGGCTCGCGGCGCTTCTCCGCCTTGCGGACTCGCTGGATCGTCAGCACCTCCAGCTCGTACATGACGTGGCCGTGTCCGTGAACGGGGTCGCGGTGACTCTCACGCTCGAGGGCGAAGGCGACCTGCTTCTTGAGCGCTGGGCCCTCTCGAAGAAGAAGGATCTGTTCGAGGATACCTTCGGGCTGTCGGTCCGGATCGATTCGGTCTGAGAGGCCCCGGTCGACTGTAGTCTGGATAGTCGGAATATTGCCGAGATTGACACGCTGTAACGGTTTCCACTATTGATAGTGTACACCCATTAACAGCCAGTCCAATCAGCGGTTCCGGAAACGGAGGCGGGATTATGGCAGGAAACGACGACAAGGTTCTGGACTTTGTAACCCAGGAGCTGGAAAAGGACCCGGAGGCCAGGACCTCGGATCTCTTCGAGAAGGCGAAGGATCTCTTCTCTTCAGTCGAGCAGCTTTCCCTTCGCCAGTTCAACGCCCGCTTCCCTCTGCAGGTGAAGAGGAAGAAGAGCCGTGCCCGGTCCGGAGGGCGGCGGCGCGGAGCCGCAGGCAAGCGCGTGACGAGTCGGGATGCGGTGCGCGAGGTCTTCCTTCGCTTTGCGAGTGACCTGACGGCCGCTGACGAAAAGAAGGATCTTGTGAAGGTGCTCGCGGAACTGGATACCTACATCGATGACGCGATCGCGGCCGCCCGGCGAAAGCGTGCGAAGCGGTAGTAGGTCGTCTACACCCACTGCACTCCGTCGGCCACCTTCATCAGTTCCCGAAGGAGCACCGTGAGGGCGGGAAGCCGCGCGCGGCCCTCGCTCTCAACCTCCCTCGCGAGGTCACGGTAGCGATCCATCCCGTCCTGATGCTCCGCGATGAGCGCACCCACCGCCGCATCGACGGATGCGAGCCTCCCGCGGTATCCCATCACGGCGGCTACCAGCCGCTGATGCGCCCGGGTCAGGTCGTCGCTGAGTGCCTGCGCAGCCCGCTGCTCCCACCGGTCGTCCCCGGCGGCATCGAAGATGGCCTTCCGGAGCCACGAAATCCGGAACATCTCCGAAACCCGGTAAAAGGTCTGTGCAGAGTCGAGGGGATCCGCATCGGTGTTGCGATGGACCCGGAGAATCTCGAGCAGTTGATCGAGAAATCGGAGGGTGACCAGCTCCCGGGCGAATCCCTCCTCCGCTCCATCCGCCTGCAACTCGTCCACAAGGCCATCGAAACGGTCCCGGTCCTCGCCCGCAACAATGTCCGGGAAGGCTGTGCGCAGACGTCCGAGGCCGGCCAGGTTCTCGTCCACGACGTCGCGAATGTCCTTGGTTTCGCCCGCGTTCGATAGCAGCCATCGGGTCGTGCGCTCGAGCACCCGGCTGAGGCCAAGCAGCCAACGATACGCACTGGCCGGGGGCATCGCCTCACCCTGCCCGCGCAACCGATCCATCAGGGCGCGCTGGCCGGTCAGGCTCGACGCGATGAGCCACGCCCACGCCACATCCTCGGCCGGGCGTCCCGTTCCCCGGCTGACCCGGTAGACAAACCCGGCGCCCATGATGTCGACGAGTTCGTTGCTCAATTGGCTGGCCACGATCTCGCGCTTGAGTCGGTGAGCCTCGATCGCCACCTCTCCGCTCTCCGTGAGGGCGGCGGGAGGGAAGTATTCCTCGAGGAACTCGCGTGCAGCCGGGTCGTCGGGGAGAGCACTCCCCAGGATCCGCCCCGTGAGATGCAGCTTGGCGTAGGCGAGGAGCACCGCGAGTTCAGGGCGGGTGAACGTCTGATTCCGATCTCTCCGCTCGTCGATCTCCTCCCAGGTCGGAAGGTGCTCGGCCGCGCGGTCCAGAACGCCCAGGCGTTCCAGGCCGGCAATGAGTTCACGCAGGTCGTCGACGGCCTCCTTCGCGCGGAGTTCATCGAGCGACACTGCAAGGCTCTGTGAGCGGTTGTCCTTGAGAACCAGTGCCGCCACGGGATCCGAGAGATCCCGAAGGAGCGGATTGCGGCGTTCCGGATCCAGCGTCCCGGCCTCCACGGCGGCGTTCAGGAGAATCTTGAGGTTGACCTCCCGATCCGAGAGGTCGACCCCACCCGAGTTGTCGATGGCATCGGTGTTCAGCCGTCCTCCCAGGAGCGCGAATTCGACCCGCGCTCTCTGAGTGAAACCCAGGTTCCCCCCCTCGCCGACCACCCCGGCTCTCAACTCCGTCGCATCCACCCGCACGGCATCGTTGGAAGCATCGCCGGCATCCGCGTGGGTCTCCGTCGATGCCTTGCAATACGTGCCGATTCCTCCGTTCCAGAGGAGCTCGACCGGGGAGCGGAGCACATGGCGCACCAGCTCCTCTCCATCGAAGGGCCCCTCCTCCTCGATTCCGAGAGCCGCCTGGATCTCCGGGGAGAGCCGAACCTCCTTCGTTCCCCGCGGCACGATCATCCCCCCGGGGGAAAGGAGCCCGGTGTCATAGTCCTGCCAGGATGACCTGCCCAGAGCGAAGAGACGCTCGCGTTCCCGGAAGGAGGTCTCCGGATCGGGATCGGGATCGAGGAAGATGTCGCGATGATCGAAGGCAGCGAGGAGGCGGATCTGGCGGGACAGGAGCATCCCGTTCCCGAAGACATCGCCACTCATGTCTCCGATCCCCACCACCGTGAAGGGCTCGCTCTGAATGTCCTTCTTCATCTCGATGAAGTGGCGGCGGACGCACTCCCACGCCCCCCGGGCCGTGATTCCGAGCTCCTTGTGGTCGTAGCCGTTGGAACCGCCGGAGGCGAAGGCGTCGCCCAGCCAGTAGCCGTACTCCTCCGCGACCCCGTTGGCCACGTCCGAATACTTTGCCGTGCCCTTGTCCGCAGCCACGACCAGGTAGGGATCCGGCTCGTCCCAGCAGACCACCTGCTCGGGCGGGATCGGCTGTCCGCCCTTCAGATTGTCCGTAATGTCCAGCAGCCCTCGGATCAGGGTCCTGTACTGCTCCCTCGCCTCGTCTCCCATCGCCTCCGGTTCGAGCTGGCGAAGGGTGATGAAGCCGCCCTTGGAGCCTGCGGGCACAATCACGGCATTCTTCACCATCTGCGTCTTCACGAGCCCCAGCACTTCCGTTCGAAAGTCGTCCGGCCGATCCGAGTAGCGAATCCCCCCGCGGGCCACCCGGGCGCCACGGAGGTGGACTCCCTCCATCCTTGCCGAGCGGACCCAGACCTCATACCGGAGGCGGGTGCGGGCCGTCCCCTCAAGCTTCTTGCAGTCGAACTTGAGCGAGATGTAGGGAACCCCGCCGGAGCGCTTGGTCGGGATGCGCCCGCCTCCCTGCCAGTAATTGGTCCGGAGCGTCGAGTCGATCAGATTCGCGAGTCGACGGAGTGCCCGATCATCGGACAGGACCGAGACCGCCGAGAGGGAGGAGAGAAACTTCCTCCGGATGGCCGCAGCTTCCTTGGCGCGCTCCCCCCGGTCACGCGGGCCCTCCGGGTTGAAGCGCATGTCGAACCAGCGGAAGAGGAGCGCGGCGATATCTGGATATTTCCTGAGCGCATTCGGGAGAGAGAGTCGGCTGGGCACCGCGCCCACCTGGAATCCGTACGAGGCATACGTGCGGAGAACGTCCACCTCGCGCCCCCCGAGGCCAGCCGTGAGGACAAGCTGGTTGAGAATGTCATTGGACAGGTCACCGCGGCGCACGGCGAGGATCGTCCGGGCCAGCCTGGATCCGACGGCCTCAATGTCCAGCGGCTGCCGATCCGGCCCCTGAACCACGAAGGTGTAGAGAATCGCTTCCGACGACTCCCGCGGCCCTACTTCGAAGGGGGTCACCGCGATCACCCGGAGTCCGCAATTCTCGAGGATCGGCATGAAGTCCGAGAGGATCAGCCGCACGCCCCGGAGATAGAGCTTCAGCTCGGTGACCGGTTCCCGGCTCGCAACGGCGAGTCCGGTGTGCGGGTTCATGAGGACGACGCTTACGTCCCGCCCTTCCCTTCGCATCGCCTCGAGCTCGAGAATGTCGGATACGGCGGTGTCCGTGTCCGAAGCCGCCTTGTATTCAGGGCTGAATGCCTTGCCGTAGAGCTCCGCGAGTCGATACGCTTCGTCCGGTGCCCGGATCCGGGCCAACCCCTCCTCCACACGGTCGGCCCAGGTCCTCGTCAGCACCCACACGGTCTCTTCCAGCTCGTTCGAGGTGACCGTGTCGAAAGCATCCTGCGGTACGGCGAGGTAGAAGTGGAGCCGGGCCTGGTCCCCCTCTCCCATCGAAAGGTGGTAGTTCAGGACCTCGCCTCGGAGTCGCTCCACGAAGGCTTCCTCGATCCGCATCCGGACCTCTCCGGAGAACTTCTCCTTCCCCATGATGACCATGACCGAAACCCCTCGCTGCAGGGGGTCTCGCCGAAGGGTGACGCGAACCTCATCGGCGTCGAAGGTCGTGAGGACCGTCCGGATGTCGGCACCGATCTCCTCCGCCGAGGTAAGGAAGAGCTCCTCCTTCGGGAGGCTGTTGAAGATCGTGTGGATCTCCTTGTAATCGTGGGATCCGGGCTGGACGCCCGATTCCAGGAGGATCACCTCCAGCTTGCGACGAAGAATCGGGATGTTCTCCGCCTTCTCCGAGTAGCCCTGCGAGGTGAAGAGACCGATGAATCTCCGCTCTCCCACGACCTTTCCTGCTTCGTTCAGCTTCTTCACCCCGATGTAGTCCATGCGTGACCGACGATGTACCGTCGCGGTCGCGTTGGTCTTCGAGATGATCAGGAGAGGCCCGCCCTCCGCGAGGCTCCGGAAACCGTCGGGGAGGGAGGAAAGCGCCACCGGCCGGGCGAACGAGGAGGTTTCGTCGGAGCGAAGGATTCCCAGCCCCGATCCGGGCTCGATCTGGACGCAGCGCTCCCCATCGTGATCGACGAGGTCATATCCTCGGTAGCCCAGGAACACGAACCCCCCGTCCCGGAGCCATCGGAGGAAGTGCTGGACTTCCTCGACCTCGTCCTTCCGGTTCGGCTGTTCGCGCGCGGTTTCGGCCAGGATGGTGACCGTCTCGTTCACGGCGTCCACCATGCGGTGGAAGTCCCGGGTGGCGAGCACGGCATCGGAGAGGCTGCGCTCAATCCTGCTCCTGAGCCACTCGAGCCTTGCCGGATCCGTCACCTGGGTGACTTCGCAGTGCACGAGTGACTCGCGACTCCCACCGGTCGCGGACGCTCCCAGATCCACCACCTCGCCAGCTTCGTTCCGCTCTACCCGGATCACGGGATAGATGAGGAGTTCGATGGCCAGATCCTCTGCGTGAATCAGTGCGCGCAGGGTGTCGACAATGAAGGGACGCTCGGAGACATTGGTCCGGATCAGAGTCGTGGAAGAAGACCACCCCTCAGATCCGGGGTCCGGAGTCGTGACTTCCACATCGACGCGATCGGGGCGGCTTCGCTGCAGGAAGCGAAAGGCCCCGAGGGCGGCTGCGGCAAGCTCCTCCGTCTTCCGCTCCTGGAAGATCCCCGGGGGCGCCTTCGAGAAGTAGAGTTCGGCGAACCGACGGGCGAGATCCCGCTCGTGGGTCCCGGCACTCCGGGCGACTTCTTCCAGGATCGTGTGAAGGAGCGGGTTCTCGTTGCGGAGCTTTTCGACTGCCGCGTCGGAGGTGTCACTCATGGGGAGAAGCGGAGGACGGGGGGAAGGGCGGGCCGGAGGCGAAGGGCCCGTTCATCCGGTATCGTAAACGAGTGCCATGCGGGCGTAAAGGGGCAACGTGGTAGCCCCCGTCCGGGCGGTTGCCTACCTTTTCACCGATGCGATTTCTCCACCTGGCCGACCCGCACCTCGATACCCCTCTCCTCGGTCGCACGTCGAACGTGCGGGCTGCGCTTCGAGAAGGGTCGCGAGCCGCTTTTTCGAACGCCGTGGCGCGTGCAGTGGCCGCCGGCGTCGACGCGGTCCTGATCGCAGGAGACCTCTTCGACGGGACGCAGCTCACGTACGGAACGGAACGGTTCCTCGTGGCCCGCCTCCAGGAGCTTGCAGACGCGGGGATCCCCGTGTTCTACGCCACGGGAAACCACGATCCCGGGGGGGGCGGGAGCCTCGTCGCCCGAATTGAATGGCCGGAAAACGTCGTTCTCTTCGATCGCCCTGAGCCCCGCCGTGTGGAGGTCGAGCGGAAGGGCGTCGTCGTGGGACACGTCACGGGAGCCGGGCATGACTCCCCCCGCGTGGCTGCGGATCTGTCCCGCGGGTTCCCACGCCCCCCGGGGCGAGGGGGCGCGCGGGATCTTCCGGAGGTCGCGCTCCTCCACACCCAGGTGGGAGGCGCCTCTGCGGAGAGCGAGCACGACCGGTACGCCCCGTCCGAGCTCAGGCAGCTTCAGGGAGCCGGATACCACTACTGGGCGATCGGCCACATCCACGTGAGGCAGACGCTCTCCCGTATCCCCGGCGTCCATTACCCGGGTAACCTTCAGGGGAGAAGCCCGAAGGAGGTGGGACCGAAGGGCGCGCTGCTGGTCGACCTGTCGACACCCGGCGCGCCCGCTACGGAGTTCCTCGAGCTTTCTCCGATTCGATGGGAACGGATGGTCCTGTCGGATCTCGTCGACGTCACGACCCTTCATGCGCTCGCCCGGCGGGTGGCCGAGCGGTGGAATGCGGACCGTGAGGCCGATCCGGGGCTCCCCGGAGCGCGCTGGCTCCTCCGGGTTGAGCTGCAGGGTCCGCTTCCCGTCGTGGCCACACTCCGGAGCGATGGCGAGCGCGAGACGCTGCAGGAGGATCTCTGCGCGGATCTCGGGCTCCTTGACCTGGAGATCCGGCTCGGGGCGGCCCATATTCCGATCCGGGTCGAGGACCACCTCCACCGCCCGGATGTGCTCGGCGAGGCGCTCAGGATGGCCATCGAGCAGCCGGAAGATGTCGCCGCCTCTCTCGGAATCGAGAAGGCGGAGCTGGCCGGGTGGGAAGAGAGCGGCCTTTCCTTCGATGCCTACCTCCGGGACCTCCTCGCCGACGCGCCGAAGGAGATCGTCGAGCGCATGGTGAAGGGAGAGGGATGAAATTCGAGCGCCTGCGCGTCGAGCGCTTCGGCCCCCTGACCGCGTGGGAGGCAGGGGATGCGACCCCCCTTCCCGGGCTCGTGGCGATTCTCGGCCCGAATGAAGCCGGGAAATCGTCGATTCACGCGCTCCTCTCGGCTCTCCTCTATGGGTTCTACCCCGCGTCACGCGACGGGAATCCCTTCTCGCCCTGGGACGGCGGGAACATCGAGATCCGCGCCTGGCTCCGTTCCGATGCGGGGGAGGAGCTCGAGCTGCAGCGCCGCCTCCTTTCCTCCCCGCAGGGTGAGGTAACCCGGGGAAGCACCCTCGAAAACCTCGGGAATCGCGACCTTCCAGAAGTGGCTCATGTGCCGCGCGCGAGTTTCCATCAGCTCTACGCCCTTTCGCTCTCGGATCTCGCGGCCCTCGGATCCGATGGGCAGGCCGCGATCCAGGATCGCCTCGTGATTGGAATGGGCGCGCAGGACCTCGTCCCTCCCCGCGAAGTGGTGAAGGAACTTCGGGCGGAAGCGGCGCGCTTCTGGCGCCCCACCCAGCATTCCAATACCCGGCACCGGGCCCTCCAGGGAGAGGTCGGTGAGCTTCGCCGCCTGCTGGATGCCGCTCGCTCGCGCGACGTCGAACTCCGGGAGGGGCTCGACCGACTGCGGCAGGTCGAGGAAGAGCTCGCGGCCGGTGAAGCGGAGCTCCGTGAAGTGGAGCGCCGCCGCCCCCTGGTCGACTTTCTCAGGCGCTCCCGCCGTATCGAACTACTCCGCGTGGAGCGCGGCGACCCCGTGGAGCTCGAGGGGATTCCCGCTGACTTCGGAGAAAGACTCGAATCGTGGGCACTGGAGCTTCGAAAGCTCGAACGGGAGCGGACCGGGCTCGACGAGGCCCGCGGTCGGCACATCGAGGCGAGCCGCGGGCAACCCGCCGAGGATGAGGCCCTCCTCCGGCTCGAACCCGAAATCCAGGCTCTCCTCGCTCTGGGGCCCCGCCTTCAGATTCGGGCCGAGAAACGGGTTCAGGTTGAGCATGAGGAAAAGCGGATCAACGGGAAGCTGAAGTCGGCAGCCGCCCCTCTGGTGGAGGATCCTGAACAGCCCCTCTCCCCTGAACCGTTCCTCGCTCTTCCCATTCTCGAACTCGGCGACCGGATCCGCGAGTTCGAGCTGGCCGAGGCTCGGCATGTCGCGGCCGAGGAGGCGCTGGAAGCTGCAGTTGCGGCCCCCGGGCCACCCCTTCCCCCGGGCCCGGGCGTCGGACTCGCAGGGGTGGCGGCCTTGCTGATCGGGCTCGGAATGGCTCTGGCCGGGGCGATTGGGTTCGCTGAAGGGGCGTTCGTGCTGCTCGTGGGGGTGCTCCTGGTTTTCGCTGGCGGTGCCCTGATCTTCCGTGCGCGGGGGGTCGCAGGGGAGCACGAGCGGGCTGTCGCCCGTCGGGAATCGGAAGTAGCCGCGGCTCGAAGTCGAGCGGCCGACCGTGAGGGGGAGCTGGTGGCGCAGCGCGAGGGGGTTCGGGAGCTCCTCCTCCCACTGGGAATTTCCCCGCGTAGAACTGAGCGGCCGGGCACTGCCCTGGTCGGTGAGCTGAGCGGAATACGCGACCTCTTCACGGCCGCAGCCGACGCGCTGAACACGCTCGAGGAGCTGGATGCCGAGGACCACCGAGTCTTCGAAGAGATCGATGTGGTGAGGAAGGCCGGCCTCTCCGGAATCCCCTCCGCCCCGGATCGGGCTCTCGCCGAGCTGGAGCGCCAGCTCGGGGAGGCACGGGGGCGAAAGGGAGCCGCCGAAGGCGAACGCGCGAAGGCGGCCGAGCTGGCGGCACGCATCAAGGAGTTGAGCTCCGACATCGAGGAACTGGAAGAGCGCCGCACCGCCCTCACCGAGCGCGTGTTTCACGCGGGTGGAAGCGCCTCCCTTCCGGAGGCATCCGCAGCGGTCCGACGGCGGCTCGAGGCTCAGACGCGCCTGCTGAGCGCGCAGCCGGATTTCGAGGCCGACTTCCCGAACCGGGATGAGCTTCTCGAGTCGGTCC
>JBGTMU010000090.1:0-23964 GCA_041743405.1 Longimicrobiales bacterium | reverse complement strand
CCCGAGCCCGTGGCGCTCGTGGCCCCTTCCGCTTTCGGTGGCTTCGATCCCGAGTCGGGCGAGTACGTGATCGACCTGAAGCCCGGGGCCGAGACCCCTGCCCCCTGGGTCAACATCGTATCCAGGGACGAGATCGGATTCGTGGTCTCGGAGTCCGGTGGAAGCTTCACGTGGCTCGGGGACGCCGGAGAGTTTCGCCTGACCCCCTGGAGCAATGACCCTCTGCTCGGGCTTAGAGGGGAAGCTCTCTACCTGAGGGACGAAGCTAACGGCCGGGTGTGGACTCCCACGCCGGGACCGCTGGGGCTGCGGCGGCACCATCGGATCCGTCATGGATGGGGTCGCACGACCCTCGAAGCCGCGGACTCGGAACTGGACGAGGAGGTGACCTGGTCCCTTCACCCGACGCTTCCGGCAAAGCTGGTTCGGGTTCGACTGACGAACCGCAGCGATGCTCCCCGGCGCCTCTCTGCCACCTTCTTTGTCGAATGGGTTCTGGGGACCCATCCCATGAATGTGGCTGGGCGCCTCAGCACCTGGTCCGACGAGGCTCAGTCCGCGGTCCTGGCCCGGAACCCGTTCTCCATCCCCTTCTCGGGGAAGGTCGCTTTCCTCGCCTCTTATGCTCCGGCGAGCGGCCTCTCGACCGACCGTGGTGCCTTCCTCGGGTCGGAGGGCCCCTTCGACCGGATCCCGATCGGCCTCTCTCGGCTTGTCCGCGGTGAGCGGATCGAGGCGCGTGGGTCCCGGTGCGGAGTCATTCGTCGTGACGTGACGCTCGCGCCTGGGGAAGAGCGCGAGCTGGTGTTCTTTCTCGGGGGCGTCGGGGCAGCAGACGCGGTCGCCGACGTGCTCGCGGGCCTTCGAAGTTCACCCGAAGGAGAAGACCTCGCCGCAAAGGAAGCTGCAAGGTGGAAGGGGTATCTGGGGCGAATCCGGGTGCGCACGCCCGAACCGGCGCTGGACTGCCTCATGAACGGATGGCTTCCCTATCAGACTATCGCCTCCCGAATGCGAGGTCGAACGGGGTTCTACCAGTCGGGGGGCGCCTTCGGTTTCAGGGATCAGCTGCAGGATGCCTACGCGCTTCTCCCCCTCGATCCGTCGCTGGCGGAGGCGCAGCTGGAAGCGGCCGCCGCGAGGCAGTTCCGCGCGGGAGACGTTCTTCACTGGTGGCATCCCCAGACCACCCGAGGGGTCCAGACACGGTGCTCCGACGACCTGCTCTGGCTTCCCTGGGTGCTGGCGCAGACCGTCCGCTGGACCGGCGATCGCTCACTCCTGGACCGACGCGTTCCCTACCTCGCGGGCGAGCCTCTTCCAGACGGAGTCGACGAGCGGTACGAGGCATTTGCGGTATCGGAGGAAGACGGGTCGCTGTGGGAGCACGCGCTCAGGGCGGTGGAGCGAACCGGGAGCATGCTCTCACCCCGGGGCCTTCCCCTCATCGGCACCGGCGACTGGAACGACGGGATGGACCGGGTCGGGGACGAGGGGCGGGGCGAGAGCATCTGGCTGGGGTGGTTCTTCCTCGACGTGTGTCGGTTCATGATTCCGCTGGCTCGCGCGCGGTCTGACGAGGAAGCGGCTCTGAAGATGGAAGGGTGGAGCGACACGGTGCACCGTGCCATCGAGAGTCACGGATGGGACGGCGAGTGGTACCGCCGTGCCTTCTTCGACGACGGATCGCCGATCGGATCCCGTGAGTCGGTGGAGGCCCGCATCGACTCCATCGCCCAGTCGTGGGGGGTGATCTCGAGAGCCGCGGATCCCGGGAGGGCCCGCCAGGCGGTGGACTCGGCGTGGAGGGAGCTGGTGCGGGCCGATGACGGAATCGCCCTTCTCCTGACTCCGCCGTTCACCGGCGAAGGGCCGAACCCCGGGTACATTGCCGCCTATCCACCCGGGGTCAGGGAGAACGGGGGGCAGTACACCCACTCCGCAGCCTGGCTCATCCGCGCCCTCGCGCTCCAGGGCGACGTGGTTCGCGCCGGGGAGCTTCTCGCGCTGCTGCTTCCCACCCGGCACGCAGCGGGCGAGGAGGGCACCGAGCGCTACAGAGTCGAGCCCTATGTGCTTGCGGCCGACGTCTACGGAACAGCGCCGTATGTGGGTCGGGGGGGGTGGACCTGGTACACCGGGTCAGCCGGATGGCTGTGGCGGGTGGCGCTCGAGGATGTACTGGGGATCTCGCGGGAGGGCGGGTTCCTCAGGGTGAACCCGTGCATTCCTCCCGCCTGGGACGGATTCGAGGTGGAGATCGAGGTGGAAGGGGTTCGGGTCGAGGTGCGGGTACGGAACCCGGAGGGGAGGGCCACGGGAATTCATTCCTGCGCGGTCGACGGACTGGCCGTGGATCCGGCACGGATTCCAATCGGGTCAGGGGAAGGCCGGATCCGGGTGGAAGTGGTGATGGGAGAATGAGGGGGGGCCGCTAAATGACTCGATCCTTCACGCTGATTGCCCTTGGCTGTCTGTGCGCCTGCGCGGATCCGACGGGACCCGCGCGTGAAGGTGAACCGGTCCAGACTGACGCCACCGTCTACTTCGCGCGCCACATGGGTGGAAGCGGAGACGACAGCCAGTACGGCTTCATGCTTGTCAGCCGCTTCCTCAACGCCCAGGCCGATACCGTATTCCTGGCTCGTTGCTACCCCGACACGCCCTACCCGATCTATGGGGTGCACAGCGTCGACACACCTCACAGCAAGGGTGCCGCGTACAGCCCTTTCTGGGCCTGCGTGGGAGGAAGCGATCCGATCGTGGTACCGCCCGGAGCAACCAGAACGGATACCCTTCAGGTCCGCGGCCCAAATTCCTGGGACCAGTCCGGCGAGCCCCTTGGCGTATTGGAAGGCGTTTTCCAGATAGGGTTCGTGGCCCGCTATTGCCGGGCGGAAACAGGGTGCGATGCCCCTCCCGCGGAGGTCAGATCCAACGGGTTCCGGGTGGTCCGGGACTAGCGGCATCCGGGGGTGAACCCACTCAACCCCGCAGATCCTCCAGGAACTCCGATCCGGGGTGCACCGCCGTGACGAGGAGATGGTCCCGGGCACGGGTGCACGCCACGTAGAGCAGGTGGCGCTCGGTGTCGTAGACCTCCTGGAGGTCGGCCTCGTCGCCGATCGACTCGATCCGTTCCTGAAGCGGGATGACCTCGTCATCGCAGGCCATGACGGCCACAGTACCGAACTCGAGTCCCTTCGCGAGATGCATGGTCCCGATCGACACGTGGCCCGCCGGGACGGCGACCTTCTCGTCGAGGATACCCGGTTCGAGCCCGGCCTCACGAACCGCACTCTCCGCGCGGCCGAGTTCCTGTGAGCTGCGGACGAACACCCCGATGGCCTCCGGCATCACCCCTCTCTCCCTGCGCTCGACGAGCCACGCCGCGACGGTCGCAATTTCGGCTGCCTCGTCGTCAAGGATGGCGATCTCGGGTGCCCGACCATTAAAGGTCGAGACGGTTCCCGTGCGCTCCTCGGTCTCCCCATCGGCACCGGTCACCAGCGGTCCAAGGAGGCGATCCGCGAGGGTTCGGATCTGGTGGGATGTGCGGTAATTCACTCGCAGGGTGCGCGAGCGGCCTCTCACGTCCACGCCAAGTGCCTTCCAGGAGAACGGCGCCTGGAAAATCCGTTGCCCCAGGTCGCCGGCGAAGAAGAGCGCATCGGGCCGATCGCCCTGGATCGCCGCGAAGAACCGGAGCTGGGGAACGGAGAGGTCTTGCGCCTCGTCCACGATCACGAAGTCAAAGGGGGACCGGGCCTTGGACTGGAAGGCCTCCGTGAGTGTGGCGAATACCTGCGAAAGCGTCTTGAGGCCCCGCCTCTCGACGTTTTCCCCGACCCGCTCGAACGCGGACCAGAGCACCTCCCGGTGGGAGGTGGCCAGGCGAGTTCTCCGCCCCACTCGCGCGATCTCCCTGTAGGCCTCAAGGGTGGGAACCTGCCACGCATCGATGACCTGTTCCCATTCATCCCGGAGGAAGCGAGGGCCCAGGAGGCTCTCCTCGGAGAAGGCTCCGGCCTCAACGAAAACCTCCGAGAGATCGACTGGCGTCGCGAGTGTGACCGGACCAATGAGGCGCCGATGCAGCCTGACCGCCAGTCCATCCAGCGCTTCCACCTCGATCCGCTCGGCAAGCTGGGGCTCGTTCCACACCAAACGGCGAAGCAGTCCTCGAAGCGCGTTCGCGAGGGTTTCGGTGAAGGTGGTGAGAAGCACTCGCGACTCCGGGTGCTGGCGCGCGAGGTGAACGGCCCGATGGAGCGCGACGATGGTCTTCCCGGTCCCTGCTGAGCCCGATACGCGGGCAGGCCCGCTGAAGGACTGCTCCACCCACTCCCGCTGAGCGGGATGGAGGAACACCGTCCAGCGGTCCCAGGGGAACTCGAGGGCCCGCTCCAGTTCTTCCCGATTCTCCAGAATCCGGAAGCGGCGGCGGGCATCGGGGTGATGGAACGGGTCCTCTGTGGCAACTGCTGGGACTCGCGGCGTGCCACCCGTTGCCAGCTCAAGCACGGCTTCGGCAGCCTCGGCAGGGAGGCGCTCCACCAGGGTGAGAAGCGAGTCATCGTCCGCGCTCCGGATCTCCTCGACCCATTCGAGCGGGACGCCGAAGCCCAAGAGCTCCTCTTCCGTGACGTGCTCAAGGGGAAGGGAAACCGGAGGGGTCGGCCGCTCCTCTGAAACGTAGACCGGGACCACAACCTCTTCCACCCGCTCGCGGATCTCGACGAGCTGAGCGGCTCCCGTTCGGGGATGGGTTTCGATCTTGCGCCGCTCGGCCCAGTCATAGGCGCGGTCGTGGTGATCGACATAGCAGAGTAGGAGGCGCGAGGCCGTCCGGTGGACGATGATCCGGATGTCGGAGCCAGCGCGCACCGACCAGAAATCCTTGTCCTTCGCTCGATCCACGCGATGAAAGCTGAATCCGGGGCGGGAGGGGTCCACCTGAAGATCGAAGACGGTGGTCTTCACGATCTTCTGCTCGGAACCCGTCAGGCGGCCAAGACTGTCGGTGAAGGAGTCGGAGATGAGGAAGGTCATCGGCCTATCGAACGCGGAAGTCGAGAGCGTTGATGAGACCGACCACGTCTTCGCACCGGACACCCAGCGCTCGGCACACATCCGGCACCTTCCTTCTCCCGCGCCTCAGACCCGGGCGGGAGATCTCCCCGGTCACGACGACCCTCGTGTCGCGCGCCCACAACGCGTAGGCGATGAGAAACGGGTCTCGGCCCAGCTCACCTATTTCCGAATCGGTAAGATCCGGCGCGTATCCCCGCGAGACCACTTCCTGAACCACGAGAGGGTCCGCCGCTTCCTTGAGGAGCAGGAACTCCTTCACGACTGCGGTTCGAGCCCAGGAGGCCAGGTCATCCTTCCCATCTTTGAACTCCTCCCAGATCTCGCGAGGCACTGCCACCCTGCGCTGCCTCCCCATCTCCTCGAGCCAACCCCAGAACTGCGGCACTCGGTCAAGCTGGTACAGCCCGTTGGCTGCGGAAATGAGAACGTTGGCATCCAGGAGGTAAAGCATGGCCCGGGCCTAACGTTCCGCCACGGCCAGCGTCTCATGAACGTTGCCGGGCTTCACATCGAGGATCCGTGCCGCCTTCACCACCGAAACCTCGCCCGCCTTCATCAGGTAGTTGACCGTTCCCAGGAGCGCTGGCCCCAGCCGATGCCGCCGCAGGACGTAGTAAGTGGGCCCACCCTCCTGGTCCTTTCTTTTCAACCGCTGGTATTCCCGGCTCCTGATCCACTCTTCCTTGAACCGTGCGGAGAGCGTTTTCCACTGGTGGGGGGTGAGCCGACCCTGTTTCCAGAGCCTCAACGCCACGAGGGAATGGCTCACGCGTCTCACCGCGGCGAACCTCCCGATCTCCCGAGCCATGGAGGCCACGTCGAACTCCGTCGCAATGAGGATTTCAGATAGCTCCCCGTCATCCAGAAGCGTCAAGCTGGCCACATCGTTGCAGACCCGCTCCACCCGAACTCCATCGAAACCCCCACTGACCGCGGTGTGCCCCAGCATGAGGTGGCAGAATTCATGGAGGAGGGTAAAGGACCAGGCAGATTGAGCGTCCTGATCATTGATCACGATCATGGGGGCCAGGGAATCGGCCAGGGCATACCCGCGAAACGTCTCGACCGAAATAGCGGTGTGGTAGCTCCCCAGATCTCCCTTCAGAAGGGCAAACACCCCAGTCTCCTCGACCCGCTCTCGCAGATATCGGAATGCCTCCTCCATGGACGGCTGCTTCCGAAACGCTTTCCGATCGAAGCCTATGAGTTTGATCAACCTCTCCTTGAGGACCTCCGCCCCCTCGTCGATCATGCTCTCACCAACGAACGCGACCTGGGCTACGTCCTCATCGCCCTCGAGCGCTGCTCGAATCAGATCGTGGCGTGTGCGCACATCTCGAATGAGGTGGTCCAGCCAGGCCTCTTCCTCCGGAATGGGTTCTCCAAGGGTCGTGCGGAAATCTGCTCCGCGATCTCCCCGCAGCGGTGGAGCCTCAAGATAGAAGGCCACCAACGGTTGCCGGTAAGCCTTGGACAGCCGCACCAACTGAGGGCGAGTCGGAGCGACGGCCCCGCTTTCGAGTTCCGCCATCCGCTCTTCGGGACCGACGCCGCGGGCCGCCCGGAGTTGGATCTTCGTGGCCGCCTCGGACCGATCGAGCCCGGCGGATTCGCGGGCCCAGATGAGGATTTCAGGGTTCACGGCCGGCATGGTGGTCCGTACGGGTTCAGGAGGGGGTAGCGCACCCTGAAGGGTACGGGTGCCCCGCGATCCTGTAAATGTTTGTTCGGGACGGGTTGTTGCGCGAAGCTGTCGGAGGAAGAGTGGGCGATGAAGGAGGTCATGGGCGAGCGTCGCCCTCTACAGGCCCAGCGAGCCCTGGGGATCAGCGCCCTGCCTCGTCGCCTCCCAGAATTTCTTGCCCAGCGGGTTCCTGCTGTAGAACACGAGGGAGTAGAGAAAGACCCCCTTCCCCGCAATCCGGATAGGATGGCTCTCGGATGGGCGTGCCGCCTCGTAGCCCAGCCGCGTCATGGCCGCGTCGAACCTCTCCAGGATGAACCGCACTACGAACTTCGGCGGGCGCCCCATCGCTCGCCATTCGTCCCTCCAGTTGGGATCGTCGATGAGCCCCGCGATCCGCTCGTCAAGCGGATTGTCGAGGTACTTTTGAAAGTTGGTGCGCACGTCGCGACCCAGCATGAGCAGAATGAGGAAGTCCATCTTGTAGCGGCTGCCGAGAGATCGAATGACATCGAAGTCCAGTGCCGCTGAAAAAGGGTCCAGAAAGCAGAACGACAGCAGCCCGCGGCCAGGCCCGAAAGTAGGCATGGCAGCGATGATATCAGGCACGGCCTCCTTCACGTCGCTCTCGATGAAAGTCACATCCCGCTCGCCCCCCAGGGTAGCGATGCGACCCTGAAGAGCCTCAATGCACTGGGAGTCGTTGTCAACGAAAACGTATTTCGTGAAGGGGTATGGCGTTCTGAAGGCCGACATCGCGGTCGTCTCGATGATCTCTCCGGAGCTTTCGATCCGCGCCCTGCCGGCACCGGAGTACAATCCGAGATACGCGAGTTGAGGCCACTTGTCTCGCATGGCGGTCGTGAAGAGCGACAGGTACGAGTTGTGGATCGTAATCTTCTCGACGGAGTGGAGTTTCACGGGGGGTGTGTAGAGGCCGTCGTCCTCAAGCCCACGCAGGAAACGGTCCCCGGGCATGACCGCTACGTTCCCACCGCACGGCGTGGAACCTCGTCCCAGACCTCACCCTCCAGCGTCCGGCCACCGGCTTTGGGAGTGCGTCCACCCCACTGTTTGAAGAAGAAGGGTACGTTCGACGCCACGCATTCGTCTCGGATAGTCAGCGCCCATTCGGGCCGCATCTCGCGACGTACTGGACCGCTCTCACCGCCTACGATCACCCAGTGGACACCTTCGAGATGCAGCGTCAAGGGACCGATCAAGGGCTCGCACGAAAGGAAACGCACAGCCGCGGGTACCTCGCGAAGGTGGTCCACACGGAAGGCTGCGTCCTGGTTCTCCACCGATGTCCCCAGCCATATGTGCGGAGGCAGGCCCTTCCCACCGAAAAGATCCCGGTTCCGGCGCCAGAATCGCAGCGCTCGAGCGGGCCTCTTCGTCAGCACCTGGAAGGTGTGCCAGGAAGCCCTGAGCATGACCTCGAACATGCTCCGGGTGAAGTCCTCCGGCACGTCGGCATGAAAGACATCGCTCATGCTGTTGACGAAAACCACATGCGGCCTATGCCACCCCAGGGGTGCCTCCAGTCGCTCAGGCCAGATCCGCACGGCGAACGGATCGCGCCGAGTGATATCAGAATCGATCACCGGGAGCTGAGCGAGGTAGCTCCCCCTGAGAAGACGGCTCGCCAAGGTGGCAGCATAGCAGTTGTCGCACCCTGCGGAGACTCGCGTGCAACCTGTCACCGGATTCCAGGTGACATCGGTCCATTCGATCCCGCTACGCTGAGGCATCGATCGTCTCCTATAACCCGAAGAAACCCCGAACATACAATTCTAACAGTGCTTCCCATCTGGCGGAAGTCCTTCGCCCGCGGGGTCTCCGCGCCGGATAGACTGGTACCGGTCCGTTCCCCGGGCGACAAAGTCGGACTCCGGGCGCCATAGCCTCACACCCGAAACACCTTCATCACCTCATCCCCCAGGTGATTGATGACCTTCACCGCGATCCGCCCGTTCAGAGGCCGGGGGAAGGGCCGGGAGGTGTCGCTTCGGAGCGAGTCCCAGGCATCTTCGTCGATCTCGGCCTTCAGAGTCGTCCGGAGCGCCTTGTAGGGGTCGTTCGCGCCGAGGAAGTAGGCGTGACGGACGAAGAAGCTCTCCCCATTGTAGTCGGTGTCCACAAACCAGCAGGCGATCCCGTCCGCGCCGTCGCTCCGCACCTCTCCGGTGCTCGGGTCGAAGACATCCACCCCGTTGATCTTCACTCGGAGCTCCCCGTCCTCCTCGATGAGGTCGAGGTCGGGCTCTCCGAAGATCACGAAGAGGTTCCCGGCCCCAGTGTTCTTCAGGTCATCCGCCATGTGGAGGTCGGCGTTCATGCGGGCCTTGAGAACGGGCACCCGCCCCAGCTTGTCGAACTCGCTGGCGAGGGGTTCGTAGTTGAAGGCGCAGGCGATTACCACATCGAAGTTCGCGTCCCCTGCCTCGCGCGCGGCATCTACCAGGTCTGAGCGGCGCACCGTCCCGAACTCCGGTCCGATGAAGATCCCCGCCCGCTTTTCGCTGGCGCCCTCCCGGTAGCGCCCCTCGGCGCAGATGAAGTCGCCCGGCCACCCCCGGAGCGAGGAGAACTCGATTCGGTCTTCTTTGTGGGCCTGCTGCACCCCGGCCAGGCGCAGGTTCTCCAGAACCATCTGCCCGAACTCGGGGAGGTGCGCGTAGTCCCCGGGGAGCTCCTTCACCTCGAGCGGGTCGATAAGCTCGTCGTTCTCGTCCACCCCGAGGGTCCGGTGCGGGCTCAGGCTCTCCACGGTGAAGGGCCCCGCGACCCGCACGGTCTTCGAGTCTTCGTACGGCTTGTCATAGAGGTACTCAAACTCGGCCTTCGGCGCGATCGAGGCGTCAATCTCCCGCTGTCGCTCGATCCGGAGGGCCCACCACTTTTCGTGGAGCTCCAGAAGACCAGGGTTGGTCCAGGGATCGACCGGGTGTTCGGGGAGGGTCTCGATGGTGTAGCTCCGCCCGAGCGCCTTGTTGATCCGGTCCACCGCCTCCTGCTTCGTGGTAGCAGTGGTGACGCGGTTGAAGCGCTCGTGCTGCTTGCGAGCCTTCTCGGTCCAGGGGTCGCCGGGCTCGCGGGGCATCTGCCACTCCTCCAGGTCGAGGCCACGTTTTTCGTTGATCGCCCAGCGCACTGGCTCCATCTCTTCCTGGAAGCGCTCCCAGATGACATCGATCTCGGCGTTGTTGGCGATGTCCTTGAGCATGATGTGCGGGACGCGCTCGTACACAAAGCCCTGGCGGATGTCACCGTGAGTGGGCTTGGTGGAAGGGGCGGAGCGTGTGACTTCCGCTTCCTTCCCCTGGCCTTCAGGGGAATCGGCCAGGAGGTAGAAGGGGTAGCGGGCGCCCATGATCCGGGCACGGGCGAGGGCCAGGGCCACCCGGGAGGTGTCGATGGTGATCCAGCGGCGGCCCCACTGTTCGGCCACGTAGGCGGTGGTGCCGGAGCCGCAGGTGGGGTCGAGGACGAGGTCGCCGGGATCGGTGGCCATTAGAACACAACGCTCGACAACCTTCGCGTTCGTCTGGACGACATAAACCTTGTCGTCTGTAAACGCGCCCGTCTGCGTGTCCAACCAGACATTCGCGTTCTCCCTGGCCGCAAAATCGTCTAGGAACCGCACGTAGGTAATCGACCTCGTGGTTGGCAGAGCGAGCCGGTCGGCCTTGGCGAGGCGGTCCACACCCTCGGGGTGCTGACATTTCCAGTGAGAGTTCTTGAGCCACGGATCGAAGATGTGCCCCTTGAACGTGTAGGGTTGCTTCGCAGACGCACGACCTTGTGAATAGATGTTGTCGTGCCGGTAGACACGTGCTCCTGCCGGAATCTCGGCCTCCCGCAACCGCTCGGCGCCGTCCATGACTCGCCGCAGGCCACCCGCTTCCTCAAGACGCGTGAAACGCGCGCCCTTGTCGTCATCCAAGGTCTTAGGGAGGTAGACCGTCCTATACTTGACGGTGGATGTGCACCCGTACCAGAGGATGAAGTCAAAGGGCCTCGACAGCGTCGCACTGGTGAAGGCACTCGTGGTCTTGAACACAATGCCTGCAATGTAGTTCTCCTCCCCAAACACCTCATCCATCAACGCCCTGACCCGGTGCACATTCTCGTCCCCGATCTGGACGAAAATCGACCCCGACTCGGTCAGCAGATCCCGTGCCACGGTAAGCCGGTCCCTGAGATACGTCAGGTAGGAGTGGATCCCGTCCCGCCAGGTGTCCCGGAACGCCTTCACCTGCTCGGGTTCGCGCGTGATGTGGTCGGCCTTCCCGTCCTTCACGTCGCGGCTCGTGGTGCTCCACTGGAAGTTCGAGTTGAACTTGATCCCGTAGGGCGGGTCCAGGTAGATGCACTGAACTTTCCCACGAAGCCCCTCCCGCTCGGCGAGCGACGCCATCACCTGGAGCGAGTCTCCCAGGATCATCCGGTTGGACCAGTTCTGGTCGTGGGCATAGAAGTCGGTGCGCTCGGCGCCCTCGGGGATCCCGTTGAAGCCGGCGAAGAGGTCAGGTTGCGCCTCTTCCTCCGGATCATCCCGCTTCGACGCGGCCATCAGGTCGTCCACAAGGACCTTCGGGTGCACTTTCTCCTGGATGTAGAGGGGCGGGGCAGGAACGACGAGGTCGCTCCAGTCCTGCTCGTCCTTTCCGCGCCAGACGAGCTGGGGGTCCAGGTCGGCGTTCCGGGGGTAGCGGAGTTTCTTCACCACGTGGTGCTCGGGGCCCAGAACGGACTCGTGCTCCGCGGTGGGGATGTTCTTCCGCGTGGCCTCGTCGTGCGTGAGGGTCTCGACCGACTTGGACGTTCCCTTCCTTGCCATCAGCTCGTCTCCCCGGTGGTGGCCGTCCCGACGGCCCCTTCCATCATCCCTTCGAACAACCCTTCGACCCTTTCCTGGAAATCCAGTCCGATATCGTAGACATCCACAAACTCGGCGAAATCCCAGCGGCCGTAGCTCCCGAGGTGGTTCACCCCGGGAACCCAGCGGGTCTCCATCGTCTCCTTCTTGATCTTCGCGTCTTCGCGCCGGTACCCCTTGATTTCAACGACCAGGTGGAGGGGGTCATCCGCCCCCCGTCCGTCGTCCACCACGATGATGAAATCCGGGCGGTAGCGGCGCATCTCCGACCCGTATCGGTACGGCACCTCGAGCCCCAGGTTGTGGTTCTTGGTGTAACGCACCACCCGGGGGTGGGCTTCCGCCACACGGCAGAACTCGGCCTCCCAGTCGCTGTCCAGGATCACCCAGTCCACATGGTTCTTCGGCGGGGGACCATCCGTCTTCCAGCGGTCACGCCTTGAAGTGGTGAAGCGGACGTGGGTGGTGGAGCCGGTGGGGTTGTAGGGGTCGAGGAGCGCCTTGATCCGGTTCTCCCCTGCCATGGCGCGGGTGATCCCGTTCGTGATTCGATCGCACGCCATGTCGGCCAGATCCTGGTAGAGGAGGAGAGCGGGGTAGATGTCTTCCCCCTTGCAGACGAGCCAGCCGTCCAGCCACTCCCGCGTGATCCGCTTGAGCTCACCGAAGAGGTGCAGCTCGAGCTCCCCGCCGGGATCCCGCCACTTCGTTTCGAGGAGGCGCTTCGTGAGCTGCATGACGAGCGTGCTGTGGCGGGTGTCTTTCAGGTGTTCGAGGCCGAGATCGGCGGTCGCGCCGATGATTCCGGCGTTCCTGACCTTCGACGGTCCCACCAGCCCGGGGTTGAGCTCCAGGACGGAGTCGTCCGTGAACTCGGCGCGGAGGCGTTCGCGGGGAAGCTCGACGCGGTACCCTTCCACCCGGGGGAAGCGGATCTCCAGAGGGTCGCGGTCTGGACGAACCGCGCGCACCGTGATCGTCTCTACCGGTGGGCGGGGCGGGGCCACGACCGGCTCGGCGGTGAAGTCGAAGGGGATCCCGAAGATGTCTGCGTACTCGGGGTCGAAGCGCTCGTCCGCGTTCAGCTCGTACGATTGGCGGCGTAGAGCCCGGCCGATGACCTGCTCGCAGAGGAGCTGGGTTCCGAAGGCGCGCACGCCGAGGATGTGGGTCACGTTGTTTGCGTCCCACCCTTCCGTGAGCATCGAGACCGACACGACGCAGCGGATCTGCTCGCCAAGCTGTCCCGCCTTTCCCACCGTGTTCATCACTTCGCGCAGGAGCTCCTGATCCGTGATCTTTTCCGCGGCGTCACGGTTGCCGGTTCGTTCCACGATGTCGCGGCGGAAGCGGTCGATCTCGTCCTCCGCCATCTTGCGGAATCCGGGGTCGAGGGCGTCGCCGGCTTCGAGCTGTTCCGAATCGATGAGAAGGGTATTCGGGCGCGGAAGCGGCTGATCGTTCTCATCGAAGTTCCGGAAGAGGGGGAGTGCCCCGTTGCGGAGGCGTTCCACCCCGTCGTTCGATTCCTGGTAGAACCCCGAGACGAAGTCGTAAATGAGCTTCGAAATTGCGGTGTTCTGGCAGACGATGATGAAGCAGGGGGGGATCCCGACCCCGGCCTTCCTCCAGAGCTGGAACGTCTCTTCATAGTGCCCGTAGAGGACCTGAACGGCTGTCTGGAGCCGAGCCGGGAGCCTCAGCGGATCCAGGTTCTTCTGCTTCCCCCGCCCCTTCTTCGGCATGTCCTTCCGGATGTGCTCCCAGAGATTGCGGTAGATCGGCATCTCCTCCCCGGGGATGTTCTCCGCCACTGGAACGCGGGGGAGCTTCACGATCCCCGATTCGATGGCATCCATGAGCGAGAAGTCACTCATGACCCAGGGGAAGAGCACGCCCTCGGGGTAGCCGGACCCGCGGAGGAAGAAGGGGGTGGCTGAGAGATCCATGACCCGGGCGACGCCCAGCTTCCGGTCCACCGCCTCGATCCCGGAGATCCAGAGGCGCGCCGCCTCGTTCGCCTTCTTCGCTTCGTCGCGGTCATCGGCCCCGAGCTCCGCATCGTCCGGCTCGGGGGCCCTTTCCCGGTAGCAGTGATGCGCCTCGTCGTTCAGGACCAGGATCCGCCGAAGTCCCATCAGTTCGGGCATCACGCGCTGGATCATCTGTCCTTCCGTCTCGAGCTTTTGCAAGGGCGGGCCCGTGCGCCCCTGTACGAGCTTCTCCGTGCCGGGTGAAATATCCAGCCGGTTCCGGAGCTTGAAGGAGTGGTAGTTCGTGATGACGATGCGGGCCCGCTGCACCACCTCGAGGAGGTCCCTCGGGACGATGTCCCGCGTGGAGTAGTAGTTGTCGGGGTCGTTTGGCTGGAGTACCCGGAGCCGGTCCCGGATCGTGAGCCCCGGGGTCACGATGAGGAAGCCACGGGTGTAGTTCCGGGAGCTTGGGCGCCGCGCCGCGTTCAGGGTCTGCCATGCGATCAGCATCGCCATGACGGTCGTCTTCCCCGCGCCGGTGGCGAGCTTGAGCGCCAGGCGGGAAAGCCCCGGGTTCGCGTTCTCGTTCGCGTCATCCAGGTAGCGGATGAGCTTTCGTCCCTCGACGGTGCCGGGTGCGACTTCGGTGAGCCAGATCGCGGTCTCGACGGCCTCGAGCTGGCAGAAGAAGGGGCGAATGTTCTCGAAAGGATGGTGGCGCCAGTAGTGGAGGAGCCGCGCCGTTTCAGGGGTGACGCTCCAGGCGGACTCCGGGAGTGCACGCCACCGGTCCACATGCCGACGGACCTCGTTGATGATCGAGGCGTGGTACTGCTGCTTCTCGTTGGAGAGGCCCTTCCCCTCATCCAGAACGAGTTCGGCCTGGACACTTCCTTTTCGCTTCTTCGGCTTGGGGATCGGCGTGATGAAGGAGGCCGGGCGCCGCGTGTCGACGATCCGCTGCGTAGGCTGCCCCTCGTCGTCGAGCTCCCAGTGGCGACCGGGAAACGCGTACGGCGAGTTCAGGATCGGCCGTTCGAAGAAGTGGTTGGACATGTGGGCGGGATCGGAGTGGCGGCCGGGGGTGCGGACCAGGAACGATGAGAATGGTTGGGCGGGGGCGATGAGGCAAACCTGGGGGGCGGGTTCGGCTTTCGGATCTCTGAGAACTGGGAGGGTTGGTCCTGATTGCGGTGGGCCTCTGTGATGCCTCACGGGGGCGATTGAAACCCATCGCCTCCCTCTTCCTACCGATTCTCCCGTCCCGCCCCTGACCGGAGGTTCGTCATCCGCTTCCTTGCTGTCTCTGCGCCAGCCGCCTCAAGGAGATCGTCCCAGGAGTCTGGAGGGCTCCCACCGTCCAACATCTTCGCAAAAACGGCGTAGGCATCGTCGTGTCCCCCATAGGTCCGCAACGAGTCCTCGTTGTTGACCCACGCGTAGACGATGATCCGCGCCCGCGAATCAAACCGGTAGAACAGACGGTACCGACCTCCACCGGTCTTTCCGCGAAACCAGTGCCGACGGTCGGGTAGCGTTCCGCCATGCCGAAACGCAGCGCTCCCGGGGTCTCGGGGGATCTTGATGAAGGCCAGATCAAGGAGGTGGCCAAGGAGCTTCGCATTGCCGCTTGGAGGCACATTCTGTGAGGACGCCCGCTCAGCGTCCACTGCTGCGATCAATCGCTCCATGGCGTCAAGGAAGAGCGGGTGGGCCAGGATGGTCCAGCCCTCCACCACCACGGCGGATGAGGTCAGAAGGCCGTGACGCCTTCGATGGGGGCCTCGTGGTCGATCTCGACGTCCCTCGTCAGCACTCTCGCTCTCGCCAGCAGCTCGGGTGGAAACACCTTCACTCGGGAGGGATGGGATTCCAGATCCGACGCCAGTAGCGCCAGGAAGCCGTGGAGGACCGGATCCTCGTGCTCCTCAACAGCCGAGGCGTTCACCAGCCGCACCTCATCCCCCTCGATGACGTACCCAAGCCGCTCCCCCGCTTCGAGATGCAGAGCCTCCCGCACTGCGGGCGGAACCGTCGTCTGATTCCTGCTCGTCACTTTGCTGGTCGCAGATGTTCGGGGCATGGGTTTCTCCGAGGAATGGTAATGCATTTGCATTACACTATCCTCCCGGCGCCCGAACGTCAACTCTGGCACTCCGGTCAGGCCGCTACTTCACCCCCCCCTCCACCACCCATCTCCATCACATCCGCCAGCAGTTCATACGACCGCCGTCGCGTCTCGAGATCATGGGTGATGGTCACGGTCATCACCTCATCCACTCCGTATCGCTCTGCCAGAGCGAGGAGCTGGCTCCGGACTTGGGCGGGGTCGCCGACGATCACTCTCACCTCCTCCTCTGCGAATAGTTGCGAAAGCGGCACACCCATCGACTCGAACTCCGCCTTCGCCTCATCCGGAGTGGGGATTCCCCGATCCATCCCCCGGAGGATTCGCATGCGCCAGAGATGGAGGCTGAGGGAAAGCCACCGGGCCTCTTCACGGGTCTCGGCGCACAACACCCCGATTCCGACATTCGCGGCAGGAGCCCGCATCCGGGGATTCGGCTGGAATCGTTCCCGGTACCCCCGCACCGCCGGACTTCCATCGACCCCGCTGATGAACTGGGCGAAGGAGTATCCGAGCCCGAGGCGGGCGGCGACTTCGGGAGTGGAGCCGCTGGATCCGAGCATCCAGAGTTCGGGCACGTCCTTTCCACGGGGCGTGGCCCTCACGCGGGCGAAGGGGTGTGCCGGGTGCATCGTCTCGCCGAGCCAGGCCAGCAGGTCTTCGATCTGCTCGGGGAATCGCTCCACCGGGATCTCTCCCCGACCGTAGCGGAGTGCGGCCGCCGCCCGTGCGGTTCCGGCCGGGGCCCGCCCCAGCCCCAGATCGATTCGACCCGGGAAGAGGGTCTCGAGCATCCGGAACTGCTCGGCAACCTTGAACGGGGAATAATGGGGGAGCATGACCCCCCCGGACCCCACCCGGATCCGGCTGGTGACCGAGGCGACCCTGGGGATCAGAACCTCCGGAGCCGACCCGGCGAAGGAATTGGTGCTGTGATGCTCGGCCAGCCAGTAGCGGGAGTACCCCCGCTCATCGGCAAGTCGGGCCAGAGCGAGGGTGGCATCAAGGGCGTCGCGGGCCGTGCTCCCGTGGGGGACAGGAGATTGATCCACGATGCCCAGGCGAAGGGGAGGGGGTTGCGTCATTGGGTTCCGCATAGGCGCGAGCCAGCGCCGGAATCGATTTCAGCGAGAAGGCGAAGAGGTGGAAAGGGGCGCCTCAGCCACCCGACTGCGCGATCGTCACGCTGAAACCATCCGGGTCCTTCACCGCGAAGGCCATCGGCCCCCAGGGGAGCGGTGCGGGCTCGGCGTCGAGGGTGATTCCGGCGGCCTTCGCTCGTTCAGCCAACGCATGGATATCCTGATCCGTGGTGATCCAGGTACGCATCCCCACTCCCTTCACGCGATCCCGGCCCTTCGCGCCGTCGTCCTGTCCGATTCCGAGAATCGCGGCGCCCGCCTTCAGGCCGCAGAAGACCACCCGGCCCTCGTACTCGTGTTTCTCCGTGACCTCGAAGCCCAGCCCTTCGGTGTAGAAGCGCACGCTCCGTTCGAGATCGTTCGCCGTGATTGATGGGGACATGCTCGTGGCCTGGAGCCACGCCGCGCCCTGTGAGGTATCATCCGTTGATGCCATTTCCATTCTCCTTGATCTGGATGTTTCGTTGTCGACGGGGAGGACAACGTACAGTGGTGAATGCCTCTCCGGCGAGGGAGCTTGCGCTGGGGGGGACTTCAACGCGACTCGAGACCGAGGCGATCATGACGGATCGAATGGATGAGGACCCGGGAGCGCTCGGGATGATTCTGCAGGCTCTGCCCGAGGTCGTGATGGTGATCGATCGCGGGGGTACGATTCGATACATCAACAATATCCAGAACGAAACGGGCACGTGGTCCACCATCGAGGCCCACCTGGAGCGGGTGAGCGGCACCCGGGTTTCGCGTGGGATATGTCCGGATTGCCACGCGAAGGAGTTCGGAGAGAATGGGGAAGCCGAAGCAGGGAACGGGAACGTGGCGTAGGGGGTGACGGGGAGGTGTCCGATGGAGGGACCACCGCGACGGGTGTCCTGCGTGATGGCGGCGACGCGAAGGACCGACAGCGATGCGATCGCGGGCGCCCGTCATGCCTCGCACCTCTTCCGCACAAAACCTGTCTCACACCGAACCTGCCAGGGCGGCACGAATGGCCACCGCCAGCTTCTCGTGGTCCGCAGGCTTCTGAAAGTAATGCGAGGCCCCTGCCTTCAGGGCCACTTCAAAACCGCTCGATCTCAACCGGATCGTCAGCCCCTTTCGGAGGTCGGGGTCGTCTTCGACGAGAAGGATTCTTGTGGACATGTCAGCGCTCCTCGGAAACCACGGGTAGTGTGAAATGGAATGTGCTTCCCTGAGCCGGGACGCTCTCGACCCAGATTCGCCCACCGTGTCGACTGACGATCTCGCGGGAGATGAAGAGGCCCAGCCCCAGCCCGCGCCGACTCCCCGAGTCTTCCGCCTCGGTCTGATAGAGCCGCTGGAAGAGGCGCTTCTGGGCGTCGAGAGAAATTCCTCGCCCCGTATCTTCCACCGAAATGCACAGGAACTCCTCTCCGTAGCGGGTCGCTCGCAATGCCACCTTCCCTCCCGTCGGGGTGAACTTCAACGCATTCTCCAGGAGATTGGTCACCACCTGCCTGACCCGGGCCGCATCGGCGCGCGCGCTCGGGAGGTCCGGTGAGGTCTCGTGAACGAGGGCGATCCCCTGCTCCGCGGCCGGAGATCGCATCGTCAGAGTCAGATCGGAGAGAAGCTCCTCGACCCGCACGGGGCCGATCATCAGACGCATTGCGGTGTTCCAATATGGGATCCACGCCTCCGAATAGGGGTGCCCTCCGAACCAGGTGTCGTTCGCGAGCCAGGTGGCGGCGGAGATCAGCGACACAAGGAGCCCCCACCACCGCCCCACGTACCAGGAAGTCACGGAAATCGGGAGGAGGTAGAAGATCGAAAAGCTGACCTCGGTTCCCACCAGGTAGTCGCACGCGGCGACCACTACGACGAGGACGCCTGCGATCCACGCGGCCTTTCGCCGAGTCATCCGGATCTCTCCCTGCCTTGAACCCCGGACCTCACGGGCTTCCCCGCCTCCGGGAGCGAGGTGGATCTACCTTTCCACGGCAGTCGCATGGGGCTCTCCAGAAGCAGCCAGGCCGGACTGGGAGAGCCCGCGGCTCCTGGAGCCTCTCGGGCCGAGGTTCGAGGTACACACGATTCCGGAGGGAGGCCACGGGCTCGAAGTGTCAGCGAGGGAAGCGGGTACGATGACGGAGGGCGCGGTGGACCTTCTGCCGGGGTGGCTGAGGAGACGGAGCGAGTGATGGCACGCATGTGAACCAGTCGTGAAGGAGATCACTCGACGACTGTCCCAAACTCCTGTTCATCTGCCCCCCCCGAACGGGCCACTTTACATGTGACCCGGGGGGGTTCCCGGCAGGGTGACTGCCAGGAGAGATCGCGTGGGCATGGCTGGTTGATATCGATCATGGCGTGAGCCCGGAACGCGCGGGTTAGGCGAGCGGGGGTACAGTGGATTCCATCCCCTTCCGATCCGGGCACCGAAAAGGCGTTGCCGTCCTCGCGTCACAACGCTACGCTCCCCATATGCCAACGACCAGGCGCGCGGCCGCGTGTTTCGACGAGCAGGTCCACAGGCCCCTGCGGCTCAATGCGCCGGAGACCGACTACGTTGCGACCTGACGACCCTCTCATCGTACAGAGCGACCACGCCATCCTCGTCGACGTGGCCAGTCCACGGTACGTCGAGGCCCGAGACGCGCTCCTCGTATTCGCCGAGCTCGTGAAGTCGCCGGAACATGTACATACCTACCGGATCACTCCTCTTTCCATCTGGAATGCATGCGCAGCAGGCCGCGCTGGCAGTGAGATCATCGGCGCTCTGGAGGAATACGCGCGGTTTCCGGTCCCTGACACCATCCGCCGATCGGTCGTCGACCTCGCATCGCGTTACGGGCGGGTGCGGCTGCTACGTTCCGGGGACGAGCTGCTGCTGGAGACCGACGAGCCCGCGCTCGCGGAGGAGCTCGCCCGACATCGGGGCTTCGGCGCGCTCCACGGGGGCCGACTGGACCCGACCCGCTTTCGAATTCCCGTCGAGGTTCGGGGGCGCGTCAAGCAGGCGCTCGTGCAGGCGGGCCATCCAGCCGAAGATCTTGCAGGCTACACCCCGGGAGAGCGGCTTCCCATGCAGCTCCGCGCCCGCACCACCGGGGGCCATCCCTTCGCACTGCGCGCCTACCAGGATGAGGCCGTCGCCGCCTTCTACGCGGGGGGGAGCACGCGCGGGGGGAGCGGGGTCGTGGTGCTTCCCTGTGGCGCCGGCAAGACGATTGTGGGACTCGGCTGCATGGCGAGCTTCGAGGCGTCCACCCTTGTGCTCACCACCAGCATCACCGCGGCACGCCAGTGGATCGAGGAGATCCTGGACAAGACCAATCTCCCAGCCGACCGGGTCGGCGAGTACTCGGGGCACACCAAGGACATCCGCCCGGTGACTGTGGCGACCTACAACATTCTCACGCATCGCCCCGCGAAGAACGCACCCTTCACCCACCTTGGGCTCTTCGACGAACGCGACTGGGGGCTGATCATCTACGATGAGGTCCACCTTCTCCCCGCACCCGTCTTCCAGGTTACGGCGGGCCTTCAGGCGCGTCGGAGGCTCGGACTCACGGCCACCCTCGTGCGGGAGGACGGCCGCGAAGACGACGTGTTCGCCCTCATCGGTCCCCGCCGGGCCGAGGTCCCCTGGAAGGTGCTCGAGAGGGAGGGGTGGATCGCCCGCGCCCGATGCACCGAAGTGCGACTTCCGTTGCCGGCGGAGTATCGGATGGAGTACGCCACCGCCGAGCCCCGCGCCCGTTTCCGGGTCGCGGCCGAAAACCCGGCCAAACCCGAGGTCGTGCGGCGCATCCTCGACACGCACCCGGGGGAACCGGCGCTCGTGATCGGCACCTACGTCGAGCAGCTCCGCATGCTCGGGAAGGCGCTCGGAGCCCCGGTGCTCACGGGTTCCACCAGCCAGACTCGACGCGAAGGGCTCCTCGCGCGCTTTCGTGCCGGGACTCTCCCCGTCCTCGTCGTCTCCAAGGTCGCGAACTTCGCGATCGACCTTCCTGACGCGTCGCTCGCGGTGCAGGTCTCGGGCACCTTCGGTTCACGCCAGGAAGAGGCACAGCGGCTTGGCCGCATCCTTCGTCCCAAGCCCGGCCTGAACCAGGCCCACTTCTACACGCTCGTTTCGCGCGACACGGTGGAGCAGGAGTTCGCCCTGCGCCGCCAGATGTTCCTCTGCGAGCAGGGGTATGAGTACCGAATCGAGGATGTGGAGCCGAGCGGCCGCGCGAACGGCCGGGGGCCCGCGGACCGATGAGCACCGCCCGGCCCTTCCTCATCGAAGACATGACAGCGCTCCTCCTTGCCTGCTCGGCAGAGCCCACCCGCCTCCGGAAGGCCGATCGGGACTTCTACGCCCGCGACCGCACGCGCATCGCAGGGGCGATGAGGCCCCTCGAGGGCGACCTTCTCGCGCTGGCCGACTTCGGTCTTGATGTTCGACTCGATCATGCGTGGTCGATGCTGAGTCGTCTGGGGTTTGCACGGATCGAAAGCGACCTGTCGGGCGCACCCGTCTACACGGGGACAAGGGAGGGCCGGGAGTGGATGGAGCTCGGGGACGTCATGCTCCACCGGGTCATCCTCGACAGTCTGCGACCGCTCATGGAGGACGAAGTCGAGAGAATCCACGGTCGCAGCCGGAAGATGGCACACGGCGCGATCAGGGCACCTCGCCTCGGTCTGTTTCCCTTCCAGCGGTTCGGCGGGTACCTCGGCGGCGCCATCAACGCCGAGTGCGAGAGGGCCGCAGCCGAGGCTTTCCGCTGGCTCGTGGACAAACCGCCGACCCCCCTCGACACGCTTCTGGAGCACGCTGTGGCGGCGCACAACCCGCTCGCCGATCCGCAGCTCCAACGCCGGATCCTCCTCGGCTATGGCGTTGCCCGCGATGTCAGCGGGCTCTGGCTCAGGATTCTCAGTGACATGATCCTCCAGTACCTCGTTCCGCTCGGCGCGCTCGCCGTGGCATGGGACGATGAGGGATATCCGCTGATCGAGCTCACGGCGGCCGGACGCTACCTGTTCGGGCTCGACTCCGATCTTCCCGATCCACTCGCCGGGTTGCCTGATTCGGTTCGGATCCAGGCCGATTTCCACATCGTCTTCCTCCGTCCCGCACCGGCCGCCGAGCGGGCGCTCGGGCGCTTTTCCGAACGTCTGGGGACCGATGTGGGTACCCTCTTCCGGATCACACCGGAGTCGGTGCGGATCGCCGCCGCCGCAGGGCTCACCGAACGGACGGTACTCGAAGCCCTGGAGGCGACATGCATCGGGGGGCTGCCCCGGAACGTGAAGCGTGAGATTCAGGGGTGGATGAGCTCGAGTCGGCGACTGACGGCGCGCATGGCGCTGGTCATCGACTGCGGGGACGAAGAGACGGCGCTCCGCGTGGCCGCAGAGGGAGGCGCAAAGCTGCGGATGATCGGTTCGACAGTCGTTGAGGCGCCCGAGGGCAAGCTTCCTGCGGCTCTCCTCAGGAAGCTCGCAGCCGCTGGTCTCTTCGTGGAAGAGGGCGTCTACGAGCCCTGGGACTGAGTCCGCAGGGAGCCGCCTCGGTCGTTGGCTCGCCTCGGCGCAGCCACGGCCATGCCCTCGACGAGCCGCCTTCGATTCGGCCCCCTGGCGCTCCCAACGGTGGCGCCCTCCAGTGGTTCAATAGACTGTCAAAGGCGGCTCATCCCCTCGCCGGGAGCACATATCCGAGACGGCGCACGCTCCGGCGGAACTCGCTCTCATTCCCGGCAGGGACGGTCAGGTAGTGCTCCCCGGTCCTCATACACAGTTTCGCGGCGGCCGGATCGGAGGCCAGGAGGGCGGCGAGTTCGGGGGTGCCGCAGTCCACGAGGCGGGCCGGTCCCCGATCCCTCAGCTTCGTGGCGCGCTCGGCGGTCTCGCGGAGGAAGGCCTCCACCGTTTCCGGAAGGGCGACATCCCCGCCGGCACCCGCCACCAGGAACCTGCGAACCGTGTCGACGAGATGCCCCTCCTCCACCGCGCTGAGGATGCGCCCGCGGTCGAGGCGCCACACCCGTTCGGAAGTTGGTTCGGCAAAACGATCGAGGACGAGGCGATCGGCGGGCGACACGCTCGCACCCTCGAGGATGGCCACCTCCAGAGTCGGGAGCACCCGCAAAGGGCTCCGGCCTTCCCTTCGAACCGGGGGCCCGTACCGTTCCGTCAGCCCGAGACACCACGCCCCCAGCGGAGTGAGACGGATCCAGACGAGCCCGTCGCAGCGGCTCAGATACTCGTGGTCCTCCGCTCCCCAGAGGTGATCGAAGTCTATGCGCGCTCCCTCCGGGGGGACGTACGCGACGTCCACAAGTCCGAGTGTGGCCGCATACTCGAAGAGGAATGTGAGTACATACCGGCCCTGCACGACCTCCCAGGTACCGTATCCATCGTAGCCGAGGGCACCGTACTGTTTCTCCGCAATGTAGAGCTCCCAGAGATCGCGGGAGACCAGGAAGTCGCACCCTGCCGCCCGCATGAACCGCCAGAGCTCTTCCACCTGAACCCATCGGCCGACCGGACACTCGGCCAGGGCCCGAACCACCGCCTCCCGTCGATCTGCGGGGGGGGTGAGCCCGCGGTGCCCGCGCCCGCTCTGGCCGCGAACCGCCTCCACCCGGGAGAACTCATCCAGAAGGCTCGTCGTCTCCCAGGCCTTCCAGAGCTTCAGGAGCACCGTCTCGGGCGAGGCTCCCATCGCGGCCCGACCAGCCGGGGTCAGCTTCAACTTCCCGCTCCAGGGGCGGGCGAGCCCTCCAGCCTGCAGTAGCATGGGCCATGCGAAGGACCGGATGGCCTCGGGCTCAGGGTAGAAGTCCCCTCCAAGGAGCACCCCGGCGACCGCGCGCATCGCGGAGGCGGTCGGGTGCTGCTTCCGGTCGGTGACTGCGATCCCTCCGGCATCGGCCAGGGCGAGGACTGCGGTGTCGCGCTTCAGCACCTTCCGGACAACTCGCTTGTTTCTGAAAGTGACACCCTGGTCCCGGTTCAGGCCGCTTCCTGAGGCCGTGCTCGGTTGATCTCCTCCCGGCGCCTTCTGGCCCGGGCCAACTTCTCCCTGCGCT